>CAKUFI010000067.1 GCA_934647305.1 uncultured Clostridia bacterium | reverse complement strand
GGCGTGTACGGTGGGCACGGGGCGATTTTTGCGCCGGAAAATCCCATTTTCCAGAGAAAAAATCGTTTCCTTGCAGTTTTTGCGCCCGGAAATCTCTTAGATTTCAGCAAAAACTGGTGAGGGTGGCAGTGGCGGGGGAGCTTGCTTCCCCGTCCACCAGCTTGTCAAAACCTTTTTTGACAAGCTGAAATCGCAGAGAATTGTGCGATTTCAAAGACTCTGAGTGCTTTAATATATGGCACTCAGAGTCGTCGATAGGATGCGCGGTAGCCAGTGCGTGCAGGCTCAGCCTGCCGGCAGCAGATAGCCGTCGGCCCTGCCGACCTACAGCTTCACCCAGCGCTTTTCCTCGCTGGAGAGCAGCAGCGCGTCGAGGATCCTCTGGCACTGCATGCCCTCTTCGATGTCGGGCAGCAGGTCGCTCTGGCGGCCGAGCACCGCGTCGACGAAGGTTTTTTCCTGGCGGAAGGCGTGCGCCTGGGCGTTATCCCTGTACTGGGCGGGCACGGTGACGGTGTGCAGGTTCTTGCACTCGAGGTCGACCGGCCCGACGCACACGCCCAGCACGTCCGGGTTGTTCAGGTCGAAGGAAAGCACGCCCTTCGTGCCGTACACGTCGTAGCGGATGGTGTTGGTGTGGCCGACGCAGCAGCGGGAGATGGTGAAGTTGGCGAAAATCTCGCTGTTTTCGCCCAGCCTGGCGATGAAATGGCAGTAGTCATCGGTGGTGACGGGGGCGTACTCCTCGCTGTCCAGCCGCTTGCGGGTCTTGACGACGGTGCCGCAGTCGGCGGAAACTTCGCGGAACTCGCCCAGCAGGTACCGGGCCATGTCGATCAGGTGCACGCCCAGATCGCCCAGCACGCCGGTGCCCGCGATGGTCTTGTCGAAGCGCCAGTCGAGCCGGCGGCCCTCCCAGAAGGCGCTGTCCTTCAGGTACTCGACGCTGACGCTCACGACGTCGCCCAGCAGGCCCTGCTCGAGCAGGTGCCTGGCGTAGCGCACGGCCGGGCGGAAGCGGTAGGAAAAGCACATCATGTTGACGACCGGCTGCTTCTCAAGCAGGTCGATGAGCGGCTGCGCGGCCTGACAGGACACAGACAGCGGCTTTTCCACGTTGACCGGCTTGCCGGCCTGAACCGCCGCCATCGCGCAGGGCACGTGCATGTTGTTGGGCGTGCAGACCTCGACCGCGTCCACGT
This sequence comes from uncultured Clostridia bacterium, assembly GCA_934647305.1. Classification (GTDB taxonomy): domain Bacteria; phylum Bacillota; class Clostridia; order Christensenellales; family Aristaeellaceae; genus CAKUFI01. The sequence goes on along the minus strand of CAKUFI010000067.1, from coordinate 12,093 downwards.
CCGGGCAGGCGATCAGGTCGCGATAGTCGGCGAAGCGCCGGTTCTCAGGCACCTTGTACTGTTCGCCCACTTTTTTGAGCGTATCCGGGTTCACGTCGCAGATCGCGGCGATTTCCACGTCCGGGTTTTCGGCCAGCGCGGGCAGGTGCGCGCCCTGGGCAATGCCGCCCACGCCGATCAGGCCGATGCGTACTTTGTTCATGCGATTCGCTCCTTTCGATGCTCACTTTTCCAGCGGTTCGTGCTGGCCGTAGCGCATGGCGGGGTTGCCGTTCGGCGCGGCCCAGGCGGCGGCGTTGACCAGTACGCGGCGGATGTTTTTGTCCAGGTAGGTGGGGAAGGTCTCGTGGCCGGGCTGGAAGTAGAAGATCCTGCCCGCGCCGTAGTGATAGCAGCAGCCGCTGCGCAGCACCGCGCCGCCCGAAAACCAGCTGATGAACACCAGCTCGTCCGGCGTGGGGATGTTGAAGTGCTCGCAGTAGGTTTCCTCCTGAGGCAGCTCGAAATACTCGGGCAGGCCGGCGGCGATCGGGTGGCCGGGCAGCACGGTGAAGATGCGCTCGTGGTCGCCCGCCTCCCACCACTTGCTGCGGCACTCGGTGCCCATCAGGCGGCGGAAGACCTTGGAGTAGTGCCCGCTGTGCAGCACGACCAGCCCCATGCCGTCCCGCACGCGGCAGGCGATGCGCTCGACCAGCGCGTCCTCCACCTGGTCGTGGGCACAGTGGCCCCACCAGAAGAGCACGTCGGTGCTGTTCAGCACCTCGTCCGGCAGGCCCTGTTCGGGCTGATCCAGCGTGGCGGTGCGCACGGTGAAGCGCGCGTCCTTGCCCAGCGCCTCGGCAATCGCGCCGTGCAGGCCGCCGGGATAAATCGCCTTCACGCGCTCGTCGGTGCGGTCGTGTACGTTTTCGTTCCATACGGTGACTCGAATCATGTCTCGTTTCCTCCTTCGGGGGATTTTTTCTGCGTCTATTGTAGCGCAGAGCGTCCCGTGTTATAATGTACGCAGGACGCTTTTTTACTGTAAATTTCGGTCAAAGGAGGAGAGCGCATGCAGGTCATCGGGCTGGAGGAGCTCGCCCGGGAGGACGTCGCCTTCGCGCGGATCCAGGCCGCGAAACACACCTGGCCGCGGGGCAACAGCACGCTCTATCAGGGCGAGGGGCGGCAGGACAACATGGTGTTTTTCATGCTGGAGGGGCGGCGCAGCTACCGCAGCCTGGACGGGGCGCCGCGCTTCGAGGTGGGGGAGAACGACCTGGTGCTGATGCCTGCCGGGAGCTGCTATGAGTCGGTCGTGCTCAGCGAGGGCGGTTCGCGGGGCGTGTGTCTGCAATTTTCGCTGCTGGACGAGGCGGGACAGTGGCGCAGGCTGGGTACGCAGGTTGTAGTTTTGCGTCAGAAGGCCGACGGGCTGCGCGCGCTCGTGGAGGAAATCGCCGCGGCCTCGCTCCAGTACGGCAGCCGCTTGCGGGTGATGGTGCTGATGATGGAGCTGTTTTCGCGGCTGTGCGCGCCGCCGCTGACCGGTGAGGGAGCCGAGCTGCTGCCGGCGATTCGGTACATGGAGGAGCACCTTGAGCGGCCGATTCCCGCCGCAGACCTCGCCGCGCGCTGTCACATGAGCCTGAGCACCTTCACACGGCGATTTCGCACCCTGACCGGCGAGCCGCCCGCCGCCTACCACCGTCATATGCGCCTGAAGAAGGGCCGCGAGCTGCTCTCCAGCGGGCTGTACACCGTGGAGCAGGCCGCGCTCACGCTGGGCTTTTTCGACGCGGCGCACTTCTGCCATGCCTATCGCGACTGCTTCGGCCAGGCTCCCGGGGAGGCGAGGGGGCACGGAGGAAACGTGAGATGAATAATTGTTGTGCCTGGTTAGCAGGGCCATTGAACGGCTCTTGCCAGAAAAAATAGAAGGAGGTACCTACAAATGATGTCCTACGAACAGTTGATGAAGGAAGAGTGTAACGTGATCGTGTACCCCCAGCCCTCTTTGTCGGTCGCAAGGCTGGTGATCGATGAGAAGGGATACGTGCAGCTACGAGGGAAGTTGGCGGCTCGGTTTGCTCGGAAGAAGGTGGTTCTCAGCTTCAACGAGCAGCGCAATGTGATACAGATTCTTGAAACGAAAGAAGATCATCCGGCTCAGGTCGTATTCGCGAAAAATGGAAGAAAGCTGATTACGTCAATTCTTCCAATGCTTGACAAGACGAAGGTAGCGCTTCCGGCGGTCTATTGCGGCCCCATGGAGTTAGACAAAGGTTCCTGGCGGGGGGAGGTAACCCCAAACCCTACCGAGAAGTCCTCGGACGCTATCCCCAGAGGAAAGCAGAAATAGATAGCCTTCCGCCCAGGTTTCTTTCGGTAATTATGAGCTTTCCCTATAAGAATGGCTATGGCATGGATGAAGACGACTTTTTTTCGACACTGATCTGGAAATGTATGGAAGCGAATAAAATCTGTGCGCGGCATGGAGCGTTTATCGAGAAGGCCTGCCGCATGGTAGAAGAAGAGCTTTGTGAATACAGGCGGGAATACAACAGACTTTATAGTCCGTATCGTAGTATGAGCCTGGACAAGTGCTATGGGGAGAGCGAAACGCCGATGATCGAGTGGCTGCCTGTTGAAAAAGAAAGGGGACTGTGAACGTAATACAAACAAAAACTCCGCTGGTAACAGCGGAGTTTTTCGTGAAATCGGCCGCGTATGGGCGATTCCCAGGCACGGATTTTGCAATCAGCGCTTGGAGAACTGGGGCGCGCGACGGGCAGCCTTCAGGCCGTACTTCTTGCGCTCCTTCATACGAGGATCGCGGGTCAGGAAACCGGCCTTCTTGATGGCGGGTTTCAGATCGGCGTCGGCCTTCACCAGGGCGCGGGCGATGCCGTGACGGATGGCGCCGGCCTGGCCGGTGTATCCGCCGCCGTGCACGTTGACGATCACGTCAAAGCGGCCCAGGGTCTCGGTCAGCGTCATGGGCTGACGCACGGTGGTCTTCAGGGTCTCGAGACCGAAGAAGGAATCGAGATCACGCTTGTTGATGGTGATGTTGCCTTCACCGGGGATCAGACGAACGCGAGCGATCGCCTTTTTCCTTCTGCCAACTGCATTGTAGCAAACCTCAGACATGTTCGTTCCTCCTCCCTTACAGGTTCTTCAGCTCGAGCGCGACAGGCTTCTGAGCCTGATGCGGATGCTCGGGGCCGGCGTAGACGTGCAGCTTCTTGATCATCGCGTAACCCAGCGGGCCATGGGGCAGCATGCCGCGAACCGCCTTTTCGATGACGAATTCGGGCTTCTTGGCCATCAGCGCGCGGTAGGACAGCTCCTTCAGGCCGCCGGCGTAGCCGGTATGATGACGGTAGATCTTATCATCCAGCTTCTTGCCGGTCAGGCGGATCTTGTCCGCGTTCACAACGATCACATAGTCGCCCGCATCTGCGTGGGGGGTGAAGGTGGGCTTGTTCTTGCCGCGCAGGATCATCGCGATCTGCGAAGCCAGACGGCCCAGCACGAGGTCTTCTGCATCAATGACATACCACTGGCGCTCCACGTTGGAGGCCTTTGCCATAAACGTACTCACGAGTATTCCCCTCCTAAATCTGGTAGGCCTGTTCTTCGCTGGTCAGACGAATACTGGGGCGGCGTCAGCGGACTCGGGGCTAATGAGCCGCACTGGCACAAAATGTATTGTACCTCTTTCAGGTGCTTTTGTCAATGGATAAGCAGCGCCTTTAACAGGCTTTTAAACACAAAACGGGCGCTTTTGGGAAGCGCCCGCGATCTGGTTCGTTACAGATTGAACAGGTTCTTGTGGATGTAGTCGCAGCTGCTGGCGACGGCCTTGAGCGGGTCGCCGTCCCTCCAGTTGGTGTCCTGCTCGACCACGAAGAACTCCACACCGGCCTCGTCGGCGGCCTTGACGATCTTCTTGTAGTTCATGTTGCCGTGGCCGACCTCGGTGATGAAGTTTTCGGCGCGGTTGGTCTCGGGATTGCGGCGCACGCCCATGTCCTTGACGTGGATCAGGCGGATCAGATCCTTGTGCTCCTGGATGAAGGAGGCGGGATCGACGCCGGCGTTCTGCGCCCAGAAGCAGTCCAGCTCCAGTGCGGCACACTCGGGATCGAGGCCCTCGAGCAGCATTTCATAGGTGGACTTGCCGTTGGCCATCTTGATGAACTCGTGGCTGTGGTTGTGGTAGACGAACTTGTAGCCCGCCTTCTTGAGCACCTTGCCGGACTTGTTCACGCCGTCGATGAAGGCGGAAACCTCGTCGGGCGTGCTCATGCCGTAGCCGCCGGTGCCGATGTAATGGCAGCCGAACAGGTCGTGAACGCGCACGGCCTCCTCGGGGTTGTCGAGCACCTGCTGCGCGTTGTAATGCGTGTTGACGATCTGCACGCCGGCGTCCTTGGCGTAGCGGGCGAACAGGGCGGGGTCGATCAGGAAGCCCGCGGGCTCGGCCTGGGTATAGCCCATCTCGGCGATGGCGCGGAAGCCGTCGCGGATGGAAGCCTCGTCCTTGAGGAACACGTCGCGAATGCTGTACAGCTGAAGTCCGATCTGATTCATCAGTCATCTCTCCTTTGCATTGGTCGAAACCGTTTATGCCGCGCATATTATACCCCGCGGCCGGCCGGGTGTCAACTGCCAAAACGGACAAATTCCATGCGAAAAGCAACCTTTCCAGCCGGGCAGTGCCCGGTTCCACTTGCTGCCGGTCGGCTGGGCCGACAGCCACTTGCTGCCGCCGGTTCTGGCGACGACCGTTGTCCGCCATAGACTGAAGCGGCCAAGGTCTGCGGATTTCCGGAATTCTCCGGAAATCATTAGCCGGCAGTGCCGGCTTCCACTTGCTGCCGCCAAATCCACAAGAATCTGTCGGCCATAGACTGGAGCCTCCAGATTCTTCGCGGTCAGAGAACTCGGGGGGTAATGCCCCACAAGAACCACAGGCAGGCTGAGCCTGCACCCACTTGCTGCCGGTCGGGCAGGCTAAGCCTGCACGCACCTGCTGCCGCGGGTTCTGGCGACGACCGTTGGCCGCCATAGACTGGAGCGGCCAAGGTCTGCGGATTTCCGGAGTTCTCCGGAAATCACTGGCCGGCGCTGCCGGCACGCATTTGCTGCCGCCGGGCAGGCTGAGCCTGCACGCACCTGCTGCCGCGGAGGCCACGCGAATCTGTCGGCCATAGACTGAAGCCTCCAGATTCTTCGCGGTCGGAGGACTCGGGGATAATGCCCCACAAGAACTACGGAACGTTGCCGGGCAGGCTGAGCCTGCAGGCGGTGTTGCCCCCACGGGCAGGATGCGCATTTCTCTGGCGGTAAGACCTTCTTCTTACAAGTGCTTTCCGGGAGAGGTCAAAGCCTGCTTGCCCCCATGAACCATGGATAGCAGGCAACCTGTCGCTTTAACCGGCGGCAGCGAGTGGGTCTGGGCACTGCCCGGTCAGAAAGGCGTCCCTCCCAACGTTCCTCCTCACTCCAGCGTGGGGATGATGAGCTCGGGCAGGTCGCCCGCCAGGTCGATTTCGTTCATGCGCACGGCCTTTTTGCCCATGGCGCGCTCGAAAAACTCGGGCGACATGAGCTCAAAGCGCAGGCGCGGGGTCATGAAGTGCATGGCGACGGTCGTGCGGGCCTTGAACGTGAGGGCGAGCTGCGCGGCCTGGGTGCCGTTGATGGTGTACACGCCGCCGACCGGGATGAGCAGCGCGTCCAGCATGCCCATGGCGGCGATCAGGTCGCGGGAGAGCATGTGGCCCAGGTCGCCCAGGTGCGCCACGCGCTGGCCGTCGGCCTCGATGACGTAGATGGTGTTCGGGCCGCGCTTTGCACCCTGCATGTCGTCGTGGTACGAGGCGAAGGGGATGACGCGCACGTCGCGAAGGCGGGTGTCCTTTGTGCGGGAGGCGGTGACGAACTCACCGGTGAAGGCCGAAGCGCAGTTGTGGTCGTAGTGGTCGTGGCTGATGGTGAGCAGGTCGGGGGTAAACGTGGGGCGGTCGTAGCCCACGGTCGGGTCGAAGGGATCGGTCGCGATCACTGTGCCCTGGTTCGTCGTGAGCTTGAAGCAGCTGTGTCCCAGCCATTGAATGATCATAGGTTCCTCTCCTTCCTTATCTTCAGGAGCAGGCGGCCGCACAGCGAAAGCAGTCCGCCGCCCTGACGGGTTCTCATGCACTCGGCCGCGCGCTGCCGCAGCCGCTTTTCATACCGCGCCAGCGCCGCCTCGTCCGCGGGCAGCTCCAGGCGCTTGAGCCCCTCGCACAGCAGCGCCCAGTCCTCGTCCAGCGCCCCGGAAAGGGCGGGCAGGCGCAGGGGATCGCGTTCCTGAGCAAGCCAGGCCTCGACCTCCCGAGTGAGCGCCTCGCCGGGAAAAAGCCGCCACAGTCTGCCCATAGGCTCCGCGCGAAAGCCCGCCTCCTCGAGCGCGGCGAGCTGCGCGCCTGTCAGGGGGGCGTTGGTCACGTACAGGCCGCCTCCCCGGTCGCAGCGGAGAAACGCCCTGGGCCAGGCCTCGCGGACGATCGCCTCGGCCTTCTCGCGCCAGGGAGCGGTCATCCCCTCTTCAGCCGCCGGGCGACCAGGCCGTAGAGCGTGCGCACCTGGCGGGCGCCCAGCAGGTATTCGATGTAGCCGTACGCGATCAGCGGCACGCCTGCGCACACGGCCAGGCGCAGGAAAATCCACCCCGCGCCGTACGCCCTGGGCAGCAGGCGATTCAGGAACAGGCACACCAGCGCGCAGCACAGCGTGCCAACGCCGATCTTGAGCAGCTCCTCGAGCGATTCGCGCCCGCCGATGCGCCCCAGCTTTTTGCGCAGGCGCATGAGCAGCAGCAGCGCGCCCACCCCGGCCGACAGCGACGTGGCCAGCGCCAGGCCGCCTACGCCCATGACCTTGACCAGGATCAGGTTGAGCACGACGTTGAGCAGCACGGTGACGAGCGAGTTGTACAGCGTGGTGCGGGTGTCCTGAAGCGAATGAAAGGCCCGGTTGAGCATGTCGCGCGCGCCGAAGAAGAACACGCCGAGCACGTAGAACAGAAACGCGCTGGCCGTGACGGCGACCGACTGATCCGAGAACGCGCCGCGCTGATACACCAGGCGGATGATATCGGTGGACAGGATGGCGCACAGCAGGATGATCGGCAGCAGCACGAGCGCGAGCAGCTCCAGGCACTGCATGACGATCTGCGACACGCCCTTTTTGTCGTGCTCTGCGGCGCGCTCGCTCATTTTGGAGAACATGACCGTGGTCAGCGGGTACACCAGTACGCCGGTCATGAACATGATCAGCTTGTAGCCGTAGTTCATGCCGGAGAGGCAGCCGGCGGGCAGCGTCGAGGCCAGCGAGCGGTCGATCAGGTGGTTGAGCTCGTTGACCGCCATGCTCAGTATGGCCGGGGCGGCCAGCGCCAGCATGCGGCGAATGATCGGGCTTTTGTATTCGAAGCGCAGGGAGTAGCTGTACTGGCCGCGCAGGAAGGGGAGAAGCACCAGCATCTGCAGGACGCCCGAGACGAACACGCCCCAGGACAGCGCCGATGCGCCGTATTTTTTGCCCAGCGTGGCCGCGGCGAGTATCAGGCAGAAGTTCAGCGGAAAGCCGGTCAGCTGCGCGGCGATATACTTCTCCCGCGCGTTGAGCAGCGAGGCGAGCACGATCGAGGTCACGAGGAACAGAAGCGAGGGCAGCATCACCCGCAGCTGACTGGCGATCAGCGCGCGCGTTTCGGCCTCGTAGCCCCAGTAGGTCAGGTGCACGATCGGGCCGGACAGCAGCATCATCAGCACCGAGATGGCCAGCGAGGCCAGGATAAACAGGTTCACCACGTTGCTGACGAACCGGTTCGCGCTCTTTAAGCCCTTCTCCCTGCGCCGCTGGATGTAGAGCGGGATCAGCGTAGAGGAAATGCAGGAATTGAACAGCAGCACCGGCACATAATACAGCCCATAGGCCGCGTTATACGCGTCCATCTGCGCCCCGGTGCCGAAACAGGCCGCGAACACGATTTCCCTAATGAATCCGACGGCCTTGCTGACGAAAATAATCAGCGTGACGGCCATGGTGGCGCGCAGCGCGCCGCCCGCTTTCTTTGCCAAACGATCAGCCCCTTTGCTTCACGATATGCTTATTCATCAGCTTATTATATCACGTTTCCGGGCTTCTGCCAAGTCCCGCTGCGCAAAGAAGGCGCATAACCCGCCGCGTCCGGGGCACACTGGAGAAAACGGGGGCGAAGCCGCCTGACAAAGCGCCTGACAGGAGCGGCGGCCGCCCCGGCGTTCCCGGCAAAGGAGGGAGAACATGGGGGAAAAGCCGAAGCAGGAGCTTCTGCGCGGAAAGCTGGGCGAAAGCCTTTCGGAGAACCTGGCGCGGCTTCAGGAGCTGTATTCGTCGCCGGTCAACGGGGACGTGGTGACGCGGCCGTTCGAGTGCGGGGAAGTGCGGTGTGCGCTTGTCTACCTGCAGGGGATGGCGGGGGAGAAGAGCATCGACCAGTTTGTATTGCAGCCGCTTCAGCGGGCGGATACGGCGCTGGGAGAGAGGCCGCTTGAAACCCTCCGCGAACGCGTGCTGACCGTGGGCGAGGCGGAAACGTGCGAGCTAGTGCAGGAGGCGAACCGGGGGATACTGGACGGCAGGACGCTGCTGCTGGCCGACGGGTGCGCAGGGGGACTGCTGCTGGCCACGCAGGGGTATCCGCAGCGCGGGGTTGACCGAACCAATACCGAGTCGGTCGTGCTGGGGCCGCAGGAGGGCTTTGTGGAAAACCTGCGCACTAACATCACGCTGATTCGGCGCATCGTGCGCAGCGAGTCGCTGATCGGGGAGACGCTGTCGGTGGGCACGGCGCTGCCCACGCGGGTGAGCCTGATGTATCTGGACGGGGTGGCGCGGCCGGAGCTGATCGCCGAGCTCAAGCGGCGGATACTGGCCATCGATGCGCCTATGTGTCCGGGCACGGGCGAGCTGATGCAGTGCATCGAGGACAATCCGCACTCGCTGCTGCCCCAGATTCTGGAGACCGAGCGGCCCGACCGGGCGGCCCGGGCGCTGTGCGACGGGCAGCTGGTGCTGCTGGTGGACGGTTCGCCCTACGCGCTGATCGCCCCGGTCACGATCTTTCACCTGCTGCACGCGCCGGACGATACCTTCATGCGCTGGCAGTACGGCTCGTTCGTGCGGGTGATCCGGTTTCTGGGCGTGGTCATGTCGCTGCTGCTGCCCGGGGTGTACGTGGCGCTGACGCTGTTTCACCCGCACATGATCCCGATGGGGCTGCTGACCAGCATCGCCGAGACCCGCGCGGACGTGCCCTTCCCGATACTGGTCGAAATCCTCATCATGGAAGGGTCGTTTTACCTGATTAACGAGGCCAGCACGCGCATTCCCAACCTGATTGGCCCGACGATCGGCATCGTGGGCGCGCTGATACTGGGCCAGGCCGCGGTGGCCGCCTCGATCATCAGCCCGATACTGATCATCGTGGTGGCGCTGACCGGCCTGGGCAACTACGCCGCGCCCAATTACGGCATGGGCATCGGGCTGCAGATCATCCGGCTGGGGTTCATACTGGCCGGGGCGCTGATGGGGGTGTACGGCATCATACTGGCCAGCAGCGCGGCGCTGTGCTACCTGGCGAGCATGCGGTCGCTGGGGCAGCCCTACCTCGCGCCGATCGCTCCCTGGCGGCCGCACAACCCGGACGTGCTGGTGAGACTGAGCCTGAAAAGGCAGACGCGCGCGCTGTTTTACGCCCGTCCGGATCAGTGGATCTATCGGGAGGGGCCGCGCGGGAAGGGGGAAGCATGACCATCGACAAAAAATCGGCCGCCGCGCTGGGGGTGATCGGCGTGGGGTTCAAGCTGTGCTACGCGCTGATTATCGACACGCCGCGGCTGACCGGGGCCTTCGCGCTGACGCACCTGGCCGGGGCGCTGGGTTTTTTGCCGGCGCTGCTCTCGCTCGGGCTGCTGGAAAGGCAGTATCCGGGCGCCGAGCCGGAGGAGCTGCTGGCGCGCGCGGGCGGCAGGGCGGGGCGCGGGGCGTACTACGTGCTCCTGTCGCTGTTTCTGCTGGTCAGCGCGACGCTGAGCGCGGCCGAGCTGATCGACGTGGCCACCTATATCGCCCTGTCCGGTCAGAGCAAGAACTGGCTCAATGTGGCGACGGTGGCGGCGGTCTGCGCGTGCGCGCTGTGCGGGTGCCGGGCGGTGGCCGGGGCGAGCCGGGTGCGGGTGCTGATCCTGCCGCTGCTGCTTCTGCTGATCGTGGCGGTGCAGTACCACTCGTTCGTGCCCCGGTGGCTGCTGCCGCTGCTGGCCGACGGCGCGGAGGTGATCGGGCGGGAGGCGGTCGCCCTGGCGGGGGTGAACATGCTGCTGGTGCCGATCTGGATGCTCTGCGGCTCCTGGCGCACGGCGGCGTGTACCTATGGCAAGGTGACGCTGTTCACGCTGACCGTGGCGCTCTTCTACGGCATGCTCGCGCCCACCATGCCCTTTGCGCAGCACACCCGGTTTTTCCGCCTGGACACGCTGCTGTCCAATGGACGCACCAGCCTGTCGCTGCAGCTGCCGCACATGATCGTGGTGTACACAGGGCTTTTAACCGGCGCCTGCTTCTGCCTGAGCATGTCGGCGCGGCTGCTCGGCCGGTGCTTCCCGCGGGTGAAGGAGCAGCGGTTCGTGCTGGCCGGGGCGGCGTGCGTGCTGGGCCTGCTCTACACCCCGGTTGCGGCGCAGGAAAACGCCTGGCTCATCCGGGCGGTCTCGTATCCCGCGCAGCTCGCGCCGCTGTGGGCGCTGACGATTTCGGGCGCGGTCAGAAGGAGGTCGGCGCGCGCATGAAGAGAGTACTGGCGGCGCTGCTCGCGCTGGGAACGCTCGTGCTGACCGGGTGCGCGGGCGACGCGGCCTCTCAGGTGGAGAGCCAGGCCTACGCGCTTTCCCTGGGCGTGGAAAAGCTGGGGGAAAAGGAATACCGGCTGACCGCGCAGATTCCTTCGTTGGGCGGCAGATCCGAAAGCGGCCGCAAGGAGGGGGGAGGCAGCAATTCGAGCGACGACTACCTGATTACCTCGGCGGTGGGCAGGAGCTTTACCGAGGCGCTGGACATGCTGACGGCCACCGTGCCCTACTCGCTGCAGCTTTCGCAGCTCAAGACGGTGGTCTTTTCCGAGGAGACGGCCCGCGACGAAGGCTTCAGCGAGATCCTGCGCGAAATGGTGTTCACCTATCAGCTCTACGCCGCCGCCAGCTGCATCGTCTGCCGGGGCTCGGCCAAGGATTTTCTCGAGGCGCAGCGCCCGGTCATCGGCACGCGGCTCTCCCACGCCATGACGGTGGAGCTGGAGCACTATCAGAGCCTGGGCTACACGCCCTCCTCGACGCTGGCCGACGTGTTTTACGCGGTCACGTCGATCTACGGCGATCCGGTCGCCATACTGGCCGCGCGCTCCGGCGAGCACACCGACGGTCATCCCGCCCGGCGCATGGGCGATGAGCTGCCCGGCGAAATCGACCGGGACGGCCCCAATCAAAACGAATACCTCGGCCTGGCGCTGTTCAGGCGGGGCAGCATGGCGGGTACGCTGACCGGCGCGCAGACCAAGCTGGTCGGCATGCTCTCCGGCCGGCTCAACGCCTTCAGCTACAGCTGTCAGGACGTGGTGGTGCGCATCCGCGTCCTGAAGGGCCCCCAGATCCGCGTGGATCTCTCGGGCGACGCGCCGCAGATCGACGTGGCGCTTTCCCTGCGCGTGCTGGCCACCGACCGCTTTCCGAAGCGGGAGGTCATTCAGCGGCAGATGCTGGACGAATTGAACGAGGTCACCGCGATTTGTCAGCGCCTGAGCGTAGATCCCTTTAACTACGCGCTCTACGCCGCGTCCCAGTTCCTGACCACCCGCGCCTGGTTGGACTACGCCTGGCAGGAGCGCTTTCCTCAGGCACAGGTCAGCTATCAGCTTTCCTTTTCCGAGTCGCAGACCTGACGGTAAAAATAAAAAGGAAGAGCGAGCAGGCTCTTCCTTTCAGCTTGTCAAAAAAGTTTTGACAAGCTGGTGGACGG
>CAKUFI010000066.1 GCA_934647305.1 uncultured Clostridia bacterium | reverse complement strand
GGCTCCGCCCTCCCCCGAGCCCCCTCCCGCGCAGGCTCGCTCCGCTCGCCCCTCCCAGATCCTCTGGGAGGCGTTTTTCATGCGTGCACAGGCCCCCGGGAACCATTGAAGAACAACACACGTCTATCTGAATAAGAAGAAGCCTCTCTAAAAAGGAGTGAACGACACATGATGCAATCCTGCCGCCTGGCCAGACGCAGCGCCCGAAAACACACGCGCGAAATGACAAAGTGCGGCCTGATTTACCTGGCCCTGCTCACGGTTTGGTGCGCATTGGCAGCGCTCTCGCGAGCTCTGCCCGCCCTGCCGCGCGTGCTGGGTCTCGGTTACCTGTTCGGCGCAATCGGCCTGGGCATGAACGCCTTCCTGCTTCGCGCCGTCAGCCCGCCCGAGCGCGAAATTCGCCTGAACAAACGCGCCTGGACACTCCTGCTCATCCTGCCGCTCCTCTACCTCCCTCCGCTCGCCGGACTGTGCGCCCTGCTCCGCTTCGCCGACGTCCGCTGGCAATCCTGGCTCGCCCAGCTGCTGGCCGGAAGCGTATCGACCATCCTCCTTGCCCTGGCCATTGCCTGCGCCGCATTGTGGGTGTTCTGCCTGCTCGGCGCATTTGCCCGTCTGGCGTTCCTGCGCGCGCTGAGAAGCGATAAGTCCATCGCGCCAAAGGAGTGGGCCTCTCTGGCCGCCCGCGCGCTCAGGCACTCCCTGGCCCCCGCCCTGCTCTTCCTCCGCTATATCCACTTTTTCCTGCTCGCGGCCGCATTATGGCTGGCACTCGAGGCGGGCGCAGGTCTGCTGACCGGTTCCTTTGCCCTTCAGGCCGACCCGCCCACGACGGCGCTTTTGTTTCTCGCGCATCTGCTGACCCCGCATCCATGGCTGTCTGCGGCCGCGTTCGCACTGGGCCCCGTGTGGATGCTCGGCCTGGGCGTATACTTCTGGCCCCGGTTTCAGCTCGCGCGGGTGTGCTACTTCTACCGCGCGGGAAAATAGCCCTCCACCAAACGATCTCATTAAACGGCTGACGCTCCGATCGAACGTCAGCCGTTTTTCTGTCCTTCTCTACCTCTTGTTCAGCGCCGAGGCACGCTTGATCTTCAGCTCTTCCTCGAACTGCCGCTGCTTTTCGGCGTAGTCGCGCGCATCCTTAATCAGGCTGTTGTTGTACTGCAGCGCCTTGAACTGCTGCTCCTGATCCTGCCTGCGGCCATTTTCGATGGCCTCCCAGATGGCCTGCTCGCGCTGGCCCGCAATCGAGGCGCGCTGGTCGTCCAGGTCGCTGTACAGCTGCCTGATTTGATCCTGCAGCGCGCTCTGCCGACTGTTCATCTGGCTCAGCAGGGTGTTCTCATCGGCGCGCTGCCGGCTGACGCTGCCGGCTAGCTGATCGGTCAGATAGGTGCTGCGCCCCAGTCCGCGCGAAAGCGCCTGGTTAGACAGGTATTCGCGTCCGCTGTGATACTGCTGACTCAGGCTGGCGAGCTGCTGCTCATACAGGGGCGTAAGCGCCTCGATCATCGCCTGGGTCGAGGCCGCCCTGGCGTTCGCACTCTTTTCGGCGGCGCGCAGCTTCTCGTCGTACGCCGCGCCGTACATCTTCTCGGCGTAGTCGGCCAGCTGCTGTTCGGTGCGCGGGGTGAACTCATACGCCTGCTGGGTCGGCAGCTCTTCTTCAGGCTCCTCGTCCTGCGTTCGGCCGTTCACCAGGTCGTTAAACTCGTCCATGAACAGGTTGTACGCCCGCTCGGTCTTTTTGCCCCAGATGCCGTCCACCTGCAAGTTCGCGCCTAGCGAGTTGAGCTTCTGCTGGTAGTCCTTCACCAGGCTTCCCCTGAGTCCGTAATACTGACTTGCCATCGGATTTCCTCCTTTTATCCATGTCGTGGAGCGCCCGCTCAGGCGTCGTCCATCGTGATCTGCAAACCGTCGCGCAGGTGAAAGCTCGACCCGGCCACGTTGCGCAGCGTCAGCCTGAACCGCCTCCCGTGTCCCAGGAGCTTCACCCTCGCCGGCTTCTCCTGCGTCCCCAGCGCCAGCGAGTACACCTTTTTGTGCCGGTCGGTCTCGATCACCGCCTCCAGCGTGCCGCTGCCGATCAGGTACAGGCTGTCCAGGTATTTTTCCACTGCCTGGCTGCCCATATCGGTCCATGGCGTGCGCCAGTAGGCCGTGATCGCCGCGCCGTTGTAGGTCGTGCCCGAGTCATACTGGTACACCACGCCGTCTCCGCCCGCGAACAGCAGCTTCTCGCCCAGCACCAGGAAGCTCTGCGCCGCAATGCCGCTGCGCTCCATCAGCCGACCGCTGGCCAGATCCATCTCCAGCACCGCGTTGTTGGCGACCGCTCCGTCCACCGGCGCGGCCAGGTACAGCCGGTTCTTCCACACCACTGCGCAGGCTCTGTCTGCCGCCTGCCGATTGATCCGGTTCAGAAAGCGCTTCGCCGGCTGCGAGGAAAGGGGCGTGGCGCTCACCCCGTTGTACCCGCACAGTCCCTCGCTCGACAGGTAATAGACCATGCTGCCGCTGCTGACAATCGTGTCCCTGGCCAGCGGCCCGACCACGCCGTGTACCCTGACCACCTCGTAGTTGCCCGGATACGTGCCCACGATGCGGTAAATGTCCCGCTCCTTGAACACCAGCACGTCGTCGAACAGGTTCTCAAGCGCCAGCACCCGCCCGCCGTTAAAGGTGGGCAGCTGAATCTCGCCGCCGCCCGACTCCGGGTTCTCCGTGTCGCCGCTCCAGTCGTCCGGAGAAAAGGCGCGGGAATAAAACACCGCGTCCGGATTGCCCGACACGCCCGAGCCCCAGATGCGCTCGTAATGCAGCGTGAGCAGGGACAGGCTTTCCGGCGAGGTGGTCAGCGTCGTCACCGCCGTGCCGTTGTACTCGCGCACGCGGCCGCTGCCGTCGGCGATCAGCAGCACGTCCGCGCCGTCGTGCTGGTAGTTGATCAGGCTCACCCTGCCGCTCGCCACGTCGCACACCCTGCTCCACGCCCCGTTCTTCCATTCATACAGGCCGGTCGAGTTCGCCGCCAGCAGCCGCGTGTCGTCCGCGCCCTCGATTCGGCGATAATAGGCCGCCAGCGTCTCGATCCCGCCGGTCAGCGCGGCCGTCGTGTAGGGCGCGTAGCCCGCCGCTACCTGCAGATCCTGCTCCTCCGCGTTCATGTTCACCGCGTCGGGCGTCGCCGAGGCGGGCAGCAGATGCTCGTCTACCTGCTGCTGAAGTCCCGCGAACCGCTCAATGGTATACCTCACGCCGCTCTTCCCTCCCTATCTGTATTTGTTGACGCGACGGCGCGGTCCCATGCGCTGCTCCTGCAGGCGCTGCGCCCTCTGCCGCTCGATCAGGAACCGCTGCCAGTAGAAGTCGGCGCGAAGCTGCTGCGTGCGTCCGCCGCCGCTGAGTATGCGCCAGGTCGCGTAGTCCGCCAGCGCCCCCTGCACCCCGGCGGGCAGCGCGCATTCGGTCGTGTCCGCAAGCATCCCTTCAGGCTCCTTCAGTGCCAGCAGATCATAGGTTCCGTCCGCCAGACCGCGCAGACAGCCGTCCTCGATCGCGTAGCGGGTCTCCTCTCCGCCCGAGGCGTTCTTTACCCTCACCACGTCCAGCACGCCGCCGCCCAGACCGCCCGCCCCGTCCGTCACCGTGACCTGTACGCTCGCGCACACCCCGCATGGATACAGCATTCGCTGCCCCTCGTCCAGGTACTGGTTCACCACGCCGGACATCTCGCCCAGCGCGCTCTCCTGCTCGCCCGCCTGCGCAAGCGCTCTTGCGCGAATCTCCGCTCGCGTCATCGCCCTTCACCTCGCTCACAGCAGCTGCGCGTGCTCCAGAATCTCGGCCAGCGGCTCCGGAAGCTCCACCGGCTCCCCGCGGCGAATCAGGAACATGCGCCCGTTCAGGCCCACCTCCACCACGTCGTCGCCCGGCTCCGCGCCCTTGGGAATCATCACCCTGCGCTTGGGACAGTCCGTCAGTGCACCCGCCACCTTCTCAAATTCCAGGTCGATCTGTCGCTCGCTCATCGCCTCGGGGGCGTTCGTCAGGTTCTGTGTCGTGGTCATGTTCGTCATAAGAATACCTCCTCGCTCTGTTCGCGGGAGGAGAACCGCCGTCCTCCTCCCGGTTGTTCACTGCTCTCGTCAGGCGCTCACGCCGTGCTCGATGCGCACAATCCACGCGCCCTGCAGAATCTTGGCCGCAAAGCCGTTCACCTTCCAGCCGATCGTGCTGAGCTGATCCAGCGGGTCGGACGTGCCGGCGCTGCCGCAGTTCTTCACGATCGCGCGCACATTGCTCTTGTCCAGCTCGATTACGCCGTACGCGTCCTTGCCGAACACAATCGTCGAGGCGACGTCCACCTTGTCCGCGCCGGCCTGCTTAAACACATAGGCCTCGGGCGTCTCCACCACGATCACGCCGAACAGTCGACCGATTTCGCCGCTGAAGATCTGCTCGCTGTCCTGATACTTGCTCACGTCCTGCCACAGCGCGTCGCTCTGCAGGTCGTACACCGTATCCGGACTGACGATCGCCACATAGTAACCCTTGCCCGCGCGCATGAACTGCGGCGCCTTGTTCTTCTTGAGCAGGCGCGCCGCCTTGCGCAGGTCGCTGCTGGTCAGCTTGTGATCCGCCGTAATCGCCGCACGGGAAGTAGCCGCCGTGCCCTCCTTGCTGGCGTAAATCACGTTCGCACCGCCGTGCAGCGCGTCGCGGGTCAGCGTGTCGATGGTCAACGCGCCCTGATCGGCCATCAGCTCCACCGAGTCGTTCACCACGGGATCCAGCGCCGTCATGTCCAGCAGGTCGGTCACCGTCACGTAGCCGCCGTACTGGCTGATCGTGGTCGTCACCTGCGACATCGCCAGCGCCTGCGCGTCGGGCGAAACGCCTTCCGTCAGTGCCGTAGTCGCCGCCGCAAAGGGCGTCCACTTGCGGAAGGAAACCGACTTGCCGTTGTTCAGCGGCAGCGGACGCTTCTGGCCGTACTGATAATGCACCAGCATGGGCTTCATGTCCATCAGCATCTTGCGGTCATAGTAGGTCTGCATGCTGGCCGAAAGGCCGGAAGACGTGGTCTTGTTGATCGTACCCATTCTTGAATCATTCCTCCTTATTCATGTCGCTTTCCGTCATCTCTCTGTCCGCCGCGCCTCCGCGCGGCTCCCCCGGAGGGGGCCTCCCCCTCCGGACCTCCCCCCGCGGGGCAAAATCCGCATTTTTTAGCCGCAATGCGCATTTTGCCCCGCCTCCCGCTCGCTTCGCTCGCGTTCGCCCCTCCGGGGCGCTTTCGCTCGCGCCTCCGCGCTCGCCTCTCCGCTCGCGCCTCCGCGCTCGCCTCCCCGCCGCGCCTCCGCGCGGCTCTCCGGAGGGGGATTCCCCCTCCGGACTTCCCCCCGCGGGGCAAAATCCGCATTTTTTAGCCGCAATGCGCATTTTGCCCCGACTTCCGCTCGCTTCGCTCGCGTCAGTTCAGCCGCACGTGCTCGCCGCGCTTGAGCTTCTCGTCAATCCGACGCAGCTCTGCCTCGCTCATCGTGTCCACCGTCACCTGCCTGCGGCTGGGGCCGGGCGCGCTCAGGGTTCGCGGCCTGGACGCCCTCCTGCGCATGCGCTGCGCCACCTCCTGCTCGGCCAGTCGCCTGCCCGCCTCCGGGTCAAGGTACGCCACGGCGCGTTCCACCGGCTCGCCCGCCAGGATCAGCGCTCGAAACGCCGGAGAACGGCGAATGCACTCGGTCAGGTCAAAATCGGGCTTCACCCGGCGCATCACCTCTTCCTGAGCGATCAGCGTCTGCGCAAATCGATGCCTCGCGTCCTGCTGCTCCCTGCGTCGCATCAGCCGCTCGCGCAGCGCCATCAGCTCCTCAGGCTCCAGGTTCAGCCGCTCGGCCGCCTGACGATCCCGCGCCTCGTTCAGCTGCGCCAGAATTTCCTGCACGCTCTCTCCCTCGTGCAGCCTGCGCAGCTCGCGCGCCAGGATCAAGTCCTCGCCTGCTTCTTCTTCCCAGGCTCGCTGGTGCATCAGCGTCAGCCTCGCCGCCAGCTCCGCGACCTCCATCAGCCGCTCACGCTCCTCGCGTTCCTCCTCGGTTTCGGCCTGCGCCTCCTCGGGCTGCTGCGCCTCGCCCAGCTTCTTCTCCTCGTCAGTCTCCTGCTCCAGCTGTCGCTGCGCCTCCTCCTGCGCTTCTTCCGCTTCCTCCTCCGGGGTTCGGTTCAGTCTTTCCTCCATCACTCTTTCTCACCTCCTTTCCCGTCGGTCTGCTTCAGGGCCTCCCGCGCCGCCTGCTCGGCCGCTTCAAACTGCCGCTGCATGCGCGCCTCCACCTGTTCCTTGCCCACAAAGCTCATCAGCTCCAGCGCGCTCGGCTTGTCAATCAGCCCCGCACCCAGCAGCTGAAGCGCCAGCTCGTTCTGGTACAGCGTGGTGTAGGCGGTCTGCTTCTGCACCTGAATGTTGACGTCGAAATCCATCATCTGCTCTCCGCCGTAAAAGAGCTGCCCGTTTGGCTGGTTTTCCAGTCTGAACACGCGCTGCTCGGTGTAATTCTCTTGAATCACGTCCACGATCATGCGCACCAGCTGTTCAAACCCGTCGTACAGCTGCTCGATCAGCAGTCGGCTGCGCTTGCTGCCCGCCTGCTGCATCGCCAGGATAGCCGAGGCCGCCGTGATGCCGCCCGCCGCCTCGCCGCGCGAAATCTGGTTCTGGCCGGACTCCTCCTTGATCGCGCTCAGCTTCATCTGCTGATAGGCCGGCACGTAGGCGGCCAGCGGCGCGGTCTGCATCCACCGCACGGCGCTCTCGTCGATTCGCCCGCCGCGCACCAGCTCGGCCTCGCCGTCCATCAGCGCCCTCTCGTCCAGGTCGGCGCCCCGGTTCACCAGCAGCTTCACCTGGCTGCTGCTCAGCGCGTTCTTCAGGATGATCTGATCCAGCCGGTCGGCGTACAGCTGCAGGCTCTTCATCACGTCCACCATGCTTCGACCCACCGGCTGTCCGCTGATCGGATACAGCGCCTCCACGATGAAGGGATACATCCCGTGCTCGTACATGCCCTCCGGGTGCTCGTCCCGGCTGTCCTCCAGCAGCACTCCGCCCGCCAGCTTGCACATGTGCACGCGCCAGCGCTGCTCGTCAGGCAGGTACTCGCGCCACCAGTACTCCAGCAGCATGATCTCCCGCTCGCCGTCCCGGATGAAATCCTCCCGCGCAGGCTGATAGGCGTATCCGTCCGCCTTCATCAGCGGATACAGGTCGGGATACCTGCGCTCGTACCAGCTCTCCGGGAAGAATCCCATCTTGAAGCAGGCTCGCCCCTGCTGGATGTCAGCGAACAGCGGATCCCAGCAGAACGCCTCCACGTCCCACTCCCGCACGTTCACGTCCCCCAGCCCGCCGTACAGTTCGCTGTCCCAGTAGACCTCCTGTACCGACGTGCCCTTGACCAGCGCGCTGCGGCACTTGTCCCGGTACGTCTTCCGGTAGTGCCTGTGCTTGAGCACGTACCGCACCAGCTGCGTCAGCCTGGCCGCCGCATCGTCGTCCTGCGGCTCCTCGCCCAGCAGCACCGCCTCCGGATAGCTGTCCATCAGGTCGGCCAGTACCGACTCCAGCGTCGAAAACAGCACCGGCGTTACCGGCTGCGGCTCCCCGGTTTCCCCAGGCTCCGCCCACTCGCTCGCCGCCCAGAATCTCTCGTTTTCCCTGCACTTTTCGCGATAGGCGGTCCCCGCTCGATAGAACTCGTCGAACAGCCTGTACGCCTGCGAAATGAACTCCTCATCCTGCTTGACCATCTTGCCTCTCCCTTCCGTTTGATGAGCCTATCCTACACCATTCGATGCGCCCTGAAGCGACATCCCGCATGGTCGAGCGGGGAAACCACGGGGGATGGGGCGCTCCGCGCCCCATCCCCCGCATCCCCTCCCCACCCCGGCTCGCTCCGCTCGCCTGCGTTTGACAGACAGGCCCTCATCCAGTATAATTAAGCAAAACACACAAAGAACGGAGCGAAACATATGGGCGTATTTTTTGACCTTCTCCGGCAGTGGTGCGACGCGCTGATTGAGCATCAGGTGCAGCGCATGGGGCCGGACTTTGACGGTGCCTTCCTCTGCCCGGCCTGTAAGTATGAGCACGGCCGCTGCATGGACGCAGTCTACCCCTTCATGTACCTGGCCGACCGCACGGGTGAAGAAAAATACCTGCGCGCGGCCGAATCAGTCGTCGCCTGGCACGACCGCCATATGATCTGCGACGACGGCGGCGTGTACAACGACCCCAACTCCGCCTGGCGCGGCATCACGGTCTTCGCGGCGACCGCGCTGTGCGAGGCACTGGAGAAGCACTCTTCCCTGCTCTCCGACCAGACCCGCGCCGCCTGGCAGAACAAGCTCTCCCGCATGTCCGAGTGGCTCTTCCGCAGCATCGACGAGCACAGTCCGGCCAATATCAACTACGTCGCCACCAACGCCGCCGCGCTGGCGCTGACCGGAAGCTGCCTTCACCGCCCCGAATACCTGACCCAGGCCAAACACCTGGCCGCCTACACGCTCGACCGCATCACCGAAAACGGCCTGCTCTACGGCGAAGGCAAGCCGCGCGAGGCGCTCACTCCCCGCCGCTGCCGCCCGATCGACATCGGCTATAACGTCGAGGAATCCATCCCCTCGCTGATCAAGTACGCCCTGGCGGCGAACGACCGGCCCGCCCTGGACAAGCTCACCGAGGTTCTGCGCAGACAGCTGGCCTTCATGCTGCCCGACGGTGCGTGGGATAACTCCTTCGGCTCCCGCAACAACAAGTGGACGTACTACGGCTCGCGTACCTCCGACGGCTGCCAGGCCGGCTATGCGCTCCTCGCCGACCGCGACCCGGCCTTTGCCGAGGCGGCGCTGCGCAACACCCTGCTCATGCAGTCCTGCTCCTCCGGCGGCCTGCTCTTCGGCGGCGCGCAGTACCCCCAGCACGGCGAACCGGCCTGCATCCACCATACCTTCACCCACGCAAACGCCCTGACCTGCGCCCTGGACGCGGGCATCGAGCGCTATACGCAGCGCGCCCCGCTTCCCTGCGACGCGCCCGCCCCCATCGCGCACTTCCCCGAGGTCGATACCTGGAAGCTGGCTGCGGGCGGCCTGCGCGCCACCGTCACCGGCTACGACCATGACCTCACCGCCGGCCACGCCTCGGGCGGCGCGCTCACCCTGCTCTGGCACCAGAAGCACGGCCCGATCATCGCCGGCTCAGTGGTCGATTACCGCCTGGTCGAGCCGCACAACCAGCAGCAGACCGTCCGCTTTTCCAGTCACCGCACGCTGGTTCCGCGCGTCGAGCTCTTCTTCGAGGGCACGCGCTACGCCCAGTGCTATGATACCCGCGCCGCCATCACCGTTTCAGGCGACGCCCAGCGCATCCAGGTCGACGTGCATGCAGCCCTCGTCTCCCTCGAGCAGCGTCCCCTGCCCAACCCCGTCTGCGTTTCCCTCAGGTATACCCTGACCGACTGCGAGGTCGTTCTCTCCGGCCAGGTCTTCGGCTCCGACGCGTCCCAGGCACGCTTCGTCCTTCCCGTCATCGCCCCTACCGTACAGGTCGATATTCCCGGCCAATACACCACCGCCTCTGTCTTCTTCCTCACCGGCGGCTTCGGCGCAACCGAGTACACCCTCTCCCCCGACGAAGAGGGACGCTTCTTCGCCCGCCTCTCGCTGTAAGGAAACGCAGAAAACCGTTCAAGCCGAGCAATCGATACGCCAAACGAGCTTTTTCCCCGAGCCGCTTTCGCGGCTCGGGGAAAGCGGGGGAGGGGGCGCGTAGCGCCCCCTCCCCCGCGCCCCCTCCCTTTCCGTCTCGCTTCGCTCGCCCCCCGCGCGCCTTCGCGCACCTGCCGCTCGCGGCTCCGGGGGCGGACTTCGCCCTCCCCCGCGCCCCCTCCCTTTCCGGCTCGCTTCGCTCGCCTACCGCGCGCCTTCGCGCGCCTGCCGCTCGCGACTCCCGGGGACGGACTTCGCCCTCCCCCGCCCTGAGAATTTACTTGCCAATCCACCTTTCGCGTGCTATAATAGGCGCATATACAGGCAATGACGAAGAGAGTAGTACGCCTTGTCCCGCTACAGAAAGCGCGCGCCGTCGGCTGAGAGCGCGCACGAAGGGAACCGCGTGCGAAGTTCACTTCCGAGCCTCCCCGCCGAATCCACTTTCCCGGCCTAGGCGGAGACGGATTCACCCACGTTATCGGGTGAGAGGCTTCGGACGCACTGCGTCCCGAGCGAATCTTGGGTGGTACAGCGAGCACAGTCTCGCCCTTAGACGGGGCGGGGCTTTTTTCATGCTTTCCCCCACACTTCTGAAAGGAGCACTGATCGACATGCAGGATCAACTGAAGGCCATCCGCGAACACGTGATGGAGGAGCTCAAGGAGGTCAAGGATACCTCCGCCCTGGAGCAGCTGCGCGTGCGCGTGCTGGGCAAGAAGGGCGAACTGACCGGCATACTGCGCGGCATGGGCAAGCTGCCCGCCGAGGAACGCCCGAAGATGGGCCAGATCGTGAACGAAACCCGCGAAAAGTTGGAGGCCGCGCTGGACGAACGCGCCGCGAAGCTGCGGGCGATGGAAAAGGAAGCCCGCCTCGCCGCCGAGACCATCGACGTGACGCTTCCCGGCACAAAGCGCGCCGCGGGCGCGCTGCACCCGATGAACATCGTGCTGGACGACCTGCTCAACATCTTCACCGGCATGGGCTTCGAGGCGGTCGAGGGCCCGGAGATCGAATACGACCATTACAACTTCGAGCTGCTCAATGTGCCCAAAAACCACCCCGCCCGCGACGCGCAGGACACCTTCTATATCGACGACAACGTGGTGCTGCGCTCGCAGACCTCGCCCGTGCAGGCCCGCGTCATGACCACCCGCAAGCCCCCCATCCGCATCATCTCCCCCGGCCGCGTCTACCGCGCCGACGAGGTGGACGCGACCCACTCCCCGGTCTTCCACCAGATCGAGGGCCTGGTGATCGACGAGAATATCTCCATCGCCGACCTCAAGGGCACGCTGGACACCTTCGCCAGGCGCCTCTACGGCGAAGGCATCGTCACCCGCTTCCGTCCCTCCTTCTTCCCGTTCACCGAGCCGTCCGCCGAGGTCGACCTGACCTGCGCCTCCTGCCGCGGCAAGGGCTGCCGCATGTGCAAGGGCACCGGCTGGATCGAGGTGCTGGGCGCGGGCATGGTCAACCCCAAGGTGCTGGAGATGTGCGGCATCGATTCCAGAAAGTACCAGGGCTTCGCCTTCGGCATGGGCATCGAGCGCCTGACCCTCCTCAAGTATAACGTGCCGGACATGCGCTATCTGTATGAAAACGACGTGCGCTTCCTCAAGCAGTTCCGGTAAGAGCGCCTACATGAAAAAGGAGGAACAACCGCAATGAAAGTGCCGATGAAATGGCTGAAGGACTATACCGAAATCAATCTCCCCGCCGCCGAGTACGCCGAGAAAATGGTCATGTCGGGCGACGGCGTGGAAGGCATTGAGAACACGGGCGAGCTGTTCGACCATGTGGTCGCCGGCCGCGTGCTGTCCTGCGAGGACATCGAGGGCACGCACCTGCACAAGTGCCTGGTGGACGTGGGCGGCGAGGAGCCGCTGCAGATCGTCTGCGGCGCGCCCAACGTGAAAACGGGCGTGCTGACCTGCGCCGCGCTCGAGGGCGCTCATCTGCCCGGCGGCGTGAAGATCAAGAAGGGCAAGCTGCGCGGCGTGGAGAGCTGCGGCATGCTGTGCTCCGGCCCCGAGCTGGGCGTGCCGGAGGGGCTGTATCCCCACTGCGGCGACGAGGGCATCCTGCTGTTCAACGAGGACTACGCCCCCGGCACCGACGTGAAGGAAATCTTCGGCCTGGGCGACGACGTGGTCGACTTTGAAGTCCTGGCCAACCGTCCGGACTGCCTGAGCGTCTGGGGCCTGGCCCGCGAGAGCGCCGCCGTGCTGGATACTCACTGCGTCATGCCCGAAATCACGGTCGAGGAGAACCCCGCGCTGGGCCGCTTCTCCGACTACGCGAAGATCGACGTGCAGGACGACGAGCTGTGCCCGCGCTACTGCGCCCGCGTCATCAAGAACGTCAAGATCGCCCGCTCGCCCAAGTGGATGCGCGAGTACCTCTACGGTGCAGGCGTTCGCCCGATCAACAACATCGTGGACATCACCAACTTCGTCATGCTCGAGACCGGCCACCCGATGCACGCCTTCGACCTGTCCAAGGTCAAGGATCACACCATCGTCGTGCGCCGCGCCCGCGAAGGCGAACCGCTCACCACGCTGGACGGCAAGAACTATACCCTGACGAACGACATGCTGGTCATTTCCGACGCGCAGAACGCCACCGGCCTGGCCGGCATCATGGGCGGCGAGGAGTCCGAAATCACCGAGGGCACCTGTGACGTGCTGTTCGAGTGCGCCGCCTTCGACCGCGCCAATATCCGCATCACCTCCCGCTCCCTGGGCATCCGCACCGAGGCCAGCGGCCGCTTCGAAAAGGGCGTGTGCGCCCGCACCGAAATGGAGGCGCTCGACCGCGCC
Organism: uncultured Clostridia bacterium; assembly: GCA_934647305.1. Lineage (GTDB taxonomy): Bacteria > Bacillota > Clostridia > Christensenellales > Aristaeellaceae > CAKUFI01. Next base: position 1,402 of record CAKUFI010000066.1, on the reverse strand, counting down.
TGCATGCTGGTCAACATGCTCGAGTGCGGCGAGGTCGTGCCCGAGGCGTTCGACCACTATCCCGCCCCCGCCGAGGATCAGATCATCGAGGCCGAGGTGGATCGCATCAACCGCCGCATCGGCATGAACCTGTCCGGCGACGAAATGGAAGACCTGCTCGAGCGCCTGGGCTTCGAGGTTGAACTGTCCGAGGGCGTCCTCTACTGCACCGTGCCCGCCTGGCGCATGGATCTGGAGACCGACGCGGACATCTCCGAGGAAGTGCTGCGCCTGTACGGCTATGACAAGATTCCCTCCACCCTCATGCAGGGCGTGACCACCGTCGGCATGCGCAGCGACCGCCAGCTGCTGCTGGACAAGGCCAAGAGCGCGCTGATCGGCATGGGCTACTTCGAGGCGCTCAACTTCTCCTTCATCAGCCCCAGGTGGCTGGAAATGCTGGGTCTGCCCGAGGGCGACAAGCGCCTCTCCCCCATCGCCATCCGCAACCCGCTGGGCGAGGACACTTCCGTCATGCGCACCACGCTTGTTCCCTCGATGCTCAACACCCTCTCCCTGAACCTGAGCCGAGGCAACAGCGAGCTCAGGCTCTTCGAGGCCGCCCCCCTGTTCGAGCAGGGCGTGACCAGCTCCAATCCTCCCGCCCCGGCCACTGAGAAGCTCTCCCTGGCCGTCGGCCTGTGCGGCGAAAAGGCCGACTTCTACGCCCTGCGCGACGCGGTCGTCTGCCTGCTGGGCAGCTTCGGCATTCAACCCGAAGTGACCTCGGGCGGCGATCCCTTCTTCCATCCCGGCCGCAAGGCGATCCTGTCCGTGCGCGGCGAGGAGCTGGCGCAGGTCGGCGAAATCCATCCGGACATCGCCGAGCGCTTCAGCATCGAAACGCGCGTCTACGTGGCCGTCGTGCACCTGTGCAGGCTGCCTGAGTTCGCCACGGAAATCGGCGCGGTCAAGGCACTGCCCAAGTTCCCGCCCGTCACCCGCGACATCGCCCTGGTCATGGACGAGTCCGTCGAGGTCGGCCCGCTCATGGCGGCGATCCAGAGGGCCGGCGGCCGCCTGCTCGAGGAGGTCAGCCTGTTCGACATCTATCGCGGCCTGCAGCTCGGCCTGGGCAAGAAGAGCGTCGCGTTCTCCCTGTCCTTCCGCGCGCCCGACCGCACCCTGACCGATGCGGAAATCGCCACCGCCATGGACAAAATCCTCGACACCTGCCTGCGCGAGTTCTCCGCCAGCCTGCGGTAATTCTCGCTGCAAACGAACATGCGGAGCCCCGGCAGCATTGCTGCCGGGGCTCCGTCTGCGGGGGAGGGGGCGCGCTGCGCCCCCTCCCCCGCACCCCCTCCCTTCCGGCTCGCTCCGCTCGCCTGAACGCGGACACTTCAATGTATAAAGAAAAAGA
>CAKUFI010000065.1 GCA_934647305.1 uncultured Clostridia bacterium | reverse complement strand
AAATCCCATTTTCCAGAGCAAAAATCGTTTCCCTGCAGGCTCCGCGCCCGAAAAATCTTTGATTTTTAGCGGAGACTGGTGAGGGTGGCAGTGGCGGGGGAGCTTGCTTCCCCGTCCACCAGCTTGTCAAAACCTTTTTTGACAAGCTGAGCGCCGTGTATTCGCTTACACGGCGCTGTTTTTGATGCAGTTTTCTCGTCCGTTACTTTCTGTACGCCCAGAATTTATTGAGCACGAAGTTCAGCGGGATCGTGACGACCAGCGTCAGCAGGCTTCCCAGGTAATAGGGCACGCCCCAGCCGGTCAAAAGCCCCTTGAGCGCCGGCCCGAGCAGCAGGCCGGTCACGCCGTAGCAGGCGACGGTTTTCAGGTACGTCTTCAGGTGCGTCCGCCAGCCCAGTTTTTCGCCCTTGCGGAACACGAAGCGGTTGTTCCAGTAGTAGGAATTGGTCACACTGATCACGAACGCCAGCACGTTGGCCCAGATCACGCGCGGCCACTCGGCGAGCGAGGTGAACAGCCAGTAGTAGCAGCCGTTCTCCACGGCGTAGGAGATGAGCGTGTTGCTCACCCCTACCAGCCCGAACTTGATAAACTGAACCAACCCGCTCAGGCTGGGATTCTTCCACAGCGCCAGCAGCTTTTCCTTCATATGATTCGTCCTCCCGGTACGTTCTTCCAGCATTATACGGCTTTCAGGCGCTTCTGTCAAGGCGCGCGCGAATCCTGTTGTTCGAAGAAACGTCATTGACGAATACCTTCATCCGTGGTATAATGCGCTTGATGGCAGGAAGGAAACAGATGGCGCTTGGCTTTTCACCTCTGACGCTCTACAAAAGCAAAGGAGGTGAGATCATGACTGACTTCGAGATCATCTCCGTGGTCATAATGATTGCCTCTCTTGTACTCAAGGCGATCAGCTTTGGTCGCGACATCGGGAACAAGAAGAAACACTAAAAGCAAAGCCGCCATCCAGCGCGAACTGGTGACGGCTATGCTCACTCGATACTAGTTATCAGAGGGGAAGAGCCCTACCAAAAGCGTCATCCCTTCCTGTCATCATTATATCACCACGCTCTCCTACTGTCAACACCCTTCCCCTGCATTTCTTCAGGTAAAACATTCCGCACGGACAACTGTAAAAGCAAAGCCGCCATCCAGCGCGAACTGGTGACGGCTTTACTCTTCTACTAATTTGCAGAGGGGAAGAGCCATTCCACAAGCGTCATCCCTTCCTGTCATCATTATATCACCACGCTTTCTCCCTGTCAATCACTCTTTCTCACATTACTCCACATTTCTTCAGGCAGAATGATTCACCGTTCGCCTTTGTTCTTTATTACATTTATGTGAAGTTGCCCCAATTCTATTGACAAAATGGCGGGCAGTCACTATACTAACCACGTAGTACTAACTGAATAGTTCATAACATACGTTGAGGTGAAGCGCATGAAGCTGTTTGTCACGATGCCCCACGGCGAGGTGCGGGATACCTTCATTCCTGAAACCGTCCGCGCACGGATGGAGTCCGAATACGAGGTCACCTGGAACGAGCTGGATCGGAACCTGACCGCCGACGAGCTGGCCGGCCGTCTTTCGGACATAGACATTGTGCTGCCCGGCTGGGGCAGCGCCAGGTACACGCAGCAGGTGCTCGACCGCGCGCCCCGGCTCAAGGCCATCGCCTACACCGGCGGCAGCGTCGCGCCCGTCGTGGACGACGCGGCCTACCGGCGCGGAATCCGCGTGCTCAGCGGCAACGACCTGTACGCGCGCTCGGTGGCCGAGAGCGTGGTGTGCTACGCGCTCGCCTCGCTGCGGCGCATCCCGCAGTTCGTCAATCAGGTGCAGCAGGAGGGCTGGGCGCGTCCCGGCTGGTATAATGAGGGTCTGCTCGACCAGCGGGTCGGCCTGGTGGGCTTCGGCGCGGTTGCCCGGCACACGGCGCGCCTGCTCAGGGCGTTCGGCTGCGAGCTGCTGATCGCGGGCGCGGATCACGTGACCGACGAGGAGGCCGCCTCCTACGGCGCGCGCAAGGCTACTCTGGAGGAGGTCTTCTCCGCCTGCAAGATCGTGTCGCTTCACTGGGCGAAAACGCCCGAAACCTATCACGCGATCGACGAGCGCCTGCTCAGTCTGCTCCATCCGGACAGCCTGCTCATCAACACGGCGCGCGGCGCGATCATCGACGAGCCGGTCATGGCGCGCATGCTGCGCGAAGGCCGCTTCCGCGCGGCGCTGGACGTATATGAGCAGGAGCCCCTGCCCGCGGACAGTCCCCTGCGCGGCCTGGACAACGCGCTGCTCATCCCGCATATGGGCGGCCCGACGATCGACCGCCGGCCGTTCGTCACCCAGGCGCTTCTTGACTGCCTGCCCGCCGCGCTTTCCGGCGAGGCCACCCCGCTCGACATTTCCGAGGACGCCATGCGCCGCATGACGCGCTAGGGAGACGGCTTTTCTGACCGGGCAGTGCCCGGCCCCACTCGCTGCCGCCGGTTAAGCGGCATGCCTCGATACCCTTTTCCCATGTGTTTAGGTCCCGACGTGCACGGGGCTCAAGCAAATATAATTCATTGGAGGAAACCCGCATGAAGAAGATTCTCGCTCTCGTCTGCGTGTTGGCGCTGCTGCTGACCAGCTTCGCCTTCGCCGAGGAAGACCGCCTGGGCGGCCTGACCCTGCCCCTCGTGGACAAGGACACGACCGTGACCCTGTTCTACGGCTCTCTGTACGAGCATACCGATGATACCTGGCTGTTCCAGCGCATCAAGGAGCGCACCGGCATCCAGATTCATCCCCTGTGCTTCCCGAAGGACATCGTTTCCGAGAAGATGGCGACCTACATTGCCAGCGCCGAGCTGCCGGACATCATCGTGAGCGCCCTGGACGGCAACGAGCGCAACACCTACGGCGAGCAGGGCGCTTTCGCCTGCGTGCAGGACTATCTGGACATCACGCCCAACGTCAAGAGCATCTTCTTTGACGACGCGGAGAACAACCAGCTCTACCTGCTCTACGCCGCCGAGTCCGGCAGGAGCTACGTCTACCCGGTCTACAAGCTCAACCGCGACGTCAACTTCGGCTTCATGTACCGCGCCGATACCTTCAAGGAGCTGGGCATCGAGCCCTGGACCGACACCGAGAGCTTCCTTGAGGCGCTGCGCACCATCAAGAAGGCCTATCCGGATTCCTACCCCTACGGCAACAAGGGCGGCATCGGCATGATCAACCGCTGGAGCACCTACTTCGATCTCAACAGCCTGCCCTGCGCCTATGACTACGACACCAACCAGTGGTTCATCGCCTGCACGACCGAGAACTTCCGCAAGGGTCTGGACGTGCTCAAGACCATGTATAACGAGGGTCTGCTGGATCCTGAGTTCATGACCGACTCTCTGGATTCCTGGAACGCCAAGCAGCTCAACAGCCAGAACTACGTCATGAACGACTGGATCGGCCGCATGAGCCTGCTTGAGGGCGAAGCTCAGAAGACCAATCCCGACTTCGACCTGTGCTATGCCCGACCGATCGGCAACGGCAAGATGCAGGAGCTGTCCAAGTTTGACAGCTGGGGCGTGACCGTAGCCAACAACGCCAACACCGAGGCCTCCGTCAAGCTGGTTGACTACCTCTACTCCACCGAGGGCTCCGAGATCAACACCCTGGGCATCGAGGGCGACAACTTCGTGTGGGACGAGAACGGCAAGGCCGTGTACCCCGACATCGAGGGCACCGTGGACATCACCAAGGTTGAGGAGAAGTACGGCATGTGGATCGAGGGCTTCTACCTGCATCCCAGCCGCAAGTGCTTCTACTACAGCTACACCCCCGACGAGCAGTACGCTCAGGATCTGATCAACAACGAGTGCGGCTACTCCCGCCTGGCTCCCCCGCAGCAGTTTGAGACCGACGCGGACGCGGACGCCTTCGCCCAGCTCAAGACCGAGCTGACCGACAAGATGAACACCTTCGCCGGCAACTACATCATTGACGCCTCCTACGGTGACGAGCAGTGGAACGCCTGGGTGGAAAGCGTCAACGCCAGCTACGCCGAGAAGATGCTCGCCATCCTGAACAAGTAAACCACATCCCTCTGGCGGCGCGGACGTTGCACGGCGTCCGCCCGTCTTTTATCAAAACGAGGAGGAAACACCATGCAGGCAACCAAGAAAAAGACGCTTTGGCAGCGCATCCGCCGCGATCATCAGCTGCTTATCCTGCTGATTCCCGGCCTGCTGTTCTACGCGATCTTCCGCTATGGGCCGATGTACGGCATCGTCATCGCGTTCAAAAAGTACTCCCCCTTCCTGGGCGTCGCCAAGAGCCCGTGGGTGGGGCTGACCAACTTCCGCCAGTTTTTTCAGAGTCCCGAGTTCCTCAGGCTGTTCAAAAACACCTTCATCCTGGGCTTCTGGTCGATGTTCTTCGGCTTTCCGGCCCCGATCCTGTTCGCACTGGTGCTCAACGAGGTGCGCGTCAGCGCGGTCAAAAAGCTCTATCAGACCATTTCCTATCTGCCGCACTTTCTGTCTCTGGTCGTCATCTGCTCCATCTTCCGGGAGCTGTTCTCCGTCTCAAACGGCCTGATCAACCGGGTGATTACCGCGACCGGCGGCCAGGCGATTAACTTTCTGATTCGTCCCGAGTGGTATCGGTTTATCTATATCCTGTCAGGCGTATGGGCCGGGCTGGGCTCGGGCGCGATTGTGTACCTGGCGGCGCTCGCCGGCGTGGATCAGCAGCTCTACGAGGCGGCGCGCATCGACGGCTGCACCCGCGTCAAGATGATCTGGTACATGACGCTGCCCTCGATCCTGCCCACGATCGTCACCATGTTCCTGCTGGGCTGCGGCAACATCATGCGCATCGGCCCGGACAAGGCGCTGCTGCTGTACAACTCCATGACCTATGAGGTGGCCGACATCTTCTCGACCTACGTCTACCGCATCGGTCTGGTCAAGAAGAACTTCTCCTTCGCCACGGCGGTGGGACTGTTCGAATCGGTGATCGCGGTGATCGTGCTGCTGGCGGCCAACACGGCCTCCCGCAGGATTACCGGCGAGAGCCTGTGGTAAGGAGGGGCGAGCATGAACAAGAAACAAATCCGGGGCACGTCCGGCATGAGGGAAAGGTTCGGCCTGTTCGACGCGGTCGTCCACCTGGTTCTGATCCTGATCTCCGTCAGCATCCTCTATCCCCTGCTGCACACGATCGCCGTGTCCTTCTCGGACACCTACAACGTCATGGCCAACAAGGTGCTGGTGCTGCCGCGCGGCTTCAATCTGGAATCCTATCTCTATCTGCTGCGCAACCAGAAGGTGCCCCGCGCCTTCCTCAACACCGTCTATTACACCGTGCTGGGCGTGTCCATCAACCTCGTCATGACGCTGGTGATGGCCTATCCCCTGTCCAAGAGCCAGCTGGTGGGTCGAAACGTCTTCCTGAAGCTGATCATGTTCACCATGTTCTTCAGCGGCGGCACGATTCCCACCTTCCTGCTGGTCAAGGATCTGGGTCTGCTGGACAGCGTGTGGTCGCTTTCCCTGCCCAACGCCATCTGGACGATGGAGATGCTGATCATGGTCAGTTTCTTCCGCTCGCTGCCCCAGAGCCTGTTCGAGTCGGCCTACCTGGACGGCGCGAGCGAATACCGCATTCTCTGGCAGATCGCCATCCCGCTGTCCAAGGCTTCCATCGCCTCGATCGGCATGTTCTTCTTCATGGGGCACTGGAACAGCTACTTCGTGCCCATGATCTACCTCAACTCCAGCGAGAAATTCCCGCTGCAGCTGATCCTGCGCAGCATGCTGCTGGAGGACTCGGAGAACCTGACCTCAAAGGTCGGCATCGAAACCGCATCGGTCACCCCCACCGCTGTCAAAAACGCGGTCATCGTGGTCACCATGGTGCCCGTCATGCTGGTCTACCCCTTTGTGCAGAAGTACTTCGTCAAGGGCGTCATGATCGGCTCGATCAAGGGTTAACACAATAATACAATACCGGAGGAACTGTCAGCAATGGAAATGTGGACTGAAGAATGGCTGGACGAGGAGCTCTCCACGCCGAGCGAGGCGCTCATTGAGGATCTGAAAAGGCTCGAGGGCGACATCATGATCCTGGGCGCGGGCGGCAAGGTGGGCCCCACGCTGTCGGTCATGCTGCGGCGCGCCTGCACAAAGAGCGGCGTTTCCCGCAAGGTATACGCTGTCTCCCGCTTCACCGATCCCTTCGTGGTGTCGCTGCTCGAGCGCGAGCAGGTCGAGACCATCTCCTGCGACCTGACCGACGAGGCGCAGATCGCCGCCCTGCCCCGGGTGCCCAACATCATCTTTATGGCCGGGCGCAAGTTCGGCACCGACGGCAACGCCTGCGAAACCTGGAAAATGAACGTGGACGTGCCCGCCATGGTCACGCGGCACTTCGGCGCGGCGCGCTATGTGGTCTTCTCGACCGGCAACGTCTATCCCTTCTCCGACGCGAAGGGGCCGGGCTGCAATGAGGCCGTCGCCCCCTCCCCCGTCGGCGAATACGCCATGAGCTCTCTGGGCCGCGAGCGCATGTTCGAGTACGCCGCCCGCCACTACGGCGCGAAGGTGCTGATCTACCGCCTTAACTACGCCGTCGACCTGCGCTATGGCGTGCTCTATGACCTTGCCTCCCCCATTCTGGCAGGCAAGCCGGTCTCGGTCGCTACGCCCTCGTTCAACTGCGTCTGGCAGCGCTATGCCAACGAGGTGGCCATCCGCTCGCTTCTGCTGGCCGACAACCCGCCGGTCTACCTGAACGTCACCGGCCCCGAAACCTACACCGTGCGCGAGGCCGCCACCCGCCTGGCCAGGGCGCTGGGCCGCGAGGTCACGTTCACCGGCACGGAAAACGAGCTGGCGCTCTTGAGCGACTCCTCCCGCTGCATGGAGCTGTTCGGCCGGCCGGACAGGCTGGTCGACGACATGATCGAGATGCAGGCCAAGTGGCTGCTCGCCGGCGGCCGGCACCTGGACAAGCCCACCCATTTTGAAGAGAGAAAGGGGAAATTCTGATGCGTTCCGAGGCGAAAAGGCTGCTGCTGGACGGCGCGTTCATCCCCGCCATGCCGCTGGTGCTGGACGAAAACCGCCGCTTTGACGAGGCCGGTCAGCGACGGCTGATCCGCTATTACCTGGCCGCGGGCGTGGACGGCATTGCCGCCGCGGTGCATACCACCCAGTTCGCCATCCGCGACCCGAAAATCAACCTCTTCGAGACGGTGCTGCGCGTCGCCATCGACGAGATCAGCGCCTATCGCGCAAAGACCGGCCGCGAAATTCTGGCCGTCGCCGGCGTGTGCGGCCCGACCGAGCAGGCCGTTTCCGAGGCGAAGCTCGCCCGCTCTCTGGGCTACGACGCGGCGCTGCTCAGTCCCGGCGGCCTGAACGACCGAAGCGAGGACTACCTGATCGAGCGCACCCGCCAGGTCGCAGATGTGATCGACGTGATCGGCTTCTACCTGCAGCCCGCGGTCGGCGGCCGCGTGTTCTCCTACGCCTACTGGCAGGCCGTCTGCGCCATTCCGGGCGTGGCCGCGGTCAAGTGCGCCGCCTTCAACCGCTACCTGACCATCGACGTGGCACGCGCCATCGCCTTCTCCGGCCGCGACGTGGCGCTGTACACCGGCAACGACGACAGCATCGTCATCGACCTGCTGACCGAATACCGCTTCCAGGACGGAGAGCGTGTCCGCCGCGTGCGCACCCGGGGCGGCCTGCTGGGCCACTGGGCTGTCTGGACACACACCGCCGTGCAGATCTTCCGCAGGCTCCGCGCGCTCGACCCGGCCGCGCCCCTCGACCCGGCGCTTCTCACCCTCGCCGCTCAGGTCACCGACGCAAACAGCGCCTTCTTCGACACAGCCAACCACTTCGCAGGCTGCATCGCAGGCATCCATGAGGTACTCCGCCGCCAGGGCCTGATGAAGGGCGTCTGGTGCCTCGACCCCACCGAAGCGCTCTCCCCCGGCCAGGCCGACGAAATCACCCGCGTCTATTCCATGTACCCCCACCTGAGCGACGACGCCTTCGCCGCCGAGTTCCTGGCAAACGAGGGGTGACGGGGGGGAACGTTCGAGAGGCGGCTTTTCTGAGAAAAGCCCCTCTCGAGCTCTCCCGAAAAGCACTATGATCCACTCAACGGATTGGCTCGTAGAGAGGTAATTCCCCAAATGACACGTGGGTGCAGTAAATCGGAAGAGCAATGTGCTTCCCCAAACGGCATGTTTTGGGAGGTAAGCCCTTCTTTCCAGATGTTTCCCACATCACAGGCAAGAACCGCATTGGTTCGAAGTTCTCCAGTTATTCTTGCAAGTGTTTTCCGGGTGGGGCTTGGGGAGGCGCCTTTTTCAAAAAGGCGGCCTCCCCAACGTTCCCCCCGTTCCCAAAGGAGGTTTCATATGCGATACATTACATTGACAGCGATTGCGCCGCCCTGGTGGGAAGCCCCGGCGGGCATGACGAACGAGCAGCTGATCGAGCGGATGATGGCCTTGTGGCGCGCTGAGATCGACGCGGTGCTGCCGGAGAAGCCCGACCTGATCCTGCTTCCGGAGGTCTGCGACCGCTACGCGAACCTGTCTGCGGAGCAGAACCGGGCGTATTACGACGCGCGCGGCGACCGGATGCGCGACTTTTTTGCGGGCGTCGCGCGAGAAAACCGCTGCTGCATTGCCTATTCGGCGGTGCGTCAGGCCGAGGACGGCTTCTTCCGCAACTCGACGCAGCTCATCGGCCGCACGGGTCAGGTCGAGGGAATCTACAACAAGAATCACCTGGTGGTCAGCGAAGGCCCGCTGGACGGCCCGCACCCGATGCTCTGCGGCCGGGACGCGGTGGTTTCCGATCTGGACTTCGGCAGGGTCGGCTGCGCGATCTGCTTCGACCTGAACTTCTACGAGCTGCGCGAAAAGTACATGGCCAAAAAGCCGGAGCTGCTGCTGTTCTCCTCGAACTATCACGGCGACTTTCACCAGCTCGAGTGGGCGTATGACTGCCGCAGCTACTTCGCCTGCGCCGTGCGCAATCAGGATGCGCGGGTCATTTCGCCGGTGGGCGAGGTGCTGGCCAAAAGCACCTGCTACTATCACTACGTCACCGCCCGCGTCAACCTGGACTACACGGTGTGCTACCTGGACTTCAACTGGGAGCGCTTTCAGGCCGCGCGCGAGAAGTACGGCGCGAAAATCCGCATCCACGACCCGGGCAAGACCGGCGCGGTGCTGCTGACCAGCGAGACCGATGAGTTCAGCGCGATGGACGTGGTGCGCGAGTTCGGCATTGAGCTCATGGACGACTATTTCGAGCGAAGCAGGAGGGATCAGCGTGAGCGCGTCGAGCCTTAGCCCCGGAATCGTCTTCATCGGCGACAGCATCACCGACTGCGGCCGTACCTACCCCACCGTCAGCGAATTCGGCCAGGGCTACGCGGCGAAGTGCATTTCCGCCCTACGCGAGGCACACCCTGACTGGCGCTTCTACAACCGCGGCATAGCGGGTCAGTGCATCGGCCAGATTTACGACCGCTGGCAGGCCGACTGCCTCGACCTTCAGCCCTCACTCGTCTCCTTCCTGGCCGGCGTGAACGACGTGGACTACTCCTACCGCCACGAAAACCACCCCTTCGACCAGCCCCTGCTCGCCCGCCAGCTCGAGGAAATGTTCGCCTCGGTCAGGGCTGCCGGCGCGCGCCTGGTCGTGCTTGAGCCCTACGCCTTCGACGGCGAGCTCTACAAAAACGCCTACGCGCCCCGCCTCACCTGGCTCAGGCAAACCACCCGCGGCCTCGCCGCCCGCTATGCAGACCTTTTCCTCGTGCCCGACCTTCGCCCCGAGGATACCCTCGACGGCATTCACCCCACCCCGGACGGCCACGCCCGTCTCGCCCGTCAGTGGCTGGGGGAGACGGGGGGGACGCTGGGGAGGCCGCCTCTCGATCGTTCCTAAAGGAGGAAGAATATGTTTGAGACAAAAGAGATCCTCAGGGCGGCGCAGGGCATTGCGCCGTACCTGACGGAAACCTACCGGCTGCTGCACCGGCATCCGGAGGTAGCGCACAGGGAGGCGGGCACGAACCGCCTGCTGCGCGCGGAGCTGGACAGACTGGGGGTATCGTACCTGGCCCCGGCGGACAACATCACGATCGCGGTGCTGGACAGCAATCTGTCCGGCCCGTGCGTCGGTCTCCGGTGCGATACGGACGCGCTGCCCGTGCAGGAGGAAACCGGCCTGCCCTACGCCTCGGAGAACCCGGGCGTGATGCACGCCTGCGGCCACGACGCGCACATGACCACCGGTCTGGGCACGCTCAGGCTGCTGAAGGAGCACATGGGTACCTGGCGCGGCCGGGTCAAGGTGATCTTCCAGCCCGCCGAGGAGGGCGAGGACGGCTCGGACGAGGTGATTGCGACCGGGCTGGTCAGCGACGTGGACGTGTTTTTCGCCATCCACGTCTGGAGTCCCTTCGCCTCGGGCACGCTGCACGTCTCCCCGATCGTCACCAGCGCCGCAGTCAACATGTTCACAATTCGCCTGATTGGCCGGGGCGGCCACGGCGCAACGCCCGAAAAGTGCCATGACGCGCTGGTTGCCGGGGCCTCGCTGGTCACGTCGCTTCAGTCGATCGTGTCGCGCTCGCTCTCCCCGATGGAGCCGGCGGTGCTGACCATCGGCAGCTTCCATTCGGGTCTGGTGGGCAACGTTATCGCCCAGGAGGCCGAAATCAAGGGCACCATCCGCACCCTGAACGAGGAAACCCGCAGCCTGGTGGAAAACCGCCTGCGCGAGATCACCGAATCGACCGCCGCCATGTTCGGCTGCACCGCGCAGATCGACAACATCCGGGTCAGCGACGCGGTGAAGAACGACGAACGCGCCGCCGCACTGGCGCTCGCCTGTGCGAAGGAGCTGGTGCCTGAGGACAAAATCGGCCCGCAGAAGACCATGATGCTGGGCGACAACTTCGCCAACTACGGCGTCATCGCGCCCTACTGCTACGCGCAGGTGGGCATCGCCGACGAGGCGAAGCAGACGAATTTCGCGCACCACAACGGCCGCTTCCGCATGGACGAGGACTGCCTGCCGCTGTGCGCGGCCTGGATGACCGCATTTACCGTTTCCTGCGGCGAAAGCTGGAGAAAATAGCCTATAATCAACAGGAATGTGCTTGGAATTGCTCCCGGTTTCTGCTATAATTAGCGAATAATCGTTATAAGGAGACTTTACCATGCAGGAAAAGCGCGGACGCAACGCGGAACGCTCCCGGCAGGAGATCCTCGCCGCCGCCGAGCAGCAGTTCGGCGAAAAGGGCTTCTATGGCGCGCGAATCGACGCGATTGCTCAGCAGTCCGGCCTGAACAAGAATATGCTCTACATCTACTACGGCAGCAAGGAGGAGCTGTACCGCCAGGTGCTGCTGAACATGTACAGCCGAATGGAGGAGGTCGAGCGGCGCCTGCTGGAGAGCAGCCTCGAGGGCGCGGAGCTGATTGCCGAGCTGATCGGCGCGTATTACGATTTTCTCGAGCAGAATCCCTCTTTCGTGAACATCCTGATGAGCGAGAACCTGATGCAGGGCCAGTTTCTCAAGCAGCTGCCGCACGAGTGCATCGCCCGCAAGACGCTCAGCGACCTGGCCGCGCGCATCCGCAAGGGCTGCGACGAGGGCGTTTTCCGCGCCGACATCGACGAAAAGCAGACCGTGCTCACCATGATCACCATCTGCTTCTGCAACTTCTCGAACCGCTACACGCTCTCCCAGCTGACCGGCTGCGACCTGAACGACCCGGCCGTGCAGGAAACCCGCAAGAAGCAGACCATCGACATCATGCTCTCCTATCTGCGGGCGCGCTAGTGGGTCAGAATCGCGCCAAAACGGGCCTTTAAGCGGCCTGAATCGCGCCGGTTTTTGAATGGCAGGCAGGCTTTTCCCCCGCTGACGTATGCGGGGCTCCCGGATCAACGCAAAGCATCCTCCGGCACATGCCGGAGGATGTTGTTTTATTAGAATGATTCTGTCCAAGCCCGCCTTCGGAGTTCGCTTCACGCTTCATAAGTGCTTTGTGAATTCAGGCGGCGGCTCCCCACCTTCATCCTGAAGCCGGGCGGCCTACGGCGCGATGAAGCAGGGCGCGGGGTCGAGCGGGCAGCGGTCAAAGAGCTCGTCGACCGCGGCGAGGTATTCCTTGAGCGTGGCGGACTTTTTGATGCGCTTGAAGGACTTTTCCGGCTCGACAAAGGAATAGCGCAGATAAAACCACAGCTCCTTGAAGCGGAAGAGCACGTTCTGGTCGCCGGAGAGCTGCTGCTGGTAGCCTTCGAGCAGCGCGTCGTGAAATGCGCGCAGGCGCGCCGCGTCCGGTTCGCCTGAAACCAGCGAGGGACATGCCAGCAGTCCGCGGCCCAGCATGGCGCGCTCGAGGCCCGGGAAGCGGGCAGGCAGCGCGCTGACCGCCTCGCGGGAGAACAGATCGCCGTTATAGCAGACCGGCGCACGGCTCTCGCGCAGCGCCCTGAGCGCGTACTCGGGCCGGGTGGGACGCTTGTACAGGTCGGTCTGCACGCGCGGATGCACGATCAGCTCGCTGAGCGGGAAGCGATTGTACACCTCGAGCACGCAGTCGAAATCCTCCGGGTTTTCCACGCCCAGGCGCGTCTTCACGCTCAGGCGCATGCCCGTATCGGCCGAAAAAAAGCCGTCCAGCAGCGCGGCGATCGCGTCCGGCTCGCGCAGAAAGCCCGCGCCCTTGCCCTTGGCGGTGACGGTCGGCGAGGGACAGCCCAGGTTCAGGTTGACCTCGTCATAGCCCATCTCCCCGAGCAGCCGCGCGCCCCACAGAAGGTCCGGCAGCGAGCGCGTCAGGAGCTGCGGCGTCAGCGGCACGCCCGCGTTGTGCTCGGGCAGCACCTCGTTCCTGTCCCGTGTGGTCAGGGCGCGATCCCGGACCGGGGACAAAAAGGGCGTGTAATAGCGCGAAAGGCCGGGATAAAAGCGCCGGTGCGCCTGCCGGTACACATAGCCGGTCAGCCCCTCCATCGGCGCGAGGGAGTAATTCATCACATCAGTCCGTTTCTCATGTTTTCCAGCATCCTATTATAGCACATCCGCGCCGTTCTGCCAAGCGGGAGCCTGCGCCATTCGACGCGAAAAGCGCTCCCGAAGGGGGAGCGCACGGCGGATGAAACGTGATGCCCGGCGAAAGGCCGCCGGACGGGCTCAGGTCTTTTCCCGCACAAAGCGATTGCCCTGCAGGTCGTAGACATAGCCCGCCTTTTGCAGGGCCGCCTCGATTTCCTCACGGCTCTGGTCGTTCGCGGCACAGAATTCCTCGAGCGAGGGATAGTTATCACGCAGCTGCGTATTCAGGTAGCTCAAAAGGATATACGGGTCTTTCGGGAGCATGCGTTTTCCTCCTTTTCCTTTCGGGCGCAGGCCGGCCCTACACCTCGTAAAAATGTCGCTCGACCGGCGTGAAGACCTCGACGCCGGGGTAAACCTTTGCGGCGGCACGTACGAACGGCGCGCAGTCCATCCGCGCGGAGACCGGCGGGAACGCGTCGTCGAAGTGGTCGAGCATCACGCGCCCGGGTGAAAACCTGGACAGCAGCCTGAGTGAATAGGGCAGCATGTCGCTTCGGCCCTGATAGGGGTAAACCAGCAGATCCATGTGCCCGGGATAGGCGACGTCCCTGCGGCAGTTGGCCGAGCCGAGCAGGAAGACGCTCTTTTCACCCTCGATCACCTCATAGGCCAGCACGTCCCGGCGCAGGTCGATGCGAAACTGGCGATTCTGCCGCTCGATCATCAGTCCCGCGCGCAGGCACTCGGGCCGGGCGGCGCGGCGAATGGTCTTTCGCAGGATGAACCGGTCGTAAAAGCAGTGCCTGCCCGCGTAGGCGCGCACCGTCAGGCTACCCACGCGCACCTCATCGCCCGCCCGGATCGCCCTAAAGCGCGACAGATCGAACCGCTGCAGCCGCGCGATGAACAGGCCGCGCCGGTTGACATAGACCGGGCAGGCACAGCGCGGCGTGATCGCGTTCATGTCCGCGAAGTGGTCCAGGTGCGGATGCGTGATGAAGATCGCCCCCACGCCGGGCAGCACGTCCATCGGAAAGGGCGGCAGGCCCGCGCTGAAGGACCGGAGGTACGGGTCAAACAGTATGCTTCCTTCCTCGCCCTCGATCAGCAGCGAGGCGGTACCCAGCCAGGCAATTCGCATAGTATTTCCTCCTTGCCGGGCAGTGCCCGACCCCACCTGCTGACGGCAGGCATGGCCTGCACCAGGCTGCTGCCGCGGGTTCTATCGACGGTCGGCAGGGCCGACTGCCACCTGCTGCCGCAGGTTCTATCGACGGTCGGCAGGGCCGACTGCCACCTGCTGCCGCGGGTTCTATCGACGGTCGGCAGGGCCGACTGCC
>CAKUFI010000064.1 GCA_934647305.1 uncultured Clostridia bacterium | reverse complement strand
CCCAGCCGCTCCAATTTATGGCGGCTGGGTTCGTGTGCTATTCGGCGGCAGCAAGTGGAACCGGGCACTGCCCGGCGGACAAACTTCGGTGGGGGTCTGGGGGAGCGGTCGGCAGGGCCGACGGCCACTTGCTGCCGCGCATTCTATCGTCAGGCTATGCGCTATTCGAGAGCCTCCCCCAGCCAGAGAGCCTGCGGTGCGGTCGGCAAGGCAGAATTCGGGAGCTCTAATTTATGGCTCCCGAATTCGTCGATAGAATCCGCGGCAGCAGGTGGGTGCAGGCTCAGCCTGCCCGCCCCATAATCCGCAGAGAATTCTGCGGATTCGAAGAACCCAGCCGCTCCAATTTATGGCGGCTGGGTTCGTGTGCTATTCGGCGGCAGCAGGTGGAACCGGGCACTGCCCGGCGCGCAAACTTCGGTGGGGTCTGGGGGAGCAGTCGGCCCTGCCGACCGGCAGCAAGTGGGTGCAGGCTCAGCCTATTCTGCCGCGGCTCTCCCAGTCCAGCCGGGCGACGAACGCGCGCAAAAAGTCGCTCTTTTCGTCGTAGATGGCCAGGGACTGCGGGAAGTTGATCCCCTTGCGGTTGGAGGCGATGTATTCCTCGATGCTGCTCAGGCGCTTGCGGGCCTCGTCGACGCCCTCCTCGCGATAGGCGCACCAGTTGAAGTCCATCCAGATGGTATAGGTGCCGATGTGGTCGAGCAGATCCGCATCCTGAATCAACCGCTCCCAGGTATCGTGTACCGGCTCGCTCGGGCGGCGGTCGCAGTGGGCGGCGATCAGGCGGGCGGCGCAGTCGACCTGAGCCGGGGTCACGTCGCAGTCCCGCATGGCCTCGCGAAAAATGGCCGCGCCGTAGCGGGCGTGCGGCTCGATGCCCTTGCCCACGTCGTGAAACAGGCCGGCCAGGCGCAGCACGTCGTCCATCGAGTCGTCATCCGGCACGATCAGCCGGCGCAGCTCCAGCACCAGGCGGCTCACCCGGCGGCCGTGATAGTAGATCGAGCCGATTTCGCGCTCCACGTGCGACTTGCGCTTCTTCATCAGCTTGCGTGCCAGCTCGTCCAGCTGTTCAAAGTCCAAGGGATGCACCGCCTTTCCTTTTGCCGCCGCGCCGCTCTAATGACAAGGGCCCTCCGCGCGCGCGGAAGGCCCCTGATTGCGAAGAAATGCCTATGGACGGTTCATCCGAGGATGAACGGCTTGAGCTCCGCCATCAGGTCGTCGCAGCTGTCGTTGTATACCTCAACCGTCACCGGCTTGGACAGATCCAGGCTAAAAATGCCCAGCAGCGACTTCGCGTCCACGCAGTGGCGGCCGGAGCGCAGGTCCACGTCATAGCCGTAGCGGCTCACGATGTTCACAAAGGTCTTCACGTTTTCAGTAAGGCTCAGTTTGATATTGGCCGATCTCATCTTAAGGCTCCCCCTCAAAATCAGCGATCCATACTCATACTATACAGCATGAAAACAAAGATTGCGCTCATTTTTCTGGTATTTTACCTGACGTGGGAGGAAAAATTTCAGAGTATTTTGTGCAAAATTCGCAGGAGAAGATTCGACTGTCCGCTGGTCTGAATGAAGGCGTGTGAGCGAAAAAAAGGCAGGGAGAACGGGCGAGCGAGCCTTCGCTGCGCGGCGCGCGGGCGGTTGCCAAACGGGCGAAAATGGTATATAATGAACGCATGCATACAGCGGAGGAAAACGACATGAAGAAATATTGCCTGATCGCGGCGCTGTGCCTGTGCGCGGCGCTGTGCCTGACCGGCTGCGGAAAAAAGAACGGCGCGCAGAACAACGCGGAGGCGACCGCCACGCCCGAGCCGACGGTCTTTTCGACCGCCACGCCCGAGCCGACCGCCACGCCCGAGCCTGTGCCGACCGTGGCCATCGGAAGCTATCGCTATGAGACCATCAACAACGTGAACCTGCAGGTGTCCTTCCAGTACCCGTCCCACTGGACGAACGACCCGGGCAAGTACACGATCTGCTATCGCGAGCCGGTGAACCCGGGCGAGGTGGGCGCGCGCGTCGCGGTATCGGCCAAGACGGTCAGCCGCGCGCCGGACACGACCTCGCTGAAAAAGCAGCTGACCTTGTTCATGGAGAAGGTCGAGGCGAGCTACTTCAGCTTCACGGCGGGCGACAACGTGCAGACCGACGAGGCGGTGTTCGGCACGAAGGGCCTTTCGCAGACCTATACGGCGCGCGACGAGGACGGAAACCGATATACGGGCTTCGTGCTGATGGCCTATGTGTCGAGCAACAAGCACATCTACGTGCTGCACTTCAGCGCGCCCAGCGGCCGGTATGAAGAGATGGGCACGGTGCTCGAGACCATCCGGCAGTCGCTGGCGGTGGTGAAGTGAGATGGCGGGCATGAGACTGCGCGCGCCGGCCAAGGTGAACTGGGCCCTGAACGTCACCGGGGTGCGCGAAAACGGCTATCACGAGCTGGACATGCTGATGCAGACGGTCGAGCTGCACGATACGCTGGAGCTTGAGGAGGACGAGCGGCTGTCGCTGACCTGCGGCCGGGAGGACGTGCCCTGCGACGAGCGCAACCTGGTGATGCGGGCGGCGAGGGCGCTGCAGGCGGCGTGCGGCTGCGAAAAGGGCGCGCGCATGCGTCTGGTGAAGCGGATACCGGCTCAGGCGGGCCTGGGCGGGGGGAGCAGCGACTGCGCGGCGGCGCTGAAGGGTCTGAACGAGCTGTGGGGACTGAGGCTTGGCGAGGAGCGGCTGCGCGAGATCGGCCTAAGGCTGGGCGCGGACGTGCCCTTCTGCCTGACGGGCGGGCTATGCCGGGCGCGCGGGCTGGGCGAGGCGCTCACGCCGCTGCCGTCGAGGCGCAGGCAGGTGCTGCTGGTCAAGCCCGCGCAGGGCCTGAGCACGCCGGAGGTATTTCATGCCTTCGACCGGCTGGGCGGGCCGGACGCAGGCGATATAGAGGCCGCGGCGTGGGCGCTTGCCTTGGGCGACGACGAGCTGCTGGCCCGCTCGGCCCGCAATATGCTGACCGACGCGGCGATTTCCCTGTGCCCCGAGGTGCGCGAGACGCTCTGTGCGCTGCGGGAGCTGGGGGCGAGCTTCTGCGCGATGAGCGGGTCGGGAAGCGCCTGCCTGGCGCTGTTTCCAGAAAAACGGTTTCCCACAAAGGAGGAGCTATGCCTGTTTCCGTCATTTTGTTTGCCGACGTACACTACGCCAAGGGTTTGACCGCCTGCGCCACGCGCCTGTGCGACCGGTCGCTGGACAAGCTCGCGCGCCTGGCTCAAAGGACGAAGGGCGCGCTGGCCTATATCAACCTGGGCGACCTGATCAACGGCAGGCCCGACGAGCAGGCTGTGAAAAGCGACCTTCGGGCGGTGCAGGAGGCGATTTCCCGCCTGGGCGCGCCCTGCTGCAGCCTGGTGGGCAACCACGACGCGGCGCACGTCTCGCGAAGGGCGATTACCGGGCGGGATGAGGACTGCTTTTCCTTCGAGCTGGCCGGGCTGACCTGGCTGGCGCTGGACTGCAACTTCACTGCGGACGGCCGGCGCGAGGATGCGGATGCGCCCTTTTCCTGGACGGAGGCCGCGCTGCCGCCGGAGCAGGTGCGCTTTCTGCGCGAGGCATTGGACGCGGAAGGCGGGCCGGTCGTGATCCTGAGCCACCACCCGCTGGTCGGCGACCCGGCCGATCCGCACGTCATCCGCAATCAGGCCGAGGTGCAATCCGTCATCCGGGGCGCGCGCAGGAGGGTGCTGGCGCTGTTTTCGGGTCACTATCACCCCGGCGCGCGGCGCAGCCTGGACGGCATTCCGGTCTGCGTGCTGCCCGCCCTGTGCGAGGGAGAGCGCTGCCCCTACGCCGAGGTCACGGTCGACGGCGGCGATCTGTCTGTCCGCCTGAAGGACGCATTTACGCCCTTTCCCTGAGAAGTATGTTAGATTTCGCGGCGGGAACTGTACAAAAGGCGGCGCGAGTGGTATCATATAAAATGACTACATATGATATGATGAGCGGGCGGACACCCGCTTTAGACTGTCAAAAAACTCGGGAGAGCTCGAGAGGGCCGCAGCCCTTTCGAACTTTGAATCGTGCCCAGCGGCGTGTACGGTGGGCACGGGGCGATTTTTGCGTCGGAAAATCCCATTTTCCAGAGAAAAAATCGTTTCCTTGCAGGCTCCGCGCCCGAAAAATCTTCGATTTTTAGCGGAGACTGGTGAGGGTGGCAGTGGCGGGGGAGCTTGCTTCCCCGTCCACCAGCTTGTCAAAACTTTTTTGACAAGCTGGAGCGGGCGGACACCCGCTTAAAGCAATAGATCACGGATCGAGCAGAAAGGACCCGCCGATATGAACTGGAAAAAAACCGCCGCATGGCTACTGATTACGCTGCTGATTGCCGCCTGCCTCCCGGGAATTACCTGGGCCGAGCAGAAGCCCGAGGTGACGCTGCCGCCGCTGGGCGAGAACGTCGCCGCGTATGACCCGGAGAACCCGGGCGCGCTGACGGCGGATCAGCTGTACGCCGAGTCGTGTATACTGATGAACCAGGACGACGGGCGGGTGCTCTTTGAGAAGAACGCCGACGCGCAGATGAACCCGGCCAGCTGCACCAAGATCATGACGCTGCTGCTGGCGGCGGAGTACGGCAATCTCTACGAGATCGTGCGCATCCCCGAGTCGGCCGCGGACATTCCGCAGGACTCGTCCAAGATTCCCGTGACCGTGGGCGAGGAAATGACCTTCCAGGACCTGCTCTACGGCTTCATGCTGCGAAGCGGCAACGACGGCGCGAACGCCATCGCCACGATCGTTTCGGGCAGCGTGGACGCGTTCGTCGCGCGGATGAACGAACGGGCACAGGAGCTGGGCCTGACCAACACGCACTACATGAACGCGCACGGCTACACCCAGGAGGGACACTACACCACCGCGCGCGACATGGCCCTGCTGACGAAGTACGCGATGGGCAACGCGACCTTCCGCAAGGTGGTGGGCGCGGGCCAGTACACGATGGCCGCGAGCAACCTGCGCGGCGAGTACACCGTCGAGAACAGCAACGACCTGGTGGTGTACGGCTCCAAAAACCGCTATCGCTACGCGACTGGCGTAAAGACCGGCACGACCAGCGCCGCCGGACAGTGCCTGGTGTCCTCAGCCACGAAAAACGGCGTGAACCTGGTCGCGGTCTGCTTCAAGAGCACCGTCGCCTTTAAGGACGCCAAGTTCCAGGACAGCATTCGCCTGCTGGAGTACGGCTTCTCCCGCTACCACGAGTATTCCTTCCAGGATCTCTACAGCATGCTGGGCCTGACGCTGCCCATCTCCGACGCGGCGGTTGACGATCCCAGCGGCGGCGTGATCGGCCTGAGCGCCATGCTCAACCGCACTGGCGACTACACCGTGCGCATCTTCGACGGCGATCTGGACGAATACCTGAAGAAGTTCGAGGAAAACCTGACGATCGAGTACACGCACAGCCTGCGCGCGCCGATCGAGGAGGGCACGGTCATCGGAAACCTAACCTTCACGCCCGACGACGGCGAGGTGCTCACCGCGCTGCTGGTCTCTGACCGGGCCGTGACCGCCAAGCCCTCTGTGTTCAGTCCCCGCCTGCCCTCCGCGGGCGAGATCTGGCAGAAGACCCCGCTGTGGCTCAAGGTCATACTGGGCTTCATCCTGCTGTTCGTACTGATCCTGCTGCTGGCCTCGGCCGCCGAGCGCCGCCGCCGCAAGCGAATGCGCAGAAAGCGCCGCGCGAGCCGGCCCCGCCGCTGAGCCTTCTGAAAAAAACAACCCGCACCGGATATTGCGTCCGGCGCGGGTTTTGTGTTTGGGAGAAGCGGGCGTTTGTATCAATCCTCCGGCGATCAGAAGTGCCGGCGAACGGAGTCGTCGAACTCGAGCACCTCGCGGCCGATCCAGCCGGCGTTGTGGTATTCGGGCAGCTGGGGCATGACCTTGCGAAGCATCGTGGCCAGCTCAGTCCAGGAGCACTGACCGCGCTTCTCGGCGCTGAAGTCCGCGCCATTCCAGCAGGAACCGGCGACAGTGGGCATCAGGCGCAGGTACTCGGGCAGGTGATCCCAGGTGGTGGCCATGAAGCCAAAGGCGTGCGCGCGGTCGGCGGCCTCGCCCATGGCCTCGTTGTTGCCGTGGCCGTCCCAGGGGCAGATGACGGTGTCGAAGCCGTGCTGCATGAAGTGCTCCATGGTGGGGGCCTTGGGCTCGGTCAGGCTGTACTGCCAGTCGGCGATGACGATGCGCCTGTCGAGCAGGGGCAGCGCCTCGTGGGTGCGCTGGTCGGGGCGGGAGGTGGCGATGTTCGGGTGCTTCCAGACGGTGGTGTCGAGCAGCTGATCGCCCCAGATGATCGGGCGGCGGCCCTGCGCGGCCAGCTCCTCGGTCAGCTCGTTGAGGTAGTCGGCCAGCAGCCTGCGGGTGTCCTGCGCGCTGCAGAGCGGGCAGGTGGCGTAGGAATAGGACTCGTCGCAGCCCAGGTGGAAGTATTTGCCGCTGCCGCACAGCTCGATCAGCTCCTGCCGGAGGGCGCGCAGCACGCGCCGGGTCTCGGGATTGCTGATGCACCAGGTCCAACCGTCCGGCTCGAACAGCAGCGCCCTGCCCGGGTTCTGGTCGAGCACGACGTGCTTGCCGTAGCAGCTGCGGCACTGCGCGGCGTGGCCCAGGTGGTTGAGCATCGGGATGACCTCCATGCCCAGGTCCTGTATCAGGCGCACCAGCGGGCGGATCTGCTCCTTGGAATAGGCGTGCTTCGGCCAGGCCAGCTCGGGCAGCGCGTCGTAGCGCATCGTGCCCCAGAACTCAAGCACGACGTGGGTGAACTTCATCATGCCGGCCAGGCGAATGGCCTTTTCAAGCAGTATCAGCGTGGTCTCGGGGAACACGCACAGGTGAATGGCGCGCATGCCGGCAATCGCAGGGTGGTCGTGAATCTCCACGGCGGGCAGGGCGTAGTCCGGCCTGTCGTCAAGCGCGACCGGCACCACCAGCTGCACCAGCGTGAACAGGCCGTGCAGCAGTCCCACCGCGCTCTCGCCGCGCACGAACGCGCCCTTTTCCGTCACGGTCAAGGCGTACTCGTCGCCGGCGCCCAGCGCGGGGCAGTCGTTTTCGGCCGCGCACAGCACGGCGCAGTTTTCCTGCAGGCGCTCGTCGCGCACCACGCGCAGGGCGTTTTTCCGCATGCCGTATCGGTTCCACAGTCCCTTGTATTCCTCAATCATGCCCTCGGTCAGCAGCGGGGCGTTGACGCGCAGGGTGGCCTCCGCGCCGAAGTGGAATTCCCCGGCCTTCGCGGCCACGCTGACCGGAACCGGCATCAGGTTGCGCAGAATCATGTTCTGTTTCCTCCTTAGATGTAAAACGGGGGAGGGAACGCTCCCTCCCCTCCGTGGCGGCGTAGCAATATCGTCTTGTGCAGCAGCTGCACTGCCGATGAAGCGGCGGCAGCAGGTGCTTTTCGGGAGAGCTCGAGAGGGGCTTTTCTCAGAAAAGCCGCCTCTCGAACGCAGCCTACAGCTTCACGGGCTGGCCGGTGCGGATGGACTCGTAGCAGGCGTTCATGGCCTGAATGGTGGCCTTGTGCCAGCGCAGGTTGATCTGGGGGGTCTTGTGGTTGCGGATGCAGTCCACAAACTCGTCGACCAGGCCGACCCACTCGTCAAAGTAGGTGTAGCGCACGGTGTAGCGCTCGTCCGGATTGCCGCTGTGGTAGCAGTTCGGGCCGAAGCAGTCCACCATCATGGTGCCCTTGTCGCCGGAGACGATCAGGTTGACCTCCATGCGCTTGGGGTAGATTTCCCAGCCGGGGCCGGGGGCGGGCAGGCGGTTCTCCTTGCGGCTCCAGGAGGGGTCGAGGGAGAAGATGACGCCGTTCTTCATGCGGCCGGTGACGGTGAGCATGTCCTCGACCCTGATGTCCTTGCGGATGTTGGGCGCGACCTCGGCGTAGATGGTGTCGAACTCGCTGCCGGTGACCTTGCGGATCATGTCGAAGATGTGGGGATGGTCGCACAGCGCGCCGCCGCAGAAGCGGGGATCGCCCTCGCGCAGGTGCTGCTCATGGCCGTAGCTGAGCTCGGGATCGCCCTGCCAGGGGAAGGAGAACACGGGCGAGAGAGTGATGTTGGTAGCCTGGAAGGACTTCATCTCGCCGATCGCGCCCTCGTCCAGCAGCTTCTTGAAGCGCGCCACGACGGGGTTGTAGTGCAGCTCCAGCTCGACCTGGCACACGACGCCGGCCTTCTCGGTCAGCTCGATCATCTCGTCGTATTCCGCCATATCGAAGGAGGGGATCTTCATGGACAGGATGTTGATGCCGCGCTCGGCGCACAGCTTCATCTGGCCCAGGTGCTCCTTGTTGGCCGAGGCGATGACCACGGCCTCGATCTCGGGATGCGCGTCCAGCATTTCCACGTCGCTGCCGTAGCAGGGCACGCCCTGGACGGCCTTGAGGAAGAGCTGACGGGCGAAGTCGTCGGTGGTGGACACGGCGACCCAGTCCAGCTTCGGGTTCTCTTTAAGTACCTGATAATACTTGCGCGTATGACCGTGCGTCATACCCATCATGGCAATCTTCAGCGGCTTCATCACATTAACCCTCCACAATCAGTTTCTTGCCGGTCTCGGCGGACTCATAGGCCAGCGCGACCAGCCTGTTCAGGCGCTCGTCCTGGCGGGCCATCTCGTCCAGCAGCTCGGGGCTCTTCAGCGCGGCAAAGGCGCAGCGAACCTTGGCGATCTGGTCGATGGTCAGGCCGAAGAGCTCGAAGTCCACGTCGGTATAGCCCTCGGGCGTCTTGTCGGTCTCGCCGTAGACGTAGATGGAGTTCTGGTTGATCTGCGTGTCGACCACCTTGTCCAGCGCCACGCCGACCGAGGCGATGATCTCGTGCTTGTCCATGATCTGCGCGCCCTCGGCCAGGGTCGCGGCCAGCTCGTAGTTGACCACCACGCCGCAGTCGAGCTTGGTGACCATGTTGGCCAGCTTGTCGTCGGCCATCACGGCGTACACCGCGACGATTTTGGAGTCGAACAGGAACTCGGCGACGTCGAATTCGCGCTTGATCATGCGCCTCAGGCACTCGTCCTTGTGGGTGATGAGGGTGGTGCGCAGGACGCAGGGATCCTTGAGCGTGCCGTCGTTCAGGAGATTCTTCAGCTCGACCATCCGGCGCTCATACCGCCAGGGCAGCAGGGCGTATTCCTTCTCGCCGATGAGCAGGGCGTTCTTGCCCTTCACCAGTCTGGCCTCGCCCTCCGCGGCGACCTGATACTTGCTCAGCAGATACGACAGACCTTCGTTGGGACACGTCATGACGTTCATAGCTTGCTCCTTCCTCGATGTGTCATCACATCATTTTGATTCGGTTCTTATACTTCTTGAGGTTCTCGGCGTTGTACGCGTCGCCCTCGGGGGTGTTGGCGCTCATCCACACCGGCGGCTGGATGCCGCGCTCCATGCAGATGTGGCAGGTTTCGATCTCCAGCAGGTGCGCGATGGTGAAGTCGACCACGTTGGACACCGGGGCGATGGGCGTGCCCATGCCGGGGATGTTCACGATGCAGTCGCCGACCGGGTTGTAGTCGTCGATGCACACGTCGGCAAAGTCGAACAGGTTCTTCTTGTTGGGGTGGCGGATGAAGTGATCTTTGGGCATGCCCTCCTGCCAGGCGGAGGAGGACACCGCGATGATCTTCGCGCCGGCCTTTTTGGCCTCCATGGCCGCATCGATCGTGGCGGGGTTGATGCCGATGTTGTGGAAGATGATCAGCACGTCGTCCTTCTGCAGGTCGTAATACTTGACGATGGCGCTGCCGTAGTTGACCGTGCGCTCCAGCTCCAGGTATTTAAGCGCCTGGTTGAACACCGACAGGCCGGTCTCCATGATCGGGTTGATGTTGCACAGGCCGCCCGCGCGGAAGAACATTTCGCCCATGCACAGCGTGGTGTGTCCGCCGCCGCCGTAGACGCTGATCAGGCGGTCGTTGGCAATCGCGTCGGCCATGAGCTCGGCGGCCGCGTGGATGTTGTCGGCCTGCTTTTCGGCGACCTCGCGGATGTTTTTGATGGCGTTTTCCACGTATCCGTAATCGTGAAGCATGCGTTTCCCTCCTCTTAATTCGCTATTCGTCTCTCATTGCACGCAAGAATTGCCTTTGTATAGAAGCAATGAGGCTTTCTTGCAGGTGTTTTCCGGGTGGGGTCGGGGGAGGCGCCTTTTTCAAAAAGGCGGCCTACCCGGCGTAACTCCCGTCACTTCTTGAGCACGCGGCGGTAGTTTTCGCCGATGCGGTCCCACAGCTTGAGCGGTTCGGGCGCGGCGACGATGGTGCCGTAGCCGCCGCGGTAGGTCCAGGTGCCCAGGCGATCCACGCCCGCCTCGACGTACATGTCCACCACGCGGTCGATCTGGCTGTAGTCGGCGGGGCAGGCGTTGTAGCCCATCAGCCAGCGCTCGCACTCCTTGCCGTACCTGTGGGCGACCTTGACGCAGCGGTCGGTGATGTTCTTGAAGAAGGAATCGGCCAGCGACCAGTTGATGATGGTGGTGGAGAACACGTCGAAGTAGGGGCAGGCGGCGACCATGTCCCAGTTGTCGTAGCCGCGCTGCTCGGTGACGTAGTAGGTGTTCTGAGTGGCGTGGACGCAGCAGGTGATCTCGAGGTCGGGATTGACCTCCTTGATCTGGCGGGACGCGTCGGAGAGCGTAAAGAGCGCCTCGCGCCAGCGGAACTGCTTCACATCGTCGTTCATGTATTTGGGCATTTCATAGCCGTAGTAGGCCTGGAACTTGGCCATGCACTCGGGGCAGCGGCAGGTCCAGTCGTCGGCCACGCCGCCGGTGATGGAGGCGATGCCCTTGGGGAAGGCGTAGTGCGGCTCGTCCCAGAAGAAGCCGTCCACCTCGGTCTCGCGCGCCAGCTTCAGGCACAGGCGGTTGAAGTAGTCGCGGAAGGCGTTGGTGTTGAAGCAGGCGAAGGGCAGGGGCTCGCCGGTCAGCGCGGAGACCTGGCGGTGATGGATGTTGTTCTGCAGGAACAGGGAAACCTGCTCGCCGCCGAAGTACTTGCCGATGCCCCACAGGTCGGCCAGCACGCGAAGGCCCAGCTCGTGCGCCTTTTTGACGATGTTGTTGATGTTGGGGAACCAGAAGTCCATGTCGAACTCGGTGATGGCCAGAATCACGGTGTCCACGCCGTGCTCGATCATCTCCTGGAAGTCCTTTTCGGCGTGCTCCACGTAGTTGAAGCCGTAGTAGCTGACGGAAGTGTGCTTGATCGCCATGTGTACATTCCTCCAATATATTTTTGGGGTTACTCGGAAACCTTGTATAGCATGTCCCGCGTGTGCAGCGAGCGGAACTGTACTACCGGGGCGGCGGAGGAGCTCTCCCGCACGATCAGCGAGGGCTCCAAATAATAGGAAGTGTCCTTTTCCTGGCCGGACTCGATCTGCGCGATGAGCAGGCGCACGGCGGTCTCGGCCATGTCCTCGATGCAGTAGGACACGGTGGTCAGCGAGGGGGTGGACATCGCGGAGACGGGCAGGTTGTCGAACCCGGCCACCGCCATGGTGCGCGGCACGCTCAGCTTGAGCTGATGACAGGCCTGAAGCAGGCTCATGCCCAGCAGGTCGTGAAAGCAGAACACAGCGCACGGCTTGGGCAGGCGGCGCGCGAACGCGGCCAGCTCGTCGCTGATCTCGTCGCTGGACTGCGCCTTGACGCGCAGGATGTGCGCCGGGGGCAGCTCATAGCCGGCCTGGCTCAGCCCGGCGAGGTAGCCGTTCAGGCGCGGATCCTGGCGGCTCTCCATCTCGAGGCCGACATAGGCGAACTGCTGATACCCCTCCCGCAGGAAGTGCTCGGCCACGCGAACCGACGCGTGCGTGTTCTGCGCCAGCACGGCCTCGCCGAACGCCTGAGCGGGCTTGCGCCCCAGAAAGACGTGCGGCAGGCGGTAGCGGTCGTACATGGCGGCGGTTTCGCTCACGATGCCCGGGCAGGTCAGCACGCCCGCGGCGCCTATGTCCACGAACGTGTTGAGGATTTCGCGCTCCCTTTCGTGCTGATAGCCGCTGGCCGCGGTCAGCAGGCGATACCCGGCGGCCTCGGCGCTGCGCCCGGCCGCCTTGGTCAGGGCGGAGAAGAAGGGCGTGTCGATGTTGGTCACGTGCAGGCCCAGTATGCGCGTGTCGCGCGCGGTCAGTCGGCCCAGGGGACTGTCCGGCCGCACCCGTCCGTGGCACAGGAAGTAGGTCTTGCCCACCAGCTCGATCAGCCGCTTTTCGCGCAGGCAGACCAGTATCCGCTGCGCCGTCACCAGCGACACATGACGGATCTCGGCCACCTCCCGCGTGGAGAGGAAGCGGTCTCCGGGCGCGCCGTAGGCCCCGGAGAGTATCTCCTTTTCCAGCTGCCTGAGCTCCTCCCGGCTGCGGCAGGAGAGGGACGAGTCGTTTTCGTGCGTCATCGCGGGATCCTTTCTCCGTGTGTTTCTGAGTTAAATATACGCGCCTTTTCTTCAAGCGTCAATCACAACCGCACGGAAAGAATATAATATCGATGTCGATGTTATACTTCGTCCGTTAACTTGTGAAGCGTGCCTCATGGCAAATTGCGCGCAAACCGGTAAACATTTGAAAACCCGTTGTCGAGAACGCCGTTTGATGGTATAATACATAGTAGGGTGATTATAATCGCCTGAAACCATTGAAACCGCGGGGCGGCCTCGTCCGTCCAAGGATGTGCATACTGTCTGCCTTCAAACCGATTACTCTTGATCACTTTCGAATGGAAGGAAGGATGAACGTTGGAATTTTGGACTCAGCACGGCGCGGCGATTCTCAGGTCGCTGGCGACCAACTCAGTGTACGTCATCACGGTGGGACTGTTCATTGTGGCGATTTTCCGCTGCATTACGCCGGTGGCCAAGTGCCGCATGCAGCTCAAGCGCGCCATTCGCAAGATCAAGCGCGGCGACAAGAGCGACGTGTGGCAGGATAAGAACTTCCTGGGCAAGGGACACCTGTACCAGCAGTGGAACGAATACCTGCACAGCCGCCTGTTTGCCGACGACGAATACCACAACGCCAGTCCGCTGGACGACTACATCAACGACGAAACGGTCATCTACGAGCCCGGCTTCTCGGCCTTTGCCGACGCGGTACCCGGGCTGCTGGTGTCGCTGGGCTTCCTGGGTACGCTGATCGGCCTGGTCATCGGCCTGCAGGACTTCCGCATGGACGACACCGACACCACGATGGAGGCCATCAAGGTGCTGGTCAACGGCATGCGGTACGCCTTCACCACCTCGATCGTGGGCGTGATCGGCTCGATCAGCTTTTCGCTGATGCTCCGGTGGGTGCAGGGCAGCGCGCGCAAGACGCTCTCCCGCTTCTACGACGTGATGCAGCACCACGCGCACATGGTCACCGTCGACCCCATCACCCAGATCACCATCTATCAGCAGGAGCAGACCACGCTGCTGCACTCCCTGGCGCAGGACCTGACCGGCTCGTTTACCGACCGGGTGGGCGCGGCGATCGACATGGCCGTGCAGCCCATGCAGCAGAGCCTGGACCGCTTCGTGACCGCGACCACGCAGAAGCAGCTCGAGGGGCTGGACATCATCGTCAACCGCTTCGTGCGCAGCATGAACGACTCGCTGCAGGGCCAGTTTAACAACCTGGCCAAGACCATCGACGAGACCTGCCGCTGGCACAAGGACACCCAGGAGACCGTGCAGGCGACCATCGAGGGCCTCAACCGCGTCTCGCGCGACATCGTGCAGATTCAGCAGATGTCCGAGTCGCTGATTACCAAATTCGACAAGTACATGAACCGGCTGGGCGCGGCGCAGCACCAGATCGACGAGGGCTTCAGCGTGGTGTCCTCGGGCGTGAAGGACATGGAAATGGTCGCGCGCCAGCAGGCCAGCTACGTCTCCCAGATCGGCCAGATGCAAGCCGACTTCATGCGCGAGGTCACCTCGTTCCAGACCCGCATGGATCAGTTCACCCGCACCTTCACCGAGAGCGCCAATACCTCGGCCAGCGCCATGATGAAGGTCTCCGCCGAGCTCAAGCACAACGGCGAGGCGCTCACCACATCCCACAAGGCCTTTACCGACGGCGTGAACGAGGAGCTCAACCATGCCTTCGGCATGTTCGACGCGAATATGCAGGACATCATCGACGACCTGACCAACGTCATTAACAGCATCAAGGCCTCGGTCGACACCATGCCTCAGACCCTCAACCAGACCGCCCGCCAGTTCTCCGAGCAGATGCGGCAGCTGACCGGCTATCTGCAGGACTCGCAGGAGCGCATGGATGACGCGCTTCGCCGCGCGAACGGCGCCTCCCGCCGCAACGGAGGGATGTAACCATGCCGCGCTATCACAGCAGTCACCGGAAAAACGGCCGGCAGGGCAGAGACAGCGGCAGCTTCTGGATCAGCTACTCCGACCTGATGAGCGCCATCGTGCTGGTGTTCGTGCTGATCCTGTTCTACTGCATGTATCAGTACTTCGACATGCTCGAGGTCAAGACCGCCGAGCTGCTGCGCCAGAGCGGCCTGCTCGACGAGCAGCAGGCGGCGCTTACCCAGTCCGAGCAGGACCTTTCCTCGGCCCAGGCGGCGCTCGACCAGAAGCAGAGCGAGCTGGACGCGCAGAGCCAGAAGCTCTCCGAGGCAGAACAGGCCTCCCTGGCCCAGCAGGCCAAGCTGCTGCTGCAGGAGCAGACCCTCGCCGCGCTGCAGGATAAGCTCAATCAGCAGGAAAGCCAGCTCGCCGCGCAGCAGAGTCAGCTGGACGAGGCTACCCGCCAGCAGCAGGCCACCCAGGCGCAGCTCGAAAATCAGCAGGCGCAGCTGGACAAGCTGGTCGGCGTGCGCGCGGAGCTGGTCTCCAGCCTGATTAACGCGCTGGCCGCCTCGAACCTGTCCGGCGCGAGCGTGGACGACTCGGGCGCCATTGTGTTTGACACGTCCATGATGTTCGACACCAACAAGTACACCCTCAAGGACGTGGGCAAGGCCTTCCTCGACAGCTTCATCCCCAGCTATCTGAGTGTGCTGATGAGCGAGGAATACGCGCCCTACGTCAGCCAGATCATCATCGAGGGTCATACCGACACCTCGGGCTCCTTCCTGAACAACATGACCCTATCCCAGAACCGCGCCAACGCCGTGCTGGCGTACATCCTCAGCGACGAGTTCACCGGCATTCCGCTGGCCTCCAAAAAGCGGCTGGAGCAGATCGTCACCGTCAACGGCCGCAGCTACAGCGATCCGGTCTATCGCGCCGACGGCACGGTGGATATGAACGCCTCCCGCCGCGTGGTCATCAAGTTCCGCATGAACGACGAGGAAATGGTCAACCAGATGCTCGAGCTGCTCAGCCAGAACGCGCCCGCGCAGACCGCCGAGCCGGCCGCGACCGACGCACCGACCGCTGCGCCGGAGAATTGAGGAAACCGCAGAGGCTCTGCCGAACCCCTCAGTCACCTTACGGTGACAGCTCCCCTTTCAGGGGAGCCCAGCTTGTCAAAAAAGGTTTTGACAAGCTGGTGGACGGGGAAGCAAGCTCCCC
>CAKUFI010000063.1 GCA_934647305.1 uncultured Clostridia bacterium | reverse complement strand
CACGCCGCTGGGCGCGATTGAAAGTTCGAGAGGGCTGCGGCCCTCTCGAGCTCTCCGGGGGTTTTTCGACAGTCTGAGCGATTCCCTGAAGGGAATCGCATTTGACGGACGGCTGCGGCCGTCCGGAGGATCGCCCCGCCGCATGGCGCTTCCCTCATTGCGAGTCGGCAGTGCCGACAAGAGTTTTCCGGGGAGTACCGGAAAACCGGAGAATTCGGGAACTCTAGTTTATGGTTCCCGAATTCGTCAATAGGATGCGCGGCAGCAGGTGGGTGCAGGTTCAGCCTGCCCGAGTCAGCAGTGCCGACAGGAGTTTTCCGGGAAACCCCGGAAAACCGGAGAATTCGGGAACTTCAATTTATGGTTCCCGAATTCGTCAATAGGATGCGCGGCAGCAGGTGGGTGCAGGCTCAGCCTGCCCGCGTCGGCAATGCCGACAGGAGTTTTCCGGGAAGCCCCGGAAAACCGGAGAATTCGGGAACTCTAGTTTATGGTTCCCGAATTCGTCAATAGGATGCGCGGCAGCAAGTGGGTCCAGGCTCAGCCTGGGGGGGAGGAAATATGCGGGAAATCGAGTATACGGTCGCGCCGGAGGACGACAGCCGCGAGGTCAAACGGGTGATCCGCACGCGGATGGGCGTCTCGCATCGGCAGCTGGGTTCGCTCAAGGCGGCGAACGGCGTGCGGGTGAACGGTGAGCCAGTGCACGCCAATTACGTCGTGCATGCGGGTGAACGGATTGCGCTGAGCCTGCCTGAGGAACCGACAGGCGCGGCCGAGGCCTGCGAGGGGCCGGTGGACATCGTGTACGAGGACGACGACCTGATGGTGCTCAACAAGGAGGCGCCGCTCGCCTGCCAGAGCAGCGACCGCCAACCCAAGCACTCGCTGGAAAACCGCCTGGCCTACCTTTTTGAACAGCGCGGTCAGCCCTTCCTCTTCCGCCCGGTCAATCGGCTGGATCGCGGCACCAGCGGCCTGATGGTCGCGGCCAAGCACGCCCACGCCCAGAACCTCCTTCAGGCACAGCTGCACACGCCCGACTTCCGCCGCGAATACCTGGCCATCCTCGCGGGCAGCCCGCCCCAGGAGCAGGGCACAGTCGACGCGCCCATCGCCAAGGCCGACGGAGCCACCGTGCGCCGCTGCGTACGGCCCGAGACCGAAGGCGGCAAACCTTCCGTCACCGAGTACCGCGTGCTGCTGAGGCATGAAGACCTCACGCTGGTTCGCCTGCGCCTTCAGACCGGCCGCACGCACCAGATCCGCGTCCACATGAGCTACCTCGGCTGCCCGGTGCTGGGCGACTTCCTCTACGGCGCCGAGGACAACCGCCTACCCGGACGCTTTGCCCTGCACTCCGCCTTCCTGCGCCTCATCCATCCTCTCACCGGGCGCGAGCTGGCCTTCGAGCAGCCCCTGCCTCCCGAGCTTCGGCGGCTGCTGGGCCAGAGTGACCGCTGAGTGCTGGGCTGTTTCGCCCTCCCCTGGTCGAAGTTTGTTATGTATACATCCGCATATGGATGAGGAAGATAAACGCGGGCCTTCTCATCTATCGTTCCAGACTGATAAGTTTATGACAGGCACGCTTTATCTCCCTTTCCGGACAAGACCCGCAGCTGCATGAAAAGCCTTCCCGAATGGGGAGGCTTCTTCTTAGGATGTATTGCTCCCGCCCGCGCCCCATTTTCAGGCCCCGCAGTCAGGCGCCGGAAGCTCAGGCCGCTGTCGGCAGGGACAACCGTGCCCGCCCGAGTCGGCAACGCCGACACAAGTTTTTCGGGCAAGTCCCGAAAAACCGAAGAAATCAGCCGCTTTAATCTGTGGCGGCTGATTTCGTGTTCTGTCCGGCAGCAGCAAGTGGCAGT
The DNA here is from genome assembly GCA_934647305.1 of uncultured Clostridia bacterium. Taxonomy (GTDB): domain Bacteria; phylum Bacillota; class Clostridia; order Christensenellales; family Aristaeellaceae; genus CAKUFI01. Next base: position 14,279 of record CAKUFI010000063.1, on the reverse strand, counting down.
CGGCACTGCCGACCGGCAGCAGCAAGTGGCAGTCGGCACTGCCGACCGGCAGCTAGTGGGTGAAGGCTCAGCCTTCTTCCTGGGCCTTCAGGAACTCGATGCAGATGCGGGCCTCAGTGGGGCCGTCGGGGGTGCAGGTTTCGCTCTCGACCACCATGGGCACGCCCATTTCGACGGCCTTCTTATAGACCGCCTTGCAGGGCGCCTGGCCCATGCCCAGCGGGGTGCCGTGGCCCTCGGGGTCGCCGTCCTTGATGTGGATGAAGATCAGGCGATCCTTCAGGCGCTCCATCATCTCGACCGGATCATTGCCGCCGACGAACGCCCAGTAGGTGTCGATTTCAAGGTCAAGCGTGGTGCGCTCGAGGATCTGCTGATAGATCATGGAGCCGTCCTCGTTGGCGCGGAATTCGTGCGCGTGGTTGTGATAGCCGAAGCGGATGCCTTCAGCGGCCAGTTTCGGCTGGAACTCGTTGGCCATCTTCACGAACTCGTCCAGCTTCTCCTGCGTGGACAGGTCGCAGCCGGGGATGATGATGTTCTTGTTGCCGATGGCCTTGTGATAGGCGACGGTCTCCTCGAAGTGCTCGGCGACCTCCTGCCAGCCGGTGTGGGTGCCGGAGACCTTCAGGCCGTACTTGTCGAGCATGGCCTTGACCTCCTGGGCGCTGTGGCCGAAGAAGCCGGCGAACTCCACGAATTTGTAGCCCATCTCGCTGACCTGACGAAGCGCGCCGTCCAGGTCGTCCTTGGTGATGTCGCGAATGCTGTAAAGCTGAAGTCCGTATTCCATCGCAGTGATTTCCTTTCAAATGATGTTCTAAAGGCTTTTCCGCGGACATTCTGTCCCATCTCATAGTACACGCTTCGCCCGGTTTTGTCAAGGAAAACCGCGCATTCGATTGCAAAAGGCCCCGGCGTATGCTATAATCTGGGCAGAAAATCAACTTTCACTTCAGGAGGACGAGATATGGACTTTATCATGGAAAACCGGCGCACGGCAATCACGGCCGAATGCGACGTGCTGGTGGCCGGCGGCGGCATCGCGGGCATCAGCGCGGCGCTGGCTGCTGCGCGCGCGGGCGCGAAGGTCACGCTGCTGGAGCGCGGCTTCATGCTGGGCGGCCTGGCGACGGCGGGGCTGGTGACCATCTACCTGCCGCTGGACGACGGCATGGGCCATCAGGTGAGCTATGGCATCGTCGAGGAGCTGCTGCGCCTGGCGCTGCCGCACAGCCTGGAAAACCGCGAGGGCCGCTACCCCAAGGCCTGGCTCGAAAACGGCTCCTTCGAGGAAAGGCGCGACGGCAGGCGCTTTGAGCTGCAGTACAACGCCTACCTGTACGCCATCGAGTGCGAGCGGCTGCTGCTGCGCGAGGGCGTGCGCATCCTCTACGGCACCACCGCCTGCGACGTGCATAAGGCGGGCCGCAGGATCGACGCGGTCATCATCGAGAACAAGTCGGGCCGCAGCGCCATCCGCGCCCGCTCGGTGGTGGACGCGACCGGCGACGCCGACCTGTGCGCCCTGGCCGGCGCGCAGACCGAGACCTTCAAGCAGGGCAACGTGCTGGCCGCCTGGTACTATTTCCTCTCGAACGGCGAAAAAGAGGCGCAGCTCAAGATGCTGGGCTATGCCGACATCCCGGACTCCGAAAAGAAGAAGCAGGGCGTGGAAACCCAGGCGCTGATCAAGCGGCGCTTCGGCGGGCTGGACGCGCAGGAGCTGACCGAGCAGGTCATCCTCTCGCATGAGCAGACCTTTCACGACGTGCTCGCCCAGCGCGAGAAGAACCCCGACTACACCCTGACCACCATCGCCAGCATCCCGCAGATCCGCATGACCCGCCGCATTGTGGGCGAGTACACGCTGGACGATTCCGAGGATCACAAAGAATTCGCTGACAGCATCGGCATGATCAGCGACTGGCGCAAGCGCGGCCCGGCCTACCACGTCCCCTTCGGCACGCTTTACGGCCGCGACGTGAGCAACCTCATCACCGCCGGCCGCTGCATCTCCGTCACCGAGCCCATGTGGGACATCTCCCGCGTCATTCCGCCCTGCGCAGTCACCGGCGAGGCCGCGGGCGCCGCCGCCGCCATGACCGACGACTTCGCCGCCCTCGACGTCAAGCGCCTGCAGGCCCACCTCGTCGGCAAGGGCGTGAAGCTGTAGGGCTGCGCTGGGACGGCCGCCTTTCTGAGAAAGGCGCCTTCCCAGACCCTTCCCGGAAAGCACTATGATCCGCAAAAGCCAAAGGGAAAAGCAGCGCATTTCTCCGAATGCGACGCAGTACATCGAACCCGCAAACGCGGCGCGGTTCCTCTAAAAGCAACCCCGGCACGCTCAGAAAAGCACGATGATCCGCAAAAGCCAAAGAGAAAAGCAGCGCATTTCCCCGAATGCGGCGCAGTACATCGAACCCGCAAACGCGGCGCGGTTCCTCAAAAAGCAACCCCGGCACGCCCCGGAAAGCACGATGATCCGCAAAAGTCAAAGGGAAAAGCAGCGCATTTCCTCGAATGCGGCGCAGTACATCGAACCCGCAAACGCGGCGCGGTTCCTCAAAAAGCAACCCCGGCACGCCCCGGAAAGCACGATGATCCGCAAAAGCCAAAGGGAAAAGCAGCGCATTTCCTCGAATGCGGCGCAGTACATCGAACCCGCAAACGCGGCGCGGTTCCCCTAAAAACAACCCCACTGCCCGCCGCGCAAGGCGACTGAGGGGTTTGGCCAGGCTGAGCCCCGCCCCGATTCCACGACAGACAAGGAGGTATTCTCATGATTCTTCGCCAGAGCGCCTTCGCAAAGGAAGGCCAATTTCTCAAGGGCGGTCTGCACTGCCACACCACCCGTTCCGACGGCCAGGGCACGCCCGAGGAGGTCATCCGCATGCACGTCGAGCACGGCTACGACTTCCTGGCCCTGACCGACCACCGCAAGTACAATCTCAGGAACTTCACCGATCTGCCCATCACCATCATCCCCGGCATGGAGATGGACCGCGGCATCGAGGGCGCGGGCTGCGTGCACTGCTTCCACACCGTGTGCGTCGGCCCCGTCGAGGGCAACGGCTATGCACAGGATCAGGTCTTTGAGAGCGGGCGCGTAAAGGATCAGTTCGAGTATCAGGCAGTGCTCGACGACATCCACGCGCACCACAACCTGACCGTCTACTGCCACCCCGAATGGAGCGGCACGCCCGCGCAGGAATTCATGCGCCTGAAGGGCAACTTCGCCATGGAAATCTGGAACTCCGGCTGCGCGATCGAGAACCATCAGGACACGAACGCCGCCTACTGGGATGAGCTGCTCTTCGACGGCCAGCGCATCTGGGGCGTGGCGACCGACGACGGCCACGCGATGGATCAGCATTGCCGCGGCTGGGTGTGCGTCAAGGCCGACAACAACGTCCCCGCCATCCTGAAGGCGCTCGAAAGCGGCGACTTCTACGCCTCCACCGGCCCCGAAATCCACGACTTCTATGTCGAGGACGGCGTGGCTCACATCGAGTGCTCCCCCGTCCAGTCGGTCGAATTCATCAGCTGGCGCATGCCCTCCCGCGTCGTCGATGGCCAGGACATGACCCACATCGAAAGCTCCTTCCACCCGAACGTCGGCTACCTGCGCGCCAGTGTCATCGACGCCGCCGGCCGCCGCGCCTGGACCAACCCGATCTTCTTCTAGGGAAACGCTGGGGGAACGTTCGAGAGGCGGCTTTTCTGAGAAAAGCCCCTCTCGAGCTCTCCCGAAAAGCACTTTGATCCGTTTTATTCTATGTAAAGTTATCTCAAAAGAGCGACACTATACTCTTTTCACTTTCGTCCCATATGTTAATTTTGCATGCTCTTATTGTTTTTAATGTACAGTGTGATATAATGTACATGAAATTATGAATGCTTTGGGAGGTATAGTCGATTATGAAGAAGTTTATGTCAATGCTCCTTATTCTCTTACTGTTTGCAAGCTTTGCTACCGCAGAAACAACCGCATCCCCCATTCTTTTCCGCAACAACGAGTGGGGTTCTTCTTTTGCTACTGTGCAGAGCTCCTTTCCTGAGGAAGTACGATTCTATGACTTGGATAAGGACAGCGCCTATACTGTGGAGGCAAAGCTTATTGATGAATGGGGCGATTATTACAATGGAGACGTGTGTCTTCACACAAGCGCACGATCAAGTTCTATTGAAGGAATAAAAGTTGCAGGCTATGAAATTAGCGACATTTCCCTATATTTTGCAAGAGTTCCAGATGAAAACGGATTGCTCGTAGATGATGATTCGTATACATCGCTGTACTATGCTTCCTACGAGATTACTCCTAAAGACCCGGAAGCAGCTCTTGCCGATCTGAGGGAAAAACTTATTGGTTTGTATGGCGAACCGTCTGATGAGGAAGAATCTGATTCATATATTGCAAGAAAATACACGCTGTGGCGAGGAGCTAATGATACCATCGTGTTGCTGGTTGGTTCTGATTATGGCTCTGGTAGCTACGAAATTGAAATCCGTTATGCTACGCTTGAAGGCAATCAAATGCTCCAAACCGCGCTTGATGCGCTTGCGAAGCAGGAAAAACTTGACGCTGCTTCCAATACAGATGGTCTTTGATATTCGCGCAATAAGGAAAGCGCCTCCCCGCGGGGAGGCGCTTTCCTTATTGCGCTCAATACAGGCTCTTGCCGGTCATTTCCTTCGGCTGAGGCATGCCCATCATCTTGAGCAGGGTGGGGCACAGGTCGCACAGGCGGCCGCCCTCGCGCAGCTCGTGCCTGGGGCAGGCCGGGTCGATGACGATCGCGGGCACCGGGTTGGTAGAGTGGGGCGTGAAGGGCTTGCCCTCCTCGTCCACCATCTTGTCGGCGTTGCCGTGGTCGGCGGTGACGATGGCCTTGCCGCCCTTTTTGACCAGCGCGTCGACCACCCTGCCCACGCACTCGTCCACGGCCTTGACCGCCTTGACCGCCGCGTCCATCACGCCGGTATGGCCGACCATGTCGCAGTTGGCGTAGTTCATGATGATCACGTCGTACTTGTCCTCTTCGATCGCCTTGAGCACCGCGTCGGTGACCTCATAGGCGCTCATTTCGGGCTTCAGGTCGAAGGTTTCCACATCGGGAGAGGGGATCAGGATGCGATCCTCGCCCTCGAACTGCTTTTCCTCGCCGCCGTTGAAGAAGAAGGTGACGTGCGCGTACTTCTGAGTTTCGGCGATGCGCAGCTGGGTCTTGCCGTTCACGGAGAGGTATTCGCCCATGGTCATGGTGAGCTTCTCCGGCGGGTAGGCCACGTGTACGTTGGGCATGGTCGCGTCGTACTGCGCCATGCAGACGTAGTACAGCGGGAAGAAGCCGTTGCGGCGCTCGAAGCCGTCGAAGTCCGGATCGACGAACGCGCGGGTGATCTGACGGGCGCGGTCGGGGCGGAAGTTGAAGAACACGACCGAGTCGTTGGCCTTGACCATGCCCTCCTTCGCGCAGACGGTGGGCACGACGAACTCGTCGGTCACGCCGTTCTTATAGCTCTCCTCGATGGCCTCCACGGCGTCTTCGGCCTGATTGCCCTCGCCGTACACCATCGCGGCGTAGCCCTTTTCCACGCGGTCCCAGGCCTTGTCGCGGTCCATGGCGTAGAAGCGGCCGCCCACGGAGGCCACCTTGCCGATGCCGTACTCATTGAGCTTGTCGGCGACCTGCTTCACAAAGCCTGCGCCGGAGGTCACGTCCACGTCGCGGCCGTCGAGCAGCGCGTGCAGGTAGACCTTCTTCAGGCCGTGGCGGTGCGCCATCTCGATCAGGCCCATGATGTGGCTCATGTGCGAGTGCACGCCGCCGTCGGACACCAGGCCGATCAGGTGCAGCGCGCTGTCGTTCTTCTTGCAGTTTTCCATCGCGCCCAGCAGCGCCGGGTTCTCGAAGAACACGCCGTCCTCAATGTCCTTGGTGATCTTGACCAGCATCTGGTAAACCACGCGGCCCGCGCCGATGTTGGTGTGGCCCACCTCGCTGTTGCCCATCTGGCCGTCCGGCAGGCCCACGTTCAGGCCCGACGCGCCGATGCTGGTGACGGAATATTCGCCCATCAGGCGAAACAGGTTCGGGATGCGGGCGGCGGCAATGGCGTTCTTATGGGAGTCGTTTTCGCCAATGCCGAAGCCGTCCATGATAATCAGCGCAGTGGTAGACATCAGTAGTTCACCACCTGTGCGAAGTCAGCCGCCTTCAGGGACGCGCCGCCGATCAGGCCGCCGTCGATCTCGGGCTGAGCCATCAGGCCCTTGACGTTGCTGCCCTTCATGGAGCCGCCGTACTGGATGCGCACCTTGGCCGCGGTCTCCTCGCCGTACTTGGCGGCGATGGCCTGGCGGATGACGCCGATGGTTTCGTTCGCCTGTTCGTCGGTGGCGGTCAGGCCGGTGCCGATGGCCCACACGGGCTCATAGGCGATGACCACGCCCTCGACCTCTTCGCGGGTCAGGCCGTGCAGCGCCATCTGGGTCTGATAGGTAACGATCATGTCGGTGTAGCCGGCTTCGCGCTCGTCCTTCATCTCGCCCACGCACACGATGGCCTTCAGGCCGGCCTTGACAGCCGCGAGGGTGCGCTTGTTGACGGTCTTGTCGGTCTCGCCGAAGTACTGGCGGCGCTCGCTGTGGCCGATGATGACGTATTCCACGCCGGAGGCCTTGAGCATGTCGGCGGACAGCTCGCCGGTGAAGGCGCCCTTCGCCTCAAAGTGGACGTTCTGAGCGCCCAGCTTCACGTTGGTGCCCGCGATCACGGGAGCTACGGCGGCGAAGCACACGGCGGGCGTGCACACGACCACGTCGCACTTCGCGTCCTTGACCAGCGGGATCAGCTCGGTGACCAGCTGCTTGGCCTCTTCGGGGGTCTTATTCATCTTCCAGTTACCGGCGATAATGGGCTTGCGCATAATGGTTTCCTCCTCAATAATCAGCGTTTGCTGAGCTTCCTGCGATCCACGATGGCGCGGTAGCTCACAGCGGTATATTCGAATTTGTTCAGTTTATAGAACAGGTACAGCATACCCGCGTAGGCGGCGTAGGCAATCAGGCCGCCCAGCAGGATGACAAGTGTGGTCAGGTACACGTTCACGCCCGCAAACGCCCCAATCAGCAGCGTTTCGGCGATAATCAGCACCAGGATCGTCACCGCCCAGCAAGCCAGCGAGTATTCGCCCTTGAGCGACAGCTCGCACTTCTGGCCGCACGCGCAGGTGTAGTTGACCGGCTTGCCGAAATACAGGTGGCTCATCAGCTCGAGCACCTGGCGAAAGGTCAGTGTGTGTCTGCATTCCATCGCATTTACCTCCTGGGGGATACGAGGGGACGTTCGAGAGGCAGCCTCTCTGCCGGGCAGTACCTCATTTGACTTATGGGATGCCCTGCCTTTTTTCCGGCGGCAGCGAGTGCTTTCCGGGAGGGGTCTGGGGAGGCGCCTTTCTCAGAAAGGCGGCCTTCCCGGCGTTTCCCAGCCTTCCCCGCGTTTCTAGACAGACTGCGAGACCGCACGAAACGGCCTCGCAGCAAAGAGTCTTACTTGTCCAGCAGGCAGGCCACACCGGGCAGCACCTTGCCCTCCATGAACTCGAGGGACGCGCCGCCGCCGGTGGAGATGTGGGTCATCTTGTCGGCATAGCCCAGCTGCTCCACAGCCGCCGCGCTGTCGCCGCCGCCCACGATGGTGATGGCGTTGGTCTCGCTCAGCGCCTGCGCGATGGCCTTGGTGCCCACGGCGAAGGCGGGGAACTCGAACACGCCCATCGGGCCGTTCCAGATCACGGTGCCGGCGTCCTTGACCGCGTCGCAGTAGGCGGCGATGGTCTTCGGGCCGATGTCCAGACCCTGCCAGCCGTCCGGGATGGCGGTGGTGGGCACGATCTGGGTGTTGGCGTTCGCGTCGAACGCGTCCGCGGCCACGGTGTCGATGGGCAGAAGCAGCTTCACGCCCTTGTCGGCCGCCTTCTTGATCATGTCCTTGGCGTAGTCGACCCAGTCGGGCTCGAGCAGCGAATCGCCGACCTTGCCGCCCTGCGCAACCGCGAAGGTGTAGGCCATGCCGCCGCCGATGATGATGGTGTCGGCGATCTCCAGCAGGTTGTTGATCACGCCGATCTTGGAGGACACCTTGCTGCCGCCCAGGATCGCGACCAGGGGACGCTTCGGGTTGGCCAGCGCGCCGCCGATGATCTCCAGCTCCTTCTGAATCAAGAAGCCGGACACGGCGGGCAGGTAGTGAGACACGCCCTCGGTGGACGCATGGGCGCGGTGCACGGTGCCGAACGCGTCGGACACGTACAGCTCGGCCATGTCGGCCAGCTCCTTGGCGAACTCGGGATCGTTCTTCTCCTCGCGCTTGTCGAAGCGCAGGTTCTCCAGCAGCATGACCTCGCCGCACTTGAGCGCCTTGGCCTTGGCCTTCGCGTCCTCGCCCACGATATCCTTGGCGAAGATCACGGGCTGGCCGAGCAGCTCCTCAAGGCGCTTGGCAACGGGAGCCAGGCTCAGGCTTTCCTTCCACTCGCCCTTGGGCTTGCCCAGGTGGGAGCACAGGATCACGGCCGCGTGATGATCGAGCAGATACTTGATGGTGGGGATGGCGGCGCGGATGCGCTTGTCGTCGGTGATGGCGCCGGTCGCCTTGTCCAGCGGCACGTTAAAGTCGCAGCGGACAAGAACCTTCTTGCCCTCAACCTGTACGTCGGCAATGGTCTTTTTCATGGTTGTACACACTCCTTTTTTGAAGTTGAGCAGCATCTATTGCACGCACAATAGTATACCACACTTTATCTTAAGCGAAAAGCTAAATCTTGTTGAACTCTTGCTTTATTGCTTCGGCTCCTCGCTTAAAATGCGTTCGATTTCGCGGGCGGCGCCCTCGTCAAGCGCCAGCAGGTGGTGCCGGTGGTGGCGAAGCACGGCCAGGATCGCCCGCGCCTTGCCCGGCCCCGCGGCCACGGCGGCGATCATGGGAATGGTGCGCAGCTGTTCCTCGTGCAGGCTCACGCCCGACGCCTGAAACAGCATTTTGCCCTTCTCGTCAAAGTAGCACCCCACCGCCTCGGCGGCCGCACCCATGCGCAGGATGCCCCGCACCTCCTCCTCGGGAAGCGCCCGGTTGCGGGCCATGATGTCCGCCCGGCCGATGCCGTAGAGCAGCAGATCCGTGTGGTGCATCGCGCCCAGCGGCTCGCGAATCTCGGGCAGCTTCACCAGCTCCCGAAGCGCCGCCGGGGAGATCGAGTCGGGCAGGTGCAGCGCCGAATAGCTTCCGCCCAGCGCCCGCGCGAATTTCTCCGCCAGGGTGCTGGCCTGCGTCTCGGCCGCGCGTCCCACGCCGCCCCGCGCCGGGATGACGTGCACCTTGACCGGGGGAAGGCCGCGCATGCCCTCGGCCACCGCCGCCACGCTGCTTCCGCCCGACACGGTGAGAATCATGCCGTCGCTGAGCAGGGTTCTGAGCCTGTGCGCCGCCAGCCGCCCCACCTCGCGCAGCAGCTGCGGATTCTGGTCGGCGTTTCCGGGCTGCACGCACACGCAGTCCACGTCCAGGCGCGCCTTGAGCCGGCTCTCCAGCTCGTCGATGCCGCCCAGGTACCGCACGGTTTCCTGCGCCTCGGAAAGCAGCGCGCCGCCCTTTTCGGTCAGCGTCATGCCGCCCGCCGAGCAGGAAATCAGTCCGTCCTCGCGCATGCCGTCGCACAGCGAGCGCACCTCCCGCTCCGGCAGATCCATCTGCCCGGAGAGCAGCCGCCTGCCCACCGGCGCGATCGACGCGATCCGCGTCAGCGCCAGCGCGCGCAGGTACATCTGCCCGGTCAGCTCCGGCGCAAGCCCGCGCAGAAACGACAGCGTCGCGTGATCCATACGCACCTCCGCGGGCGAATTCTGTCCCGCATGACGTAATCTGTCCCGCCCCACTATTGTAGCATTCCGCGTCCCTTCTGTCGAGAAGAAATGCCGAATCTCCGGTTAATAATTCGATATATCCCACCGATATTAACGCGGCGATGGTATGATAAAGAGCCGTTAAAGCAGCCTGAGGGGGAAAAACGCATGAGCACGATCATCGAAGCCAAAGAGCTGACCTATAAATACCCGGAGGCGGCGCACCGCGCCCTGAAGGGCGTGTCGCTTTCGGTCGAAAAGGGCGAAAAGCTGGCCATACTGGGGGCGAACGGCTGCGGCAAGTCAACCCTTGCCAAGCTGATGAACGCGCTGTACACCCCCACCTCGGGCTCGCTCACCGTGGCGGGCCTGGACGCGGCCGACGAGAAAAACGCCTGGCAGGTGCGCGCCCACTGCGGCATGGTGTTTCAGAACCCGGACAACCAGCTGGTGGCGACGGTGGTCGAGGAGGACGTGGCGTTCGGGCTGGAGAACCTGGGCGTCGCCCCGGACGAAATTCGCGCGCGGGTGGACGCGGCGCTGGAAAGCGTCGGCATGAGCGAATACGCGCTCGCCTCGCCCCACATGCTCTCGGGCGGCCAGAAGCAGCGCGTGGCCATCGCGGGCGTGCTGGCCATGCGGCCGGAGGTCATCGTGTTCGACGAGTCCACCGCCATGCTCGACCCGGTGGGCCGCGCCGAGGTGCTCTCGGTGGTCGACCGCCTCAACCGCGAGGAGGGCATGACCGTGATCTGGATCACCCACTTCATGGAGGAGGCCGCCCGCTGCGACCGGGTCGCCGTGATGCAGGAGGGGCAGATCGCCCTGCTCGGCACCCCCCGCGAGGTGTTTTCAAGGCACCGCGAGGAGGTGCGCGAAAAGGGCCTGGACGTGCCCGAAATGACCCTGCTTGCACATGAGCTGCGCGCATCCGGGCTGAACCTGCCCGAGGACATACTATCCGTAGACGAAATGGTGGTGGAACTGTGCCGATTGAAATCAAGCAACTGAAGCATGTGTACATGCCGGGCAGCCCGTTTGAGACGGCCGCGCTCAACGAGCTGAGTCTGACCATACACGACGGCGAATTCGTGGGCGTGATCGGCCACACCGGCAGCGGCAAGTCCACGCTCATCATGCACCTGAACGGCCTGCTCAAGCCCACCGGCGGCACCGTGATCGTGGACGGGCTCGACCTGTCCTCCGGCAAGGAGCAGCTGCGCGAGGTCAGGCGGCGGGTCGGGCTGGTGTTTCAGTACCCGGAGTACCAGCTGTTCGAGGAAACCGTGCTAAAGGACGTGATGTTCGGCCCGAAGAATCAGGGACTTTCCGACGAGGAGGCCGAAAAGTGCGCCCGGGAGGCGCTGCGCATGGTGGGCCTGACCGACGAAAAGCTGTATTCCGCCTCCCCGTTCGAGCTTTCGGGCGGCCAAAAGCGCCGCGCGGCCATCGCGGGCGTGGTGGCCATGAAGCCGCAGACGCTCATACTGGACGAGCCGGCGGCCGGCCTCGACCCCCGCGGCCGGGAGGAAATCCTCTCCCTGGTCAGGCGTATCCACGAAAACGGCGCCAGAACGCTCATCATGGTCTCCCACAGCATGACCGACGTGTCCCGGCTCTGCAGCCGCATCCTGGTGCTCAGTCACGGCTCGCTGGTCGCCGACGGCACCCCAAAAGAGGTCTTCTCCGACACGACGGCCATCCGCGAGGCCGGCCTTGAACTGCCCGAGTGCGCCCGCCTGGCCGAGCGGCTCCGCGAGGCGGGCTTCCCCGTCCCGCCGGGCGCGTTTACCCGCGAGGACGTGAAGCGGGCGATTCTTCAGACATTCGGGAAGGAGGGCTGAGGCATGGTCAACATCACCCTGGGACAGTATTTCCCCGGCACCTCGCCCCTGCACCGGCTCGATCCCCGCGCCAAAATCCTGCTCACGATCGCGCTGATCGCGGCAGTATTCGTCGCCTCGTCCCTTCCCGCCTACGCGCTCGTGTTCCTGTTCATCGCGGGCATGGCGGCGCTCTCCCGCATCGACGTGAAGTTCATGGTGAAGGGTCTCAAGCCGGTCTTCTTCGTCATCATTTTCACGTTCGTGCTCAACCTGTTTTTCACCAGCGGCGGCAACACGCTCTTCGCCTGGAGGTTCATCAAAATCACCGATCAGGGGCTCAAAAGCGCCGGGTTCATGGCGCTGAGGCTGGTGCTGCTCATCCTGGGCACGCAGCTTCTCACCCTGACCACCAGTCCCATCGCTCTGACCGACGGCATCGAGAGCCTCTTAAAGCCGCTCTCCAAAATCGGCTTCCCCGCCCACGAACTGGCCATGATGATGTCCATCGCCCTGCGCTTCATCCCCACCCTGATGGAGGAAACCGACAAGATCATGAAGGCGCAGATGGCCCGCGGCGCGGACTTTGAGACCGGCAATCTCGTCCAGAAGGCCAAAAGCATGCTGCCCCTGCTCGTCCCCCTCTTCGTCAGCGCCTTCCGCCGCGCCGACGAGCTCGCCATGGCCATGGAGGCCCGCTGCTACCGCGGCGGCGAACACCGCACCCGCATGAAGCAGCTCCGCTTCACCCGCCTCGACGCCCTCGCCGCCCTCGTCATGGCCGCCCTGCTCGCCGCCGTGATCGTGCTGTAAGGGGAACGTGGGGGAGGAACGTTCGAGAGGCCGCCTTTTTGAAAAAGGCGCCTCTCGAGCTCTCCCGGAAAACACCTGCAAGACAGACTTATTTTTTCAAAACATATGCGCTTCTTGCCCGTAATGTAGGAAAACGCGAAATACCGGGCGTATTTCCGAAAGACGAACCAAACGGCCAGACGAAGCTCTCCCGGAAAACACTTGCAAGACAGACTTTTCGCTCCAAACACATGTCTTCTTGCACGTAATGTAGGGGAACGCGGAATAGCCAAACGTGTTTTCCTTCAGCGCCGAGTAAATGATTATGCTTTCCGGGCGAGGGAGCGCCTGCCCGGAATGGGAGTCGGCAATGCCGACTCATGATTTCCGGAAAGCTTCCGGAAATCCGCAGCCCCTGAGCGCTTCAATCTATGGCGCTCAGGGGCGTCGCCAGAACCGGCTGTCGGCCCTGCCGACTCCCACGCCGCATTCGGGGGAACTGCATTTCTCCTTCTTCCCTCATTTCGTGGATCATAGTGTTTTCCGGGTAGGGTCTGGGGAGGCGCCTTTTTCAAAAAGGCGGCCTCCACAGCGTTCCCCTCCGGACGCTGCCCGCGGAAGCTCTTATGGGACACCGCGATTGTTTTTTCTGCCACGAAGAATCCTGAGGCTCTGACTCATGGCCGAAGGATTCGTGCGGCCTCGGCGGCAGCAAGTGGCTGTCGGCACTGCCGACCAAGGAGGTGCGATATGCGCAGAATCAGACTGAACCTGGAATATGACGGCACGGCCTATGCGGGCTGGCAGCGTCAGGAGAACGCGCTGGCGGTGCAGGAGGTGCTGGAGAAGGCGCTGCATCGGCTGACGAAGGAGGAGATCCGCGTCACGGGCGCGAGCCGGACGGACGCGGGCGTACACGCGCTGTGCCAGGTGTGCGCCTTTGACACGGCGAGCCGGATTCCCGCCGAGAAGTTCAGTTACGCGCTCAACACGCTGCTGCCCGACGATATCCGCGTGCGCGAGTCGCTGGAGGCGGACAGCGATTTTCATCCGCGCTTTCAGGCACACGGCAAGATCTACCGCTACCAGATCTACAATTCCCCCCACGCCAGCGCGCTGCTTCGCCACACCCACGCCCACTTCATGTACCCGCTGGACGAGTCGCTGATGGATCGCGAGGCTCAGGCCATCGTCGGCACGCATGACTTCGCGCCTTTCGCGGCCAGCGGCTCGGTGGTCAAGGACACGGTGCGCACGATGTACCGCGTTCGCGTCTTCCGGCACGAGCAGGAGGTCACGCTGCTGGTGTACGGCGGCGGCTTCCTGTACAACATGGTGCGCATACTGGCCGGCACGCTGATGCAGGTCGGCTGCGGCAAGCTGCCCGAGGGCGCCATCGCGCGCGCCCTTGAAAGCGGCAGCCGCCTCGACCTGGGCGTGACCGCCCCCGCCCACGGCCTCACCCTGCTGCGCGTGTTCTACCCCGGCGAGGAGGAAGAGGCCCGCGAGCTCTTCGCCAAGTCGGCAGGGCCGACGGCCACCTGCTGCCGCGCATTCTATTGACGAATTCAGGAACCATAAATTAGAGTTCCTGAATTCTGCGTAGGCGAAACCCCACCGCCCGCGCCGCGGGCACCTCCCCTTTCAGGGGAGACACGGTTGGGCGCGGTCAAGGCTCCCCTGCAAGGGGAGCTCAGCTTGTCAAAAAAGGTTTTGACAAGCTGGTGGACGGGGAAGCAAGCTCCCCGGCCAGGTGC
>CAKUFI010000062.1 GCA_934647305.1 uncultured Clostridia bacterium | reverse complement strand
CCTCTCCACATCGCACTCCTCCTCTCACTTTTCCTCCCGAACATTCGGTTTTATTCCGTAACATCGTTGCGAAAATATCATGCCATTCCGGCGCATATACTGCTGAGGATTCTGCCGGAAGGAGTGGTCATTTTGCAAAGCTTCTCGGGTATTTTCAATTCGCGGCGTCCCGGCGTCTTTCTGGACGCGCCCTGTCTGCAGCTGGGCCGGCATTTTCTGAGCGGCAAAGGCGCGGCGCGCAGCGGCCCGATCGCGGCGCTGGCGGTGGGACACATTCGAAACGCGGCGGCGCTGCGGCGTGAACTGGGGCCCTCGACGGCCGCGACCTTCAGCGAGCTGCTGCTTCAGGCCTATAGGGCCTGGGGCGAGGACTGCGTGCGGCGCGTTGAAGGCCCGTGCGCGCTGATCGTAATCGACCAGGAGCACGACCGCCTGCTGCTCTCGCGCGACCGGATGGGCGAAGTTCCCTTCTATTATAGTATCCGCGGCGGTGAAGTCCTGTTCGGCTCGCACCCGGCCCCGCTTCTGCGCCTGGGCGTCCTTGCCGAGGTGGACTCGTCCGGCCTTTGTGAAGTTTTTGGCCTGGGTCCGGCGCGCACACCCGGCAAAACGCCTTATCGCGACCTGCTCGCCCTGGAGCCCGGTCACATGCTGACCGTGCAGAGCGGCAGGGCAAAAGTGCGCGCGTATTTCGAGCTGACCGCCCGCGAGCACACCGACTCGCTCCCGGACACGGTCGAAGCCGTTCGTTCGCTGCTTGCGCAGGCCGTGGCGGACGCGGCGCCGCTCGAGCCGGCCGCGATGCTCTCGGGCGGCCTGGATTCCTGCGCCCTGACCGCGCTTCTGGCCAGGCAGACCGATCGACCTGTGGTCACCTATTCGGTCGACTACGAGGGAAACGAGCAGTTTTTCAAGGGCGGCAGCTACCAGCCCGAGCAGGACGCGCCCTATGTCGAGCTGGCGGCGCAGGCGATCGGCACCCGGCACGAGCGGATTGTGCTGCCCGTCGAGGCCCTGGCACAGTCGCTCGACGCGGCGATGGCGGCGCGCGGCTTCCCGGGCATGGCAGACATCGACAGCTCGCTCTACCTCTTTGCCGGAGAAATCGCCAAAAGTCATCGCTACGCGCTGTCGGGCGAATGTGCCGACGAGGTGTTCGGCGGCTATCCGTGGTTCCATCGGGAAGCGCTCATCCACGCTGACTGCTTCCCTTGGAGCGGTTCACTCCCGCTCAGGCAGCGAATACTGCGGCCTGAAATCGCCCAAAAGCTGCACGTCGAGGAATACGTCCGCGACACCTATGCCCGCGAACTCGCCCAGGCCCCGCGCCTAAGCGGTGAGTGCCCGCTGGACGAACGCCTGCGCGCGCTTCAGGCCCTCTGCTTCCGCTACTTCATGACGAATTTGCAGGAACGCGCCGTCTGCATGTGCAATTCCTTCGATCTGCAGGTGCTCACGCCCTTCTGCGACGAGCGGCTGGTGCAGTACGTGTTCAACGTGCCCTGGTCGATGAAAAACACCGGCGGCATGGAAAAGGGCCTGCTGCGCGCGGTGATGGAAGGCGTCCTGCCCGACAAACTGCGCCTGCGCCGCAAGAGTCCCTACCCCAAGACCTACCACCCGCTTTACGCCCAGGCGATCCGCGGCCGGGTTCAGGCGCTGCTGGCCGATTCGCAGGCCCCGCTCTGGCAGCTTGCCGACCCTCAAACCGTCCGCAGCCTGGCAGAAGGGCCGCTTTCGCCCCAGGAAACGCCCTGGTTCGGTCAGCTCATGGCCGGGCCGCAGATGCTCGCCTACCTGCTTCAGGTCGATTCCTGGCTGCGCAGGTACCGCGTAGTGATCGTCTAGGGAGCCTTTATTCGAGGGGCTTTTCTGAGAAGGGCCCCTCTCGAGTTCTGTCCAAAAAGCCCTCTGCTCCGCCGGGCGAAGCGGGCTGAAATCGCATGCTTCCCCGAACACGGCGCATACGGGAAGCCCTCCGCTCTTATTTTGCAGGTTTCCAGGTGTCAGAAATTCATTTTTAACAGAATTGGCTATGGACAAGTCGCTGGCGCAGTGGTATGATTGTATACAGTAATACTACTCGTTGAATCCGCTCTTCCAGTCGAAAGGAGCCTGCGTTATGCTTGAACTGTCGCCGAAAACCAATCTGCTCGAGGAAAATGACTACCGATATTCGCTGCAGGACGTAAAGGACCCGATCCTGTACCGCGACGTATACAACTATGACGAGGTGCCCAAGGTTGCCTTCAACCACCGCCGCGTGCCCATGTCGATGCCCGAGGATATCTGGATCACCGACACCACCTTCCGCGACGGCCAGCAGTCGATGAATCCCTACACGCCCGATCAGATCGTGGAGCTGTTCAAGCTGATGAGCAGGCTGGGCGGGCCCTACGGCCGCATCCGGCAGACCGAGTTCTTCATCTACAGCAAGCGCGACCGCGAGGCGATCGAGCGCTGCATGGCGCTGGGCCTGCGCTTCCCGGAGATCACGACCTGGATTCGCGCCAGCCGGGAAGACTTCCACGCAGTCAAGGATCTGGGCATCCGCGAGACGGGCATCCTGGTCTCCTGCAGCGACTACCACATCTTCAAGAAGCTGAAGATGACCCGCCGGCAGGCCATGGAGCATTACCTGGCCGTGGTCAAGGACGCGTTTGAGGCGGGCGTCATGCCCCGCTGTCACCTGGAGGACATCACCCGCGCCGACTTCTACGGCTTCGTGGTGCCGTTCGTCAATGAGCTGATGAAGCTGTCTCAGGAGGCGGACATCCCGGTCCGCATCCGCGCCTGCGACACGATGGGCTACGGCGTGCCCTATACCGAGGTCGCCCTGCCCCGCAGCGTGCCCGGCATCATCTACGGCCTGCAGCACTATTCCGACGTGCAGAGCGAGTACCTGGAGTGGCACGGCCACAACGACTTTTACAAGGCGGTCGCCAACGCCGCCACCGCCTGGCTCTACGGCGCGAGCGGCGTGAACTGCTCGCTGCTGGGCATCGGCGAGCGCACGGGCAACGTGCCGCTCGAGGCCATGGTGTTCGAGTACGCCTCGCTGCGCGGCTCGCTCGACGGCATGGATCCCACCGTCATCACCCAGATCGCCGACTACTTCGAGCACGAAATCGGCTACTCCATCCCGCCGATGACCCCGTTCGTGGGCCGCAATTTCAACGTCACCCGCGCGGGCATCCACGCCGACGGCCTGCTCAAGGACGAGGAAATCTACAACATCTTCAACACCGAGAAGCTGCTCGACCGTCCGGCCACCGTCGCCGTGAGCAAGACCTCCGGTCTGGCCGGCATCGCCTACTGGATCAACCAGAACTACCGCCTCAAGGGCGAGCATCAGCTGGGCAAGCACGACAGGCTGGTCGAGTCGATGAAGGAGTGGGTCGACGCGCAGTACGAGGGCGGCCGAACCACCGCGCTGTCCACCGACGAGCTCGAGCACAAGATCGAGGAGCTCTCCGGCGGCGTGCTCAAGGCGCACAGGTAAGCAATACGGACGCAGTACGATATCACAGGAGGCATACCGATGGGAGACCACAGAACCATATCCATCGCCGATCAGATTTTTGAGCTGCTGGAGCGCGACATCCTCTCGGGCAAGTATCCCCGGGGCGAGGTGCTCAGCGAGCTGCGCCTGTCCGAGGAGCTGGGCGTGAGCCGCACGCCGGTTCGCGAGGCCATTCGCCGCCTGGAGCAGGAGAACATCCTGGAGGACACCGGCCGCGGCGCGGTCGTCGTGGGCATCTCCAAGGAGGACATGCAGGACATGTACGAAATCCGCAGCCGCATCGAGGACATGGCGGCCGCCCGCGCGGCGAAGAACATCACCGACGAGCAGCTGCGCGAAATGAAGGAGGCGCTCGACCTGCAGCGCTTCTACATCGAGCGGCAGGAGGCCGACAATACCGACGCGAACTCCGACAAGATCAAGAATCTCGACTCGAAGTTCCACGAGATTCTCTACAATAGCTGCGGCAGCAAGGCGCTCTCCGACACCCTCTGCTCGCTGCACAAGAAGATGACCAAGTCCCGCAAGGCCACTGTCCGCAAGCACAGCCGCGCGGTACAGGCGCTTCAGGAGCACCTGGCCATCTACGAGGCGCTGGCCGCCCACGACAGCGAGCGCAGCGCGCAGGCCGTGCTCGAGCACGTCGCCAACGCCCGCGCCAGTCTGGACAAGACCGACCTCAAGTAGCCGGGCAGTGCCCGGTGCCACCTGCTGCCGCCGGTTCGGGCGACGAAACCGACCGCCATAAATCGGAGCGGTCGATTTCTTCCCCTGCCAGAGCGCGCCGCGCCTGTCAGGTTTGGCGGGCATTGCCCGCTGCGTTCTGCGGCCGCACCATCAGCACATCACCCGCCCGCCTTTGGGCAGGCAAAGCACAGCGTCCTTCACTGTTTTCACTATAGAAAGGAACGGATGAATATGGGCATGAATCTTGCGCAAAAGATTATCGCGAGCCACCTGGTGGGCGGCAGCATGGTTCCCGGCGAGGAAGCCGCGCTGCGCATCGACCAGACGCTGACTCAGGACGCGACCGGCACCATGGCCTACCTCGAGTTCGAGTCCATGGGCATTCCGCGCGTGAAAACGAAAAAATCCGTGGCCTATGTCGACCACAACACGCTGCAGTCCGGCTTTGAGAACGCCGACGACCACCGCTACATCCAGTCGGTCGCAAAAAAGCACGGCGTATGGTTCTCCCGCCCGGGCAACGGCATCTGTCACCAGGTGCATCTGGAGCGCTTCGGCGTGCCCGGCATGACGCTGATCGGCTCGGACAGCCACACGCCCACCGCGGGCGGCCTGGGCATGCTGGCCTTCGGCGCGGGCGGCATGGACGTGGCCGTGGCCATGGGCGGCGGCGCGTACTACATCACCATGCCCCGCGTCATCAAGGTGGAGGTCACCGGTCGCCTCCGTCCGTTCGTCACCGCCAAGGACGTGAGCCTCGAGCTGCTGCGCATCCTGTCGGTCAAGGGCGGCGTGGGACACGTGATCGAGTGGGGCGGCGAAGGCATCGCGTCGCTGTCCGTGCCCGAGCGCGCCACCATCACCAACATGGGCACCGAGCTGGGCGCGACCAGCTCCATCTTTCCCTCCGACGAGGTGACGCGCGCCTTCCTCCGCGCGCAGATGCGCGAGGCGGACTACACGCCCCTTGCCCCCGATCCGGACGCAGAGTACGACCGCGTGATCCATATCGACCTGTCCGCGCTCGAGCCGCTGATCGCCTGCCCGCACATGCCCGACAAGGTGGTACCGGTCAGCAGCCTGAAGGGCACGAAGGTCGACCAGGTGTGCATCGGCTCCTGCACCAACTCCTCGCTCTTCGACATGCTCAAGGCGGCCGCGCTGCTCAAGGGACGCACCATCGCCCCCTCGGTCAGCATGTCGGTGTCGCCCGGCTCCCGCCAGGTGCTGACCATGCTCTCGGGCAGCGAGGCGCTGACCGACATCCTCGCCTCGGGCGCGCGGCTGCTGGAGTGCGCCTGCGGCCCCTGCATCGGCATGGGCTTCTCGCCCAATTCAGGCGGGGTGAGCCTGCGCACCTTCAACCGCAACTTTGAGGGGCGCAGCGGCACCGCCGACGCGAAGGTCTACCTGGTCTCGCCCGAGACCGCCGTGGCCTCCGCGCTGACCGGCGAGATCACCGACCCGCGCACGCTGGGTCTGGACGAGATCAGGGTCACGCTGCCCGACTGCTTCAAGGTGGACGACAGCGCCGTCCTCGCCCCCGCCTCTCCCGAGGAAGCGGATTCGGTCGAGGTGCTGCGCGGCCCGAACATCAGGGAATTCCCCCAGGTCAGGCCGGTCGGCGACCGCATCGACGCCTGCCTGACCCTGAAGGTGGGCGACAACATCACCACCGACCACATCATGCCCGCCGGCTCCAAGATCCTGCCCTACCGCTCCAACATCCCGAAGCTGTCCGAGTTCTGCTTCGCCGTGTGCGACAAGGAATTCACCAGCCGCGCCAAGGCGGCCGGACAGACCATCATCGTGGGCGGCTCGAACTACGGCCAGGGCTCTTCCCGCGAGCACGCGGCGCTGGTGCCCCTGTATCTGGGCGTGCGCGCGGTGGTGGCCAAGAGCTTCGCCCGCATCCATATCGCCAACCTGATCAACGCCGGCATCCTGCCGCTGACCTTCAAAAATCCCGCCGACTACGACCGCCTGACGCAGGGCGAAAACCTGTCCATCAACGGCATTTTCGAGGGCATGGACAGGGGCGAAATGACCCTGCACGCGTCCTGCGGCGAAATCCCGCTCGTCTGCGCATTTACCGACCGCCAGAAGGCCATTCTCAAGGCGGGCGGCCTGCTCAGCTACACGAAGGAGGCGCTGAACTGATGGACTACACGCATCTGATTGAGGAAGCGACCGCGCATTACAAATCCCTGCTCGAGGAGCAGCTGCGCCGCCAGACCCGCATGGAAACCGCCTCCCCCGCCAAGGACTTCACCAAGGCGGAGCGCATCGTCGTGGGCCTGGTGCCCGGCGACGGCATCGGCCCGATCATCATGGAGCAGGCCGAGCGCGTGCTTCGCAGGCTGCTGGCGGACGACGTCGCCTCCGGCCGGGTCGAGCTGCGCGCCATCTCCGGCCTGACCATCGAAAACCGCCTCTCTCTGGGCCGCGCCCTGCCCGAGGACACGCTGGCCGCCATGAAGCAGTGCGACGTGCTGCTCAAGGGCCCGACCACCACCCCCAAGGGCGGCACGCTGGAGAGCGCCAACGTCGCGCTGCGCCGCGAGCTGGATCTGTACGCCAACGTGCGGCCGGTGTGCGTGCCCGCCGAGGGCATCGACTGGACGTTCTTCCGCGAGAACACCGAGGGCGAGTACGCCCTGGGCAGCCGCGGCGTCGAGCTGCCCGGCAAGCTGACCATGGACTTCAAGGTCACCACTGACGCAGGCACCCGCCGCATCGCCCGCGCCGCCTTCGACTACGCCAGAAACAACGGCAAGACGCGCGTCGCCATCGTCACCAAGGCCAATATCATGAAGAAGACCGACGGCATGTTCTCCCGCATCTGCCACGAGGTGGCCGCAGAGTATCCGGGCGTCGAGGCCGAGGACTGGTACATCGACATCATGACCGCCAACCTGGTCAATCCCGATATCCGCAGCCGCTTTCAGGTCTTCCTGCTGCCCAACCTCTACGGCGACATCATCACCGACGAGGCCGCGCAGATTCAGGGCGGCGTAGGCACCGCGGGCAGCGCCAACATCGGCTCCTCCTACGCCATGTTCGAGGCCATCCACGGCTCCGCGCCCCGCATGATCGAGGACGGCGAGGGCGACTACGCCAACCCCGCCAGCATCCTCAAGGCCGCCGAAATGCTGCTTCGGCACATCGCGCTCGTCGATCAGGCCAACCGCCTTGCCGCCGCGCTGACCGCCTGCGAGGCCGAAAAGCGCGTCGTCGTGACCGGCCACAAGGACGGCGCGACCTGCGCCCAGTTCGGCGACTACGTACTCGAGAAGCTGTAGCAAAAACCTTTGAAAATCCACCCGGTTCAACGCGTTCCGGGCGGGTTTTTCTATTGACCGCCCTCCCCGATGCGTGTTACAATAAGCATGCAAGGGAGGCGAGGGACTTGGCAAACGCGCAGAGCCACGTGGACACGCTGCTGGACGACATCGTGACCTACATCGAATACCTGAAAAACGCCCATCACCTGCAGATCACCGTCCATCACCTGGAAAACCGCCTGCCGGCCTATTTTGATCGCATCCTGCCCTACAACGTGCATGAGAACCCGGTCTGCCTGTACCTGAAGCACACCTGGGACATCTGGCAGTGCTGCATCGACCGGCAGGACAAGGTACGTGCGAAGGCGGAAAACGGCCCGTATTTCGGCACTTGCTGGATGGGCATGGGCGAATACGTCTTCCCGATCCGCGACGACGCGCAGAAAACGGTGGGCTTCCTGTCGATCAGCGGCTACAGGGGCAACCCTGAAAAAAGAGCCGCCCAGTTTGAAAAGGTCTGCGCCCGGTACGGCCTGAACCGGCAGGATCTGGAGCGGCTGTACGAGCTCTACGCGCGCGGCGAAAAGCCCTCGATGCAGGAAATGCGCGCGCTGATTTCGCCCCTGTGCAGCCAGTTCACGCTGCTTCTGATCTACCTGAAGGATCTCGACGCGGAAAAGACGCACTACGCCACCAACAGCGAGACCTTCTACATGCTCATCAGGCGCTACCTGGAGCGTCACTACGACGAGATCAACTCCCTTGAGGAGCTCGCCGCCCAGTTCAACTGCTCCACCAGTTATCTAAGCCGCACCATCCGCCACTACGCGCACTGCAGCTACCGCACCTACGTCAACCGCGGCAAGGTGCGCATGGCGAAAATGTACCTGGAAAACACCGAGCTGAGCGTGCAGGAAATCGGCAGCCAGCTGGGCTTTGCCGACTCGAACTACTTCTCCACCGTCTTTCACCGCGAGGCCGGCTGCTCGCCCAGGCAGTGGCGGCAGGCGCACGGCCGTGAAACCTGAAAAAGCGAACCGCACACCTCCCCGGAGACGCGCCGTCCCCGGGGCTTTTTTTATGCCCTTTGTCCGTAAAAAATAACATTTTCGCGACAGAATCCCGCGTTGACTTTTGTCCGAAATCAGACTATAATAGACCCCGTTTGCAAAAATGGAGGGGTTAAAATGGCCGATCAGAGAAGCGAGCTGCTGGAGCAGTTCAACCGGCAGACGCGCCGGGCGGACGCGCTTTATCACCGCGCGGCCGCGCATTTTAACCAGTCGGACTGCGTAAACTGGCTGCTTTATGTACTGCTGAACGAGCGCAGGAGCTATTCGCAGCAGGATCTGTGCGAGGAATGGATGTACACCAAGCAGACGATCAATTCCGCAGTTCGCACGCTGCAGAAAAAGGGCTATGTGACGCTCGAGAGCGCGCCGGATAATCGCAGGCGCAAGCTGGTTCGCCTGACCGAAACGGGCCGCGCCTACGCCCTGGCAACCGGCGGCCAGGTTTATCAGGCCGAAACGCGGGCCATCTTTCGCCTGGGCGAGAAAAAAATGGCCGAGCTGGTTCGTCTGACCGAGGAGCACCTGACCTGCCTGGAGAAAGAAATCAACCGCATGATCGCGAATACCCCCTCGGAAACGGAGGAAAAAGCAAAATAAACATTCAGCTGTCGGATCACTTTACCTACAAAAAACTGCTTCGATTTGTGCTGCCCTCGATCGTCATGATGATCTTCACCTCGATCTACGGCGTGGTGGACGGCCTGTTCGTGTCCAACTTCGTGGGCAAGACCGCCTTCGCCGCAATCAACCTGGTGATGCCGTTCATCATGATCCTGGGCGGCGTGGGCTTCATGATCGGCACGGGCGGCAGCGCGCTGGTGGCCAAGACGCTGGGCCAGCAGGAGCCGGAGGACGCAAACCGCTATTTCTCGATGATGATTGTCATTACCGTGCTTTCCGGCGCGGTGCTCACGGCGATCGGCGTGATTTTCATGCGCCCGATCTCCTACCTGCTGGGCGCGACCGACGCGATGATTGACGACTGCGTGCGCTACGGCCGGACGGTGCTCGCCTTCGTGATCGCGTTCATGCTGCAGAACGTGTTCCAGTCCTTCCTGATCACCGCCGAGAAGCCCCGGCTGGGCCTGCTGGCGACAGTGGCGGCGGGCGTGACCAACATGGCGCTCGACGCGCTGTTCATCGCGGGCTTTAAGTGGGGCGTGGTGGGCGCGGCGGTCGCGACCGGCCTGAGCCAGTGCGTGGGCGGCGCGCTGCCCCTGATCTACTTCCTGCGTCCCAACAGCAGCCGTCTGCGCCTGGTCAAGACGCGCCTCGAGCTGCGCCCCATCCTCAAGGCCTGCGGCAACGGCTCCTCCGAGCTGATGAGCAACATTTCCGGCTCGCTGGTCAGCATGCTGTACAACTTCCAGCTGCTCGCCTACGCGGGCGAAAACGGCGTGGCGGCCTACGGCGTGCTGATGTACGTGCAGTTCATCTTCGTGGCTATCTTCGTGGGCTACGCAATCGGCAGCGCGCCCATCGTGGGCTATCACTACGGCGCGGAAAACCACGCCGAGCTGCGCAACATGCTGACCAAGAGCGTCAAGCTGATGAGCGCGGGCGGCGTGATCCTGACGGTGCTGGCAATTGCGCTGGCCGCGCCGCTGGCCCGGATCTTCGTGGGCTACGACGCGGAGCTGTTCGAGATGACCCGCCACGCCTTCTGCCTGTTCGCGTTCTCGTTCCTGATGGCAGGCTTCAACATCTTCACCTCATCGTTCTTCACCGCGCTCAACAACGGCGTGATTTCGGCCGCGATTTCCTTCCTGCGCACGCTGGTGTTCCAGACGCTGTGCGTGCTGCTGCTGCCTGCGCTCTTCGGCCTGGATGGCATCTGGTGGGCAATGACTGTCGCCGAGGTGTTCGCGCTGGGTCTGTCCATCCTCTTCCTGGCCACGCAGCGCAAGCGGTACCATTACCTCTAAACAACGCGCACGCGCGTCCCGCTTCTCGGGGATAAAAAACCGTTTTACAGGCGAAATGGCTTCGGCCCCGTCTCTCCCCACAAATTTTCCCGACTCCCGCATGCGCGAGGGCGGCGGCCAGGTTTCGTTTCCCCCATCCCGCGCAGGCCGCATACAGGCCTTGACGCAAGCAAAGGAGACAATTATGAACAACGAACAGATTCTGCGTATCGCGCTGGAGCAGTCCGCGCGCGACCTCAACTGCGCCCCGGACGACTTCCTGGGCAGCGAGCCGGTGTTCACCTCTTCGGCAGTCGGCCCGCAGGCGCGCAGGTATCGCGCCGCGCCCATTGCCTGCAACCTGGCCTCCTACGGAAACAACGTGGTCGCCGCGGTGCAGGACGAGTACCGGGCCATCGTGGCCGAGTACCTGACCCGGCAGGAATGGTATCAGAGCTTCGAAACGCCGTATCTTCACTGGCTGGACGACCGCCTGGCTCCCTTCGGCCAGCGCAGCCGCTACATGGCGCAGTATTACCTGCCCGACGTAAACCGCCTGAAGCCGCTTTCCTGCCCGTACAGGCTGGAGCTGCTCTCCCCCGCCGATTTTTCCGGCCTGTACCTGCCCCAGTGGAGCAACGCGCTGTGTGAAAAGCGCAGGCAGTTGGACGTGCTCGCCGTGGGCGCGTACGACGGCGAGACGCTGGTGGGGCTGGCCGGGTGCTCTGCCGACTGCGACACGATGTGGCAGATCGGCGTGGACGTACTGCCCGCCTACCGCCGCCGGGGAATCGCCTCGGCGCTCACCAGCCGCCTGGCCTTCGAGACCTTTGCGCGCGGAAGGGTGCCCTTCTACTGCGCCGCCTGGTCGAATCTCCGCTCGGCAAAAAACGCACTGCGCTGCGGCTTCGCGCCCGCCTGGGTCGAGCTGACCTTCAAGCCGGACGCGTGAGTCGGTGGCAGCGGCCCATCCCGCCGCCGGGCAAAACAATTATACGTTAATCAAAGTAAGATTTGACCGGAGCCTCCGCCCGAAGCAGGGATTTCATCGCACAACAAAAAAAGCCACGCTGTACTGTCGCGATAGAGCGCCTGTACAGCGTGATTTTGTCCTCATTCCGGCACGATAGAGACCTCATTTTGCCGCCCAATCGACCCGTTCAGGTGTCATCACACACCTTCACGAACCTCGGCGCGTGACCGCAGGCGGGCAGGAACCTTTGAAAGAAGTCCTCCCCGGACAGGCCGACGGTGAACCGGTTGTCGCACGGATGAAACAGCAGCCGCTCCTCGCGGACAAGCGCCTCGTCGACCAGCAGCGTCACCTCATTCTGCGCGTCGAACATCAGCCCCAGCGGGCTGATCGAGCCGGGCCGGGTGTGCAGCAGGCGGAAAAGCGCCTCCTCATCGCCGAAGCCCAGCCGGGGCGAGTCGGCCTGATGACTGACCAGAGAGGCGTTGTAGGGTACGCCGCCGCGCAGGATCAGCAGGTAATACTTCTCCGCGCGCCGCGGCCTTAAAAACAGGTTCTTGGGAATCACGCCCGCCATCTGCCGGGAGCAGTGCGCGCATTCCTCCATTGTGTAGATCGGCTCGTGCTCGGCCAGCTCGAAGGGGATGCCCAGCTCGTTTAGGCGCGAGACCACCTCGTCCTTGACGCTCATGAGCGCCTCCTTCCGATCAGGCGCAGGTCTTCGCCGGACAGGCCGACCACCTCGAACCCATTCTTGTCCAGCAGGCGGCTGGCGATGCGCTCGGTGTAGCGGTTTTTCAGATCCTCAAACGACAGATTGGTGGCGATGACGGTGTGCATGCCTCCGCCGGTGCGCTCGTTGATCAGAGAGAACAGATACTCGACGGTGATGTTCCTGACCATCGGCTCGGTGCCCAGATCGTCGATGAGCAGGATCTCCGCGCCCATCAGCCGGTCGAACTCGCGCGCCTTCTGCTCGTCGCCAAAGCCCGCGCCGCGCATGACCTCGAACAGGCGGTAGGCGGTCAGCTTGACCGGGGAAAACCCCCGCTCGATCAGCCTGCGCGCGACGCAGTTGAGCAGGAAGCTCTTGCCCAGGCCGCTGTTGCCCATCAGCATCAAGCCCGGCCGGGGCGTGTCCGGGTAGCGCGCGGCGTACCTCAGGCAGCGGTCGCGCGCCAGGCAGGCGATTTCGCGCTGGGTTTTGCCGGTTCCCTCGACCGGCGTGTCGGGCACAAACTGCTCGTCGAACGCCTCGAAGCTCTGCTCGGTGCGCCCGGTCAGTCCTGCGCCCTCGTACATCTTCTGGTTGAGCCGCTTGATAAAGCACTCGCAGTGGCGCTGGATGGGGTCGGCGATGAAGCCCGTGTCCCTGCAAATCGGGCAGC
Organism: uncultured Clostridia bacterium; assembly: GCA_934647305.1. Lineage (GTDB taxonomy): Bacteria > Bacillota > Clostridia > Christensenellales > Aristaeellaceae > CAKUFI01. Next base: position 3,405 of record CAKUFI010000062.1, on the reverse strand, counting down.
GGTACTGCATCTCGAGGTAGTTTTCAGGCAGTCCGGCCGCGGCAAGGCGCGCCTTCAGCTCCGACTGCATCCCCTCCGCGCGCGTCCGGGCAACCTTCATGGCCTCGACCGCCTCGTCAGGCCGGGTGAGCAGCGTGCGCGCCGCCTGCCGAAGCAGACTCGCCCCGCCGTCCGACAGCTCGCCGATGCGCGGGTCTCTGGCCTCCGCCTCCTGCCTGCGCATTTCGAGCGCGCGCTCGTCGGCCTCGCGCTGCCGCTGATACTCGATGGTCAGCTCTCGCGCCGCTTCCTCGCGGGTCATCTGGCATCCTCCTCGTCGTCCTCAAACAGGTAGTTGAGCTTTTCGTTGTCGTATTTGCGCTGGTCGTAGTTCTGGGCGGCGTTGGCCGGGGCCTGAGGCTGCGCGTTCGGGCGGTGCATGGGATGGCGGGTTTTGGCCACGTCGAGGGTGTGGATGTCCTCCTTCGCCCACTGGGAGAGCAGCTTGTCCATGTACTTGGTGGGCAGCTGGGTGCCGTGGGCGCACTCGGCGGCGTACTCGATCACCTCAAACGGCGCGTTTTTGAGCCAGCCCTCGAGCTGCGCCACGTCCGCGTTGGTGGGGCGGCGATCCTGCCCGCTCTTTTCCAGGTAGACCGCCACCTGCGCGCGCAGCTCCTTCTGGCGCGAAAGGTAGGCCTGCATTTCCTCCAGCGTGAACTGGCCGCGCGCCGCGAAGCCGGTCATCGCCCGCTCGAGCTGCTCCATGTCGTACTGCCCGTGCGCGCCCAGCTCGGTCGCCACCAGCAGCACCCCCTCCGGCGTAAACCCCCCGGCCAGGTACTTCTGATACCGGGCGATTTCCTCGGGCGTGGGCGTGCGGGCCACGATGCCCAGCGCCTGGTGCAGCTGCTTGACGCCCTCGACGAGCGCCCGCTTTTCGTCCAGCTGGCGCTGCATCTGCTCGCGGCTGCCGGCCTCGCGGTTATGCTGCAGGATGGTATCCAGGTAGGCAAAGTTGGGGTTGCGGGACTTGAGCGTCTCCCGGCAGGCGGCCAGCACCGCGTCCTGATCCAGGTGATACTCCTCCAGCCACCTGCGCGCCGCGTCCAGCTCGTCCCGGGTCGGCTGCCGGAAGCTGATACCCAGCTGCGTGAGCACCTTCTGGGCGAGCTTGTAGTAGGCCTTGTCCCGCTCCACGCGCTCCTGCGCCTTTTCGACGGTCACAATGCCGTCGCTGACCCAGGCCATGGCCTCCTTGTCGTAGTTCTTCAGGCGGAAGTTTTTGAGGTTCTCCGGCCTGCGTCCGCGCTCGCGGTTCAGGTACAGGTCGATGCAGTGGCGCACAAAGATCAGCACGACCTCCTCCGGCAGGCCCAGATCCTCGATCCACTGGCACACGATGTCCGAATCGGACGCGCTGAACGGCCGGTCGGGAATCATCTGCTGCAGCCTGGCGTTAAGATCCTGATAGCGGTAGATCTGCTCGTCCATGCGGTCGCTCTCGTTCATCATGGAGGAGACCGGGTGGATGTAGCGGTAGGCCGGCGGCTTGTCCTGCAGCCGCTCCACCAGGCCGCGCCGCTCCCAGTAGGTATAGGCGGCGCGCACGGTTTCAGGCTCCACGCCCAGCGCCTGCGCCATCTTTTCGAGCGTCATGTCGGCCACCGGGTAATAGCACTGCATCAGGCCGTACAGGTACACGCGCACATAGTCGCCCGGTGCCTGCGGCAGAAAGGACTGAATAAACAGATTCTCCACCGGAGTCACCCCCATCATCGGGTAGCTCTCGGCAAAGCTGCAAAAGGGCATTCGGATTCCCCCTATCGACTTTTTCACGCGGTAAGCGAGGATTCAATGAGGAGGCATTCACAGGAGTGGTTTTTTCGTCAGTTCCAGGATGGAAATCGCAGGTTTAGCGGCGCTAAATCAAGGTTTCCAGACGCAGAAATGGCGGAAAAGACGCCCTGTGAACATCCTCCGAATGAATCAGAGATTACCGAAAATATCATACCACATTCCGCGCCCGATGGCAAGGCGAAGGGGGTAAAGCGTTTCAGACCAGACACACCCGAAGCAGTCCTTTTTCTTCCAGTCTGCGCGCATGAACAAGCAGCTTCTGCGCGTTGCCGGCCGTGTGGGAGACATGTGTGATCAGGCAGGTGCAGTTCGCCGCCATGTATCGGTTGGCGCGCGCAAGCGCGAAGCGGGGCGGAACGCTCTCCATCCCCGGCGGGAAAAAGCTGCCGTCAAATCTCTCCGGAAGCAGGAATCTCGACTCCGGGCAATAGGCGCTCAGCACCAGCCACAGCCTGATCTGCGGCCGAGTTCGCTTGCTCTCGCACACCGCGCGGGCGGCCATCGCGTCGAAGGCTCCGCGGTGCCCCACGAAAAACGACTCGATCCCGTACTCGTCCGCCGCCCGAGCCACACACTCGAGCAGCGCCAGATATATCTCGTCGCCAGATTCACGATGGCCAATAAAAAAGCAGCTTTTTTCTATCATAAAGCTCTCTTCTTTCCACGTAATTCCATATAAGTGATATCACTTGACTGTCCAATGAGCGCATACTTTTCTGCCCAAACGCGGTAAAATGAAGTGTGCAATCAAAAACGGAGGAAGCAGCCATGGCAACCAGCAAGCGTGTTTTTACCCTGCGGCTTTCAGACGAGGTGTTCGACCAGATCGGAAAACTGGCCGCGCAGGAGCATCGCAGCATGACCAACTACATCGAATACGTACTCATACAGCACCTTCAGGCCGTTGAGCGGAACGAACAACAGAAAGAAAACGCGGCGCAGCCAGAAAGGGAACACGAAATCTGACTGGACAAAGTGGGTTCGCTCCCTTTTTAAGATAATTATATCCCGCATTCTATATATTTTCAAGCAAATTCGGTAGAATATATCCCATTTCACACATATTGAAAGGGTGACGTGGATGACCGTCAGGGAAAAACTGCTGGCACTGCTTCAGACGCGCGGCTGGAGCTTCTATCGCCTGGCAAAGGAATCCGGCGTGGCCTGGTCAACCATCCGCAACATGTTCGAGCGCGGCACCGACCCGACGCTTTCCACGCTCGAGGCCCTGTGCGCCGGACTGGGCGTCCCGCTGGTCGAGCTGCTGCAGGATGATGTCGGGAAGCCTGACGCACCTGCCGAGCTGCTTGAAGCCTGGCAAAAACTGAGCGAGAAGAACCGTCAGCTCACGCTTGAACTGATGCGCGCGCTGGAAGAAAAATAGGAAGCCGGAAGCAATCGGCTCCTTCTTATAATATATTGGTCGTTTCGCGGCTATCGGGTCCCACCCGGGCGAGTCGGCACTGCCGACAGGAGTTTTCCGGGAATCCCCGGAAAACCGAAGAATTCGGGGACTTCAATCTATGGTCCCCGAATTCGTGTGCTGTCCGGCGGCAGCAACCGGGT
>CAKUFI010000061.1 GCA_934647305.1 uncultured Clostridia bacterium | reverse complement strand
CTCCTTCGCCGCCGGGCACGGCGGGGCGGGGCTTCGCCCCTCCCCGCGCCCCTCCCCTTGCGCTGCGACGCAAAAATCGGGCGGCCGCAGCCGCCCGTACAATGCGATTTTCCTCAGAAAATCGCTTCCCTGCGGCTCCCTTGGAGCCGTGGGTGAGGTGCGGGGAGGCGCGTGCCGTTCAGGCCGTCCTCCCCGCCAAATCGCCCGCAGCGGCAAAGCCGCTGCGGGCGACGTGCTTTCCCCGCCCTCGCGGACGGGGAATCTGTTTACTTCTTTTTCACCGGGATCCAGATTTCGCAGTAGTACTTTTCATCCATCGTGCCCTTCTCGTACTTGCCGGGATCGTCGTAGTACTCCACGCAGTACCCGGCGGCGAACTCATAGTCCCGCAGCGCAGGAAGCCACTCGGTGTAGATGCGAATGTTCACGTCCTGCAGCGCCCTGGGCAGCGCGCCTCTGCAGGGGAAAACGGCCCAGGTAAACGCCGGAACCTCCCGCACATCGAAGCCCTTGGGCGCCCTGCGGTCGGGCTCGCAGGGGTCGGCGATCAGGTATTCGAAGGTTTCCCTGCCCATCGTCTGGTCGATGTTGATTCCATAGGTGCCCATCACCGTCCTGCCCAGGCCCGCGGCGTAATGCGCCTGCCAGAACTGCGGCACGAGCTGCTTTGCGCCCTCGTAGGGAAAGGTTTTGACATGCGCGAGCACGGTAAACGCGTCCTTATGTTCGATTCTGTAGTCCATGAGATAGCCCCCTTCAAGCGAGAATTTGATCTTCAGCGGGGCAAAGGACTTGAGCAGCACGCCGTCTTTTTTCGCGGCCATCGGGGTCACGCCGTGAAAGCGCGTGAACGCCTTGGCGAAGCTGTCCGGCGAGTCGTAGCCGTATTTGAGCGCGATGTCGATCACCTTCGCGTCGCTGGTCGCCAGGTCGTTTCCGGCCAGGGCCAATCTGCGGCTGCGCACGTACTCCGAAACCGTGAAGCCGCACAGCATCGCGAAGCCCTTTTGAAAGTAGAAGGGCGAGATGTTCAGCTCCTTCGCGATTTCCTCCGCCGAAACGTCCTGCGTAATGCGCGCCTCAATCAGCTGCACCGCGTCCCCGATGACCTTCATCCACTCCATGCTGTCTCTCCTTTGCCTGCGCTGTGACTACATTCTAGCACGCGCGCGCCGACCTGTCCCGACTTTCCCTGCCCACTTTTGTCCGAAAGCCGCCCGCTACGCGCCGATGTGGAACTTGTCGTCCTCGGTCAGCTCGAGCCGCTCGATCGCCCGCTCGAAGGCCTCCGGCGCGTTCTCGAGGGCGTCCGGATGATGCGCGTCGCTGCCGCAGTAGAATTTGCAGCCCGCCGCCTTCGCCGCCCGATAGGGCCGAAGCGCCAGGTCGGCCTCTTCCTCCGTGAAGAAGCGCATGTCGTCCGCGTTGAGCTCGATGCCCACGCCCTTTTCGGCCGCCCGCGCCATCACCCGCCTGAGCGCGTCCTCGTCCAGCAGGCGAAGTATTTCCCGCCAGGCCTGCCGGTTCCGGTCGATCAGGCTGCAGGTCAGGTGCGCCACGCCGATCTTGTGAAAGGGCAGATCCATGTCCAGCAGGGCGTTCAGGCGCGCCATCCAGAACTCGGCCTTCTGCTTCGGCGAGGAAATCGCGGCCGACCGGGTCAGGCCCTCCATGTGAAAGTGGGTGGTCGGGATGACGACAAAGTCAAACTCGTCGAATCGCTCCCGGCTGATCGCCAGGCGCATATGCCTGTCCATTTCCGTCTCGCAGCCGAACAGAAAGCGGATTCCCTCGGCCTGGGGCAGCGGCCGGGCGGCGCTGATGTGCGCAAAGTCCTGTTTGGCATACCAGTCGGACGGCCCGCTCACACGCTCATCCCAGAAGTGGTCGGTCAGGCAGATGGTCTTGAGGCGATTGTCCCTAGCGTATTTCAGGATGCGCTCAGGCGACTGCTCCGGATCGCCCGAGCATAGAGAAAGGCCGCTGTGGATGTGATAATCGTGATCGTAAACGTATCTCATCGTTCTTTTCTCCTTTTATTTCATGGCCGCTTCAAGGTCGTCGATGGTGCGCGGAATGCCTGCAGACAGGTTTTCGCAGCCATTTTCGGTGATCAGGCAGTTGTCCTCCAGGCGGAAGCCGATCCCCCACTCCTCGTGATACACGCCGATGTCCACGCAGAACACCATGCCCGGCGCGAGCACCTCCGGCCTGCGCACCATGTCGTGCACGTCGTAGCCGATGTGGTGCGAGCCGCCGTGCCACATGACCTTGCCCACCTCGTCGACCGACTTCAGCGCGCCCGCCTCGACCAGCCGCCTGGCGTTGCGCTCGCGGATGGTCGCGTCAACCGCCGCCATGGGCATGCCCGGCCGGATCAGCGAGAACATCTCGTTGGACGTGGCCAGCACGCACTCGTAGAGCAGCCGCTGCCTGTCGGAAAAGCGGCTGTTGCAGGGCCATGCGCGCGACACATCGGTAATCAGTCCGTCATACTGCGCGCCCACGTCGTTGAGCACCAGGTCGCCGTCCTGCGCCTGGCCGGTGTAGCTATAGTAGTGGATACAGAAGTTATTCCTGCCCGTCGAGATGATCGACGGAAAGCCCGGCCCCTCCGGCCCGAACTGCGCCAGCGCGTGGTCGAAGTCGGCCTTGTACTGATACTCGTACCGGCCCGGGCGCGACGAACGCATCATGGCCAGTATGCCCGCCTTCGTGATTTCCTCGGCCCGGCGCAGCGCGTCGATCTCGCAGGGCTGCTTAATCAGTCTCAGCTCGCGCAGCAGCGCCTCGGCGGAGCCCACCTGCAGATAGGCGTAATCCCGCTGGACGCGCGCGAGCAGCCTGTGCGCGGGGCGGTCGGGCTGCCTGTCCGTCATGCGGTACAGGTCAAGGTATACCCGTCCGTATCGCCCGCTCGTTGCGAGTGTCTTGAAATCCGCCTCGAAGGCCTGCACCGGCCGCACATCCTTCACCCCGCTGACCGCCTCGGCCTCCTGCGGCTTCACGCGCACGCCCGTCCAGCGCTCCGCCATCGCGTCCGGCGGCAGCAGGTACACCCGCTCCAGCACGCTTCCCTGCGCGTCCTTCGCCGCCAGCAGCACCGCCTCCTTGCACTTCAGGCCGGTCAGATACACGAAATTCCGGTCGGCAAAGAACGGGAAGTACTCGTCCCCGGTCTTCCAGAGCTCCTCACCCGAAAAAAACACCGCCAGACTGCCCGATTCCATTTTCTCATACAAACGTGCCCGATTCCCCGCGTAATACGCCTGTCGCATGCCCCAAAACCTCCCCGTCGTTTTGTAAATCTCTTCACTTATTGTACACCATCCGCCGCGTTTGTCAATACGGCGCCTTGAGCCCTACCAAAACAGAAAGACCATCGACCGCCTGTGACGACGGCCGATGGCCCGTTTTGTCTGCGTTGAATCAGCCCTTCAGCGAGCCGATCATGACGCCGCGGATAAAGTACTTTTGCACGAAGGGATACAGCAGCATCATCGGCACGCTGGACACGACAATCAGCGCGTACTTGACCAGGTCGCGCGTATACTCCAGCCGTTCGATCAGGTCGGGATCGTCGATCGTGGTCGGGTCGATGTTGCTGACGATCAGTATGTCGCGCAGTATCAGCTGCAGCGGATACAGGTCGCGGTCGTTCAGGTAGATGAACGCGTCGAACCAGCCGTTCCAGTGCCCGACGGCATAGTACAGCGTGATGACCGCCAGGATCGCCTTGGACAGCGGCAGCACCATGCGCACCAGGAACTGCAGGTCGTTGCAGCCGTCGATCTGGCTGGCCTCGAGCATCTCGACGGGAATGTTGTTCTGTATGAAGGTGCGGGTGATGATCATGTTGTACACCGAGATCGCGCCCGGCACGATCAGCGCCCACATCGTGTTGAGCATCCCCAGCGAGCGCACCATCAGGTAGCTGGGAATCAGGCCGCCGCCAAAATACATCGTGAAGCTGAACAGGAACATGATGCCGTTTCGGAAGGGCAGCGTGCGCCTCGCCAGCGGGTACGCGCATACCATCGTCAGCGCCACGTTGACCAGCGTGCCCACGATCATGTACTTGAAGGAGTTCAGGTACCCGCTGATCACCGTGTCAAACTGAAATACCGTCCGGTAGCCGTCCAGCGAAAAGCCGACCGGCCACAGAAGCACCTTGCCGTTGCGCACCGCGTGCCCGTCCGAAAAGGACGAGGACACCACGTAAATCAGCGGATAGAGCACGATAATCAGCACCAGCGCCATCAGCACGTTGACGATCAGATAGAACATGCGATCCTCGCGCGAATCCTTGATTCTTGCCTTGCTTGCCATAACCGCCCTCCTTAAAACAGGCTGGTCTCGCCCAGCTTCTTCGTGATCGTGTTCACCACGACCAGCAGCGCCAGGTTGACCACCGAATTGAACAGGCCGATGGCAGTGGAATACGAGAAATCGCTGTCCTGCATGCCGACCTTGTACACGTAGGTCGAGATGATCTCGGAATAGGCCAGGTTGACGCTGTTCTGCATCAGGTAGACCTTCTCAAAGCCGACGCTCATCACGCTGCCCGCGCGCATAATCAGCATGATCGCCGCCGTGGGCAGTATACAGGGCAGGTCGATGTGTATCACGCGCTTCAGCCGCCCCGCGCCGTCGATCTGGGCCGCCTCGTGCAGCTGCACGTCCACACCGGAAAGCGCCGCAATGTAGATGATCGCGCCCCAGCCCATCTCCTGCCAGATGCCCGACCACACGTACAGGTGCTTGAACGCCTTGCCGATGCCGAACAGGTCGGGCGGATAGCTGCCGAAGAGCCGGCTGCACAGCGTGCCGTACATGCCCGTGCGGCTGTTGAGCAGGCTCATCAGCATGCCCACCAGCACCGTCGTCGAGATGAAGTGCGGTGCGTAGGTGATCATCTGCACCGTCTTTTTGAAGGCCTTGCAGCGCATCACGTTCAGGCACAGTGCGAACAGTATGGGCATCGGAAAGCCCGCGAAGATGCTGTACGCCGACAGAATCAGCGTGTTCTTGAGCACCCGGCCGAACATGTAGGTGCCGAAAAAGCGCTTGAAGTAGTCCAGTCCCACCCACGGGCTGCCCCAGATGCCCTTGCGAATCGAAAACTTCCGAAAGGCAATCTGTACGCCCGCCATGGGAATGTACTTGAAAATGATCAGGTAGGCCATCGGCAGCAGCAGCAGCAGATACAGCTGCCAGTGCACGCGCATCTGATGAAGCAGTTTTCTGCCGCGCACGTTCATTCGTTCACATCCTTATCCGTCATAAAATGGCCTGAGGGAGCGCCGGCTCCCCCAGGAAATGGTCTCGTTGTCCGGATTGAGTCGTTGACTGTTTCATGCTCACACGCCTCATTCGGGGAATTACCCATCTATTACGTATTGCGCATCGTGGATCAAAGTGTTTTCCGGGAGAGCTCGAGAGGCGCCAGAAAAGCCGCATGACCTCGTAAGCGTCATTTTTCAGAAAGCACATCATTTTGGGCTGGCGGCAGCAAGTGGAGCCGGGCACTGCCCGGTCAGAAAAGGCGGCCTCTCGAACGTTCCCCTTCGTTTCCCCCTTACAGCGCCTGCTTGCGGTCGTAGGCGGCCTGATCGACGGCGATGATTTCCTGATACTGGAGCTTGCCCAGCTCGTCGAGGTAGGCGTTCCAGTCGGCGTCGTCATTGGGGTTGAGCTCGCCCAGGGCGAAGCGGGTCGCCGCCTCGTTGATGTAGGTATCCAGCGCGGTGCGCGCGTCGGCCCAGTCGGAGACCTCCTCGTCGGTATAGGCGAAGTAGGTATTGACCACCAGGTTCTCAAGCGCCGGGCCGTGCTCGATGTTCAGCGCGTAGTTCTGGCCCATGAAGTAGTTGGCGGTCGCGGTGGGGTTGGCCTTGTCCACGGCGGTCACCCACCAGGCGGGGTCGCCGACCAGGAAGAAGGGCTGGCTCTGCCACAGCTGAGAGGTCTGCACGCCCCACACCTCGTTGATGGACACCTGATAGGGCGTGATGCCGGGGATGGCGCTCTCCATGTCCTTGTCGGTCTCGGGATCGAAGCGGCGCCAGTCCACGTCCTTCAGGCCGTAGCGCTCGACGAAGACCACGTCGGCGGCGTTGGCGCTGGGTTCGCACTGCATCATCATGTAGTGGATGGCCAGGTCGGTGTTTTCACAGTCGGTGGTAATCGCGGCGGAATATCCCGCGGCGGGCTTGTCGATCGAGATGTACTGCGCGCCCTCGGGGCCGGCGGGCACCTCAAAGGCCGAGAAGCGGTCGGTCGCGTCCACGCACCACTGGCCGCCCCACTGTTTGGCGAACAGGCCCACCTGGCAGTCGTCGGCGGTCAGCAGCGCCTTCATCTGGTCGTTGTCCATGGTGAAGGTCAGCGGGCTGAGCAGGCCGCGAGCCACCAGGTCGTTGGCGGCCTTCAGGAACTCGCGATACGCAGGCTTGTCATAGTCCACGTCCAGCTTGCCGTCGGTCTCGTTCAGGGGCAGGTAGTGGTTGCCGGCAGGCGAATAGATGAACATGTTCTCGATGTACTTGAGCGCCTGCGGGCCGGTCATCGGGATTTCGTCGGCCTGGCCGTTGCCGTTGGGATCCTTCTCCTGGAAGGCGGTCAGCACCGCGACCAGCTCGTCATAGGTGGTGGGCGCGGTCATGCCGACGGCATCCAGCCAGTCCTGATTGATCCAGCCGCGGCTGGGCGAGGACATGTTGTTGTAGGTGGGCAAGTACACCGGCGTGCCGTAGATGTTGCCATCCACGCTGGTGATCTGCTTGAGCAGGTCGTCCGCGTCGAAGCCTAAGGAGGCGCACAGGTCGCGGTAGTACTGACCCTCGTTGTCAAAATAGTCGTTCAGCGGCACCAGCACGCCCTCGCTGCCCCACTCGTACGCGGTGGTGGCGTTCACGCCGAAGGTCAGCACGTCGGGCAGCTTGTCGCCGCCGGAGATCATCAGGTTGAGCTTGGTCTTCGCGTCGGTGGACGGGAAGAGCACGAACTCCAGCTGCACGTTGGTGCGCTCGAACAGCCACTTGGTCAGCGCGTTGTCCTCATAGTCGTTGACCAGCGGGGTCTGCTGCAGTGCAATGGACAGCGTCGCCGTCTCCTCCAGCGGGAAGGTCACGTCTGCCATCGCGGCAGGCGCGATCAGCATCAGGGCAAGGATCAGTGCCAGCAGTTTCTTCATCTTGGGTTCCTCCTTTTTTCTCTGCCGCCGGGGCGGCTGTGAGGCTATTGTAGCGCGAAGGCGGCCCGCGCACAATGGATTAAAGCCACATGCGGCTTATTTCCAGTCGATTTTCGCCGAAAACGCCCATGGAAAAATTCCACCTGCTGGAAAGTTTCCACTTTTCGCCGGGATTGCCCCGCTCGCGGCCGCACGGGACTTGAAGGGCGTGGCTTTAGGTGTTATAATGAAGTGAATTCCATGTGACAAAGGAGCGGCGCAGCCTCATGAGCAGTCAGCCTTCACAAAAGAAAAACCGGCCGGGCGGTCTGCCCTGGCAGGCGCGCACATACCTTCGCCACGCGCTGCCTGTGTTCCTGATCATGTGCCTGGTCGTGCTGACGCTGCTGCCGGTCTATTCGCTGACCCTGCGCCAGGCCAGCCGCGTCGTGATCGAGGGCCTGACTGCTGACCTGAACTCGGCCTTCCGCCTGACCACCCGCCAGATGAACACCCTGCGCACGCTGACCTATACCCTGCGGCAGGAGGACGTGATGCGCTCTTTATGTCTTCTGACCGACCGGCAGCTCAAGGAAGAAAAATACCTCTCGCTGTATCACCTGCGGCCGCTCACCGAGACACTGTCCTCCTACGACCTGCTCGAGCAGGTGATCCTCGTCCAGTTCCGCCGCAACAGCGCCCTTCTGTGCAGCACCTCGATCTACCACAACAAGCAGGCCGCCTACGGCTCGGGCTTCTCCTACGACGGAATGACCTATGAGCAGTGGCAGGAAAAGCTGTTCGGCCAGCCCGCCTTTACCTGGCCCGCCATGCGTGTGCAGACGTCCTATGAGGGCGAGGCGCGCGAGTATATCACCGTCAACGCCTACTATTCCTACAGCCTGTCCACCTCGCTGGTGGTGAGCACGCTCATCCCGCTGGATGTGCTGCTTGATCGCTTTCTGCCCGCGGATGTGCGCGGCGAATGTCAGGTCTACCTCACCGACGCGCACGGCGGCGTGCTCTACGACACGCTCTCGGGCGACGGCGCGTGCCTGCTCGAGGGCGAAAACGGCGAGAAGCAGACGCTTTCCGGCACGGAATACCTGACCTTCTCCTGTGCCGACGCGGACGCCGGGCTGCAGGTGGCCATCGGCGTGCCCAGCCGCGTGCTGGTGGCCGGAGTGGAGCCGGTGCTGCGGATGATGAACCTGATCGTCGCGGCCACGCTGCTCTGCGGCACGCTCTACTGCGCCGTCTACGCCTATATCACCTTCCGCCCGCTGATGCGCATGATGAACGCGCTGGGCAGCGCGGACGACAAAAAAGGCAGCTTCTACGCCCATCTGCAGCGCGAACTGGAGCGCCTGCGCAACGACCGCACGCTGCTTCGCGAGCGCCAGGTGGAAATGCTTCGTCAAATGGACGACTGCGCGCTCGACCTGGCCTTCTCCGGCGCCCGCCTGACCCCGGCCGAGGAGGAGCTGCTTTCTGGGCATCAGGCCTTCCAGCAGGGCTACCGGGTCGTCACTATCGCGCTGGACAGCGAAAACCCGGAGGAAAAGCACGCGTTCTTCACCCGGGCGAAGGTACTGGTCGAGTCCGGCTTCCCCGGATGCGAGTATAACCTGCGCGACAGCCTGCTGTTTATCCTGCCCGAACAGGACGAGGCCGGCCGCCCGCTCAGTCTGCTCTTTGACGCGCTCTTCCGCGCCGCCGAAAAGCCGGTCTTCATGGCGGTCAGCGCCGTGCATCGGGGCGTCGGCGAGCTGCCCCGCGCGCTCGAAGAAACCGAATGCGCCCTCTTCCGCGCCCGACTGGGCGTGCGCAGCGCGCTGATCTACTTTGAGCCGGGCATGCTCGACTCGCGCGGGCCGGTTGTCCCCTTCCAGCGCTATACCCAGCTGACCGTCTGCCTGCTCAAGGGCGATATGGCCACGCTGCACGAGAGCATGGATTCCTTCCGCCAGCTTCTGCAGGAGAAAAACACCCGGCCGGAATGGGTCGCGTGCATCCTGGGCAACCTTCGCACCGCGCTGGATGAGGCGGCCGACTGCCAGGGCGAGGCGCGCATGGACTGGGAAGCGCACGCGCAAAAATCACCGCTTCTGCAGCTCAACCTGATGGAGCAGTGGGGCGTCGAGCTGTGCAGCCGCATCGCGCGCCGTCAGGGCGAACAGGCCGGCGAACGTACCCGGCTCATCCTCCGCTTTATAGAGGAAAACTATACCGACAGCAGCTTCTGCCTGACCACGGTCGCCGATGAGTTCAAGCTGAGCGAGAAGTACCTCTCCCGCTTCATCAAGGAGCAGACCGGCAAGAATTTCTCCACCCATGTGGAGGAGGTTCGCATGCAGCGCGCCCAGGAGCTGCTTACCCAGACCGACCTCACCGTGGACGACGTCGCCCGCGCCGTGGGCTACGAGTACCTCAACACCTTCTACAAGGCCTTCAAGCGCTACTTCGGCTGCGTCCCGAACAATTTCAAGCAGACCGGGTAGTACCCGGTGCCACTGGCTACCGCCGAACAAAACACGAATCCCTCGGCCATTGATTAGAGCCTCGGGATTCTTCGTAGGATGTAGAACAATGCAGCACCCCTCAAGCCGTCCCGCCCCTAGCGACGACCTTGAGGGCCATAAATCAGAGCCCTCAAGGTCTGCGAAATCCTCACCGCGCAAAGGCGCAGTGAGGATTTTTCCGATGCGTCATGCACCAGCCGACCAGTCCCAACGGAAAGGGCGCGCCCCCGAGCCTGTCATGCCACGGGAGCGCGCCTTATGTATGGTTTGTGTTTACTTCGTCCACGTTCTGCCTGCCTCGCAGTCGACGGGCAGACCGCCGCCCGCATACGTGTTATCGCACAGCAGGAAGCGCGCCTCGGGGTACCTCCTCGCCTCGCCCGGCAGCGTTTCCAGGCGAATACGCGTGTCCGGCAGATCGCAGTGGAGTATGCGCACGGTATCCATCGGCGTGATCGAGCGCAGGAACACCGGCACCTCGCTCTGCACATACACGTGTTCGAAGGTGATCTGGCTCTGCACAGGCATCGCCGAGCCGGGATACACGCTCCTCGACCAGTCGTCGTGATCAAAGTGCACGGAGAACGCCACCGGCCTGTGCTTTTCCAGGTGAATATCGCGGAAGTGAATGCGCCTGCAGCCGCACTCGTGCTCCTCTCCCTCCTGCACCATCACCCAGCGAATGCCGTCCAACGTTTCCTCGCCCGAGGCATGCGTGGGCCGGGTGCGCGAGACGTACTTCGTGCCGTCCGGGCGCATCAGCACGCGATACACGCGGCCCTCGCTGACCACGCTGTCCGAGTGCTGCACCACCATGCCCTCCCGCCAGTCGCACCACGACCCGGCCAGTATCCGGCAGAAATACCCCACCGTGTCCGCGTCGTCCAGGTCGTAGCAGTCCTCGATCAGCCCGTCCTCAATCCAGCCCAGCTGCGGGTTGGAGGTGGCGTAGTCGTGCGCGTTGAGCGCAATCGGATCGTCATAGGTGCGGAACAGCCCGTGCCGAATCACGAACCGCCGCCCGCGCCCCAGGTGCACCGCGTCCTTGCGCCCCTCGATGTGCAGGTTTTCGAGCAGTATGTCCTCGAAGGTGCATACGTGGATGCCGAAATCGGCCGGGGGCAGATCCAGGCAGGTATAGTCCCGCACGACCAGCCGCTTCACATAGAAAAAGGCGATCTGCCCGCGCAGGCCGGGAATCAGGTGCTCGTGCGTCAGGTACTGACCCTGCACCCGCCCCTGCACGCAGCAGCCCTGCGTCACGATGTGCAGCCCCTCCACCCGGATGTCGCAGTTCCACCTGCGCTCATACGCGCCGCGGTTCACCAGCAGGTAGCTGCCGCCCGGATATTCCTCGCGCAGTATACGCACGCCCGCGCCGAAAAACAGCGCCGTGTGGTCGTCCAGCAGCACGCTCTCGCGCATCCTGTAGTCGCCCGGCTCGTCCACCAGGATCGTGCCGCCGCCCAGCACCGCCCGCTGCAGCGCCCGGCTGTTCTCCTCGCCGCTCGCCTGTACCGAAAAGCCGTAGTCTGAGGCTCGTTTCATGTATTCAATCTCCTTTTCTATCGCAATGTACCTTCAGTCTATGCCTCCTCCTGCCGCATCGCTCTCCCGCTTTTCGCACCTACTCTTCATTCGGGGAACCGCATTTTTCCTTCCCATATGTATCGTGGATCATAGTGCTTTCCGGGAGAGCTCGAGAGGGGGCAGAAAAGCCGCACGACCTTGTAAGCATCGTTTTTCAGAAAGCATATCATTTTGGCCGGCGGCAGCAAGTGGGGCCGGGCACTGCCCGGTCAGAAAGGCCGCCTCTCGAACGTAACCCCTACGTCCGGTGAAGAATGCGCGCGGGGAGCGGGCGATGGACGGCCAGCGCACCCCTGGGGCAGAACTCCTGGCAGCAGAAGCAGCGGATGCACTGCGCGCGCCGGATGTGCGGCCGTTTGTCCCGCATGTCGATGGCGTGGGCGGGACAGGTGCGCGCGCACAGGCCGCAGCCTACGCACTTCTGCGGAAAACGAAGCACCGGCCGCGAGCACATGGCCGCGCGGATGAACCGGGCACGCAGGCGCTCGAAGGCGTTGCCCGTGCCCTCGAAATGCAGCCCGTGCAGGCTGCGGATGTTGTCAAAATCGGGCACGATCAGCTCGGCAAGCGGCCCCGCGACCGCCGCCTCGTCCAGCTCTTCGGGCGCAAGGCCGCGCTTCGCTGCCTGAGAAAGCGTGGGCACGCCGGAGGCGTCCTGCCCGATCAGCCGCGCGCAGGCCAGGTCGAGCCAGTACGGGCTCTGTGAGGCCAGTATCGCCCCCACCTGCCGCGGCCTGCCCATCGTGGGGCCGTTGCCCTCCATCGCGATGACCGCGTCCGCCAGACACAGCTTCGGCTTCAGGTATTCGTTCAGGTCGATCAGCATGTTCGCGAAGTCGCCCTCGTCCGGGAATCGATAGTGATACTCCGGCTTGAGCGTGCCCGGAATCATCCCGAACAGGTTCTTGACCGAGGCCGACATGCCCATCATGCCGTGCGACTTCAGCTTGCAAAACGAGATCACCGCGTCGGCCTTCAGAAGGTACCCGGTCGCGCGGAACCGCCTGCACACCGCGCCCTGCGGGTACTCGACCTCCTGCTCCGAGAAGTCCTGATTGAGCTCGATCCCCTCGCGCTCCAGCGCCTTCATGCCGGTCGCGGCGTAGATCCGGCCGAGGGACGCCGCGCCGTACAGGCCGCCCGGACTGTCCCCCACCACGACCCTCGCCCCGCGCGCCGTCAGCTCCCGCCCCAGCGCCAGCACCAGCGCCGGATGGGTCGTCGCCGCCGCCTCGGGCTTCATCGCCGAGACCAGGTTGGCCTTGATCGCCACCCGCATGCCGGGCTTCACCCAATCCAGCCCCCCGATCGGCGCAAGCGCCTCCAAAAGCGCCCGCCGCACCTCTTCCTCGCCATAGCCCGCGCACCGGGCAACGGCCACCTCGCACGCCATACGCAATTCCCTCCGCAGTCAGTCTCCGCTCAGTATATCATATTTTTCCGCCTCAGGCAACGCAAACCGGCCTGCACCCGCCTGAAAAAACGGACTTTTTCTTCGCGCAGGTGTGGACAAGGCGCGCGCACTGTGATACAATGTAAAGGAAAAAAGAACCGGCGCATCCATCCCCGATCGATATATAAATAGGAGGAAACACCATGAGAATCTGCGTTCCCGTACCCTGCTTCTTTAAGGATGACTTCTGCGACGCCCTGCGCACCATCGGCAGCTTGGGCTTCGACGCGGCCGAGACCTACAACTGGAAGAACCTTGATCTCGACAAGGTGCGCGCCACCTGCGAGGAGACCGGCGTGGAGCTGCTGAGCATGTGTACGACCGAGTTCCGCATGACCGACCCCGCCTTCCGCACGCTATGGCTGGCCGGCCTGGCCGAGAGCGTCAAGGCGGCCAACCGCGTGGGCGCAAAGCGCCTGATCACCCAGGTGGGTCAGGACACCGGCGCCGAGCGCGCCCTCCAGCACGAGGCCATCGTCGCCACCCTGAAGGAGGCCCGGCCCATCCTGGAGGACAGCGGCGTGACCATCATGATCGAGCCGCTCAACACGCTCGTCAACCACCCCGGCTACTACCTCTGGTCGGCCGTCGAGGCCTTCGACATCATCCATGAGGTCGATCATCCGCTGGTTAAGGTGGTCTACGACATCTACCATCAGCAGGTCATGGAGGGCAACATCATCCCCAACATCACCAACAACCTGGACTGCATCGCCCATCTGCACAGTGCCGGCCACCCCGGCCGCATCGACCTGCAGTTCGGCGAAAACGACTACAAGGTCATCTTCAAGCGCGTGGACGAGGCCGGCTATAAGGGCGCCTGCGGCCTGGAGTTCCGTCCCACCCTGGGCGGCGTGGAGAGCCTGAAGGAGTTCCGCCGCATCTACCTGGACGAGAAATAAGCATACGCGAAAACCATCTGGTGGAGGCCGGCTCTGGCCTCCATTCTCTTTGAGGTGATATACTATGAAACGAAAGTGGATCGTGGCGCTGCTGCTCGCGGTGTGCCTGTGCGCCCTCGGCCTGACCGCCTGGGCGTCTGGGTACGCGCTGAGCGCCGAAAGCGCCCGCCTGGACGTGAAAAAGAGCCTGAAGCTGACCGTCACGCTCGACGGAAAGCGCACGCGGGAGGTGACCTGGGCAAGCGAGGACGAACAGATCGCCGCCGTCTCGCAGGACGGCCGGGTGCGCGCGCTCAGGGCGGGTCAGACCGTCATCACCGCCACCGCGCCGGACGGATCGCGCCTTTCCTGCGCCCTGACCGTGACCCAGCCGGTGACCGCGCTCAAGGCCGCCTCCCGCCTGACGCTCGAGGCAAAACAGACCTCGGTCTTTTCCGTGGAAGTTCTGCCCGCCGACGCGACCGACAGGACCCTAACCTATGCCTCCAGCAACGAGAAGGTGGCCACGGTCGACAAATCGGGCGTGATTCACGCGCTCAAGGCCGGCTCGTGCAGGCTGACCGCCCGCTCGTCAAGCGGCAAAAAGGTCTCGCTCAGCCTGACCGTCACCCAGCCCGTGACCGAAATCCTGCCCGAAAAGGCGGAGTATACGCTCGATACCGGCCGCACGCTGACGCTGAAAGCCGCGCTCTCCCCCGCCGACGCGACGGCGAAGAAGCTGACCTTTACCTCCAGCGACCCGGAAATCGCCTCGGTCAGCAGCCGCGGCCGTGTGACGGGCAAAAATCCGGGCACAGTCACGATCACCCTGCGCGCCGAAAGCGGCGTAACCGCGTTCTGCACGGTGCGCGTCGTCCGCCCGGTCAAGTCGGTCAGGGCCGCATCCAGCCGCTCGACCCTGAACGCGGGCGAAAAGCAGACTCCGGTCTTTTCCGTGCTGCCACAGGACGCGACCGATCAAAGCCTGACCTTCGCTTCCAGCGACCCGTCGGTGCTCTCCGTCGACCCGGCGACCGGCGAAGTCACCGCGATAAAGCCCGGCACGGCCACGCTGACCGCCCGCTCAATCAACGGAAAAACCGACCGGATTCGCTTTACCGTCGTGCGGCCGGTGCAGTCGGTCAGTCTTTCCGGCCAGTCCCTGACGCTTGAGCGCGGGAGCAGTCTGCGCCTCAGCGCCCATGTCGAGCCCGCCGACGCGACCGACAAGCGCCTGACCTACGCCACCTCCGATAAGAAAATCGCAGCCGTCTCCTCAAACGGCACCGTCTCGGCCCGAAAGGCGGGCGAGGTCACGCTTACCGTCACCGCGAAGAGCGGCGCGTCGGCCAGCGTGCGCCTGACCGTCACCCAGCCGGTGACGCGCGTCTCCTTCGGCTTCAGCCGCCGGACGATCGGCAAATACGAGACGGTCGAGCTGACCCCCGCGCTGCTTCCCGCCGACGCAACCGACCGAAGTCTGGTTTTCTCCAGCAGCGACCCGTCCGTCGCCGCCGTCAATCAGAAGGGCGAGCTGACCGGCGTGAATCCCGGTACCGCCGTCGTCACCGCAAAGGCCGCCAGCGGCAAAAAGGACTCCTTCCGCGTCACCGTGAAGGAAATCGCGCTGACCGGCGTGCGCGTCGAGCGGCTGTACCTGAACCTCAGGCCCGGCGAGTCGGCCGCGCTGAACGCTTCCCCGCTGCCCAAAAACGCCACCGAGCAGCGCCTTTCCTATGAAAGCCGCACCCCGGACGTCGCCACAGTGGACGAAAAGGGCCGCGTGCAGGCGCTTTCCCTGGGCGAAACGCAGATCGTCGTCTCCACCGCGGGCGAGCGTCCCTTCACGCAGACCGTGCGCATCGTGGTCAGCGAGCAGCCCATAAAGCGCCTTGCGGGCGTGACCATCGGCCTCAATGCCGGGCATCAGACCCGCTCCAACGCCACGCCCATCCCGGTCGCCCCCGGCTCGAGGGACAAGGTGTATAGTATAAAGGTAGGCTCGGCCGGCGTGGTCACGCGCGTGCCCGAGTACGAGGTGAACCTGCAGGTGGCACTCAGGCTGCAAAAGCTGCTCGAGGCCGAGGGCGCAAACGTCGTCATGGTGCGCACGCGCAACGACGTGAACCTGACCAACATTGAGCGCGCCGAGATCATGAACGAGGCAAAGTGCGACCTGGCACTGCAAATCCACTGCAACGGCAGCCAGAACAAAACCCTGCAGGGCTTCAGCGTGTACGCGCAGCAGCTGGGCGACACGGCCCCGCGCAGTCAGGCACTGGCCCAGACCATGCTGCCCGCGATCCTCTCCGTCAGCGGCGCGAAGAACGCCGGCTGCCACACCAGCGCGCGCTACGCCTCGCTGAACTGGTCGAGCGTGCCCAGCGTGCTGCTGGAGATGGGCTACCTCTCCAATGCGGAGGAGGATCGCCTGCTGGCCAGCGCCGATTACCAGGATCTGCTCGCGCAGGCCATCTGCGAGGGTCTGGTCGCCTGCTTCGCGAAGTAAGGGGATTCGTTCGAGAGGCGGCCTTTCTAAGAAAGGCCCCTCTCGAGCTCTCCCGGAAAGTACTTTGATCCGCACAGTCAACAGCGAATACAATCGTGTTTCCCCGAATGAAGCGCATTCTCGTGCCGGTTGCCTCTTTTTTCCCTAAGCCTGCAAAACAGCGCCGTGTATTCGCTTACACGGCGCTCAGACTGTCAAAAAACCCCCGGAGAGCTCGAGAGGGCCGCAGCCCTTTCGAACTTTCAATCGTGCCCAGCGGC
>CAKUFI010000060.1 GCA_934647305.1 uncultured Clostridia bacterium | reverse complement strand
TGCCCACCGTACACGCCGCTGGGCACGATTGAAAGTTCGAAAGGGCTGCGGCCCTCTCGAGCTCTCCGGGGTTTTTTTGACAGTCTGAGGGGCTTTTCTTAGAAAAGCCGCCTCTCGATCGTTCTTAGGAGGTCAGAATATGAAGGTACTGGTTGTCGGCTCGGGCGGACGGGAGCACGCGATCATCAAGTCGCTGAAAAAGAGCCCGCAGGTCGAGAAGCTCTACGCGCTGCCCGGAAACGGCGGCATCGCGCGGGACGCGATCTGTCTGCCCGGAAACGTGAAGGATATTCCCGGCCTGGTGCGGGCGGCGAAGGACTACGGCGTGGATTTCGTGGTCGTGGCGCCGGACGATCCGCTGGCCCTGGGCGCGGTTGACGCGCTGCACGCGGCGGGCTTTGCCTGCTTCGGCCCGGAGAAGGCGGCCGCGCGGATCGAGGGCAGCAAGGTGTTCGCCAAGAACCTGATGAAAAAGTACGGCATTCCCACGGCCGAATACCGCGCCTTTTCCGACCAGAACGAGGCGCTTTCCTACCTCGACACGGCCAAAGCGCCGCTCGTGGTCAAGGCGGACGGCCTGGCGCTGGGCAAGGGCGTGCTGATCTGCCCGACGGTTGAGGAAGCGAAGCGCGCGGTCGTGTCGATGATGCAGGACAAGGTGTTCGGCGAGAGCGGCTCGAGCATTGTGATCGAGGAATTCCTCGAGGGGCCGGAGGTGTCGGTTCTGTCCTTTACCGACGGACGCACGCTGGTGCCGATGGTCTCCTCAATGGATCATAAGCGCGCCCTGGACGGCGATCAGGGTCTAAATACCGGCGGCATGGGCGCCGTCGCTCCCAATCCGTATTACACGGACGTGATCGCCGCCGAGTGCATGGAGAAAATCTTCCTGCCTACGATTCGAGCGATGCGCGAGGAGGGCTGTCCGTTCAGGGGCTGCCTGTACTTCGGCCTGATGCTCACGAAGGACGGCCCGAAGGTGATCGAGTACAACTGCCGCTTCGGCGACCCGGAGACCCAGGTGGTGCTGCCGCTGCTCAAAAGCGACCTGTTCGAGATTATGCGCGCGGTGGAAGAGGAGCGGCTTGCGTCCTGCCCGGTGGTGTTTTCGCAGGAGCACGCCTGCTGCGTGGTGCTGGCCTCCGAGGGCTATCCTCAGGCGTACCAGACCGGCTTCCCGTTCACGGTCGAGGCGGATTTCGACGCGCAGCTCTACTGCGCCGGGGTCAAAAAGCAGGGCAATGCCCTCGTGACCGGCGGCGGCCGGGTGGCGGGCGTGACGGCCTGCGCGCCCACGCTGCGCCAGGCGATCGAGAAGGCCTACCTCGAGGCGGACAAGGTTCACTTTGCCAACCGCTATATGCGGCATGACGTCGGCGCGCGGGCGCTGAAAGGAGAGGCATAATGGTTTATCGAGTGTTTGTGGAGAAGAAGGCGCCTTTCCGCACGGAGGCCGCCGCCATGGCGAAGGAGCTGCGCACGATCTACCGCATGGACGGCGTGAAGCGCGTGCGCGTGGTCAACCGCTACGACGCGGAGGGCCTGAGCGAGGACGTGTTCGAGCGCGCAGTGTCCGGCGTGTTTTCCGAGCCGCAGGTGGACGAGGTCAGCTCCCGCCTGAACCCCGAAAACGCCGACCTGGTCTTCGCCGTCGAGTACCTGCCCGGCCAGTTTGACCAGCGCGCCGACTCGGCCGCCCAGTGCATCCAGCTGATGTGCGCCGGGGAGCGTCCGCGCGTGCGCACGGCCAGGGTGTACCTGATCGAGGGCGAGCTGACCGAGGCACAGCGCGAGCAGGTCAAAAAGTTCGTCATCAACCCGGTCGAGAGCCGCGAGGCCTCGATGGAGAAGCCGGAGACGCTCGAAACGGCCTACGACGTGCCCACCCAGGTGGAGACGCTGACCGGCTTTACCGGCCTCTCCGGCCAGGCGCTTTCCGACTTTGTGAAGAAATACGGCCTGGCGATGGACGCGGACGACCTCAAGTGCTGCCAGGACTACTTCCTTTCCGAGCGGCGCGACCCCACGCTGACCGAAATTCGCATGCTGGACACCTACTGGTCAGACCACTGCCGCCACACCACCTTCCTGACCGAAATCGACCATGTCGAGTTCGAGGACGCGCATGTGCAGGCCGCCTACGAGGATTACCTGCGCGTGCGCGGCGAGCTGAACCGCAAAAAGCCCGTCACGCTGATGGATCTGGGCACGATCGCGGCGAAATACCTCAAAAAACAGGGCCTGCTCGACAAGCTGGACGAGTCCGAGGAGATCAACGCCTGCACGGTCAAGCTCAAAATTCAGGTGGACGGCGAGACGCAGGACTGGCTGCTGCTGTTCAAGAACGAGACCCACAACCACCCGACCGAGATCGAGCCCTTCGGCGGCGCGGCCACCTGCATCGGCGGTGCGATTCGCGACCCGCTGTCCGGGCGCGCGTACGTCTACGCGGCGATGCGCGTCACCGGCGCGGCTGACCCCACCGTTCCGGTCGAGGACACGCTGCCCGGCAAGCTGCCTCAGCGCAAGATCGTGACCACCGCTGCGGCCGGCTATTCCTCCTACGGCAACCAGATCGGCCTGGCGACCGGCCAGGTGGACGAGCTGTACCATCCCGGATACGCGGCCAAGCGCCTCGAGATTGGCGCGGTGATCGGCGCGGTTCCGGCGAAGAACGTGCGCCGCGAATGCCCGGTTCCGGGCGACGTGGTGATCCTGCTGGGCGGGCGCACCGGCCGCGACGGCTGCGGCGGCGCCACCGGTTCCTCCAAGTCGCACACCGCCTCCTCGCTGACCACCTGCGGCGCGGAGGTACAGAAGGGCAACGCGCCCGAGGAGCGCAAGCTCCAGCGCCTGTTCAGAAACCCCGAGGCCTCCCGCCTGATCAAGCGATGCAACGACTTCGGCGCGGGCGGCGTGTCGGTTGCGGTGGGCGAGCTGGCGGACGGCCTGGTGATCGACCTGAACGCCGTCCCCAAGAAATACGAGGGCCTGGACGGCACCGAGCTGGCCATTTCCGAGTCTCAGGAGCGCATGGCGGTCGTGGTGGCGGCCGAGGACGCGGCGCGCTTTCAGGCGCTGGCCGAGGGTGAGAACCTCGAGGCGACTGTTATCGCCGTCGTGACCGAGGAAAAGCGGCTGGTCATGAACTGGAACGGCAAAAAGATCGTGAACGTCGCCCGCGAGTTCCTGAACTCCAACGGCGCGCGCAAGCACATTTCCGTGCACGTGGGCGCGCAAAAGCCCTATGAGCGCGCGGTGCCGGACGATTTCAGGCAGGCCTGGCTGAACATGGCGGGCGATTTGAACGTCTGCTCCAAGCGCGGCCTGTCCGAGCGCTTCGACTCCACCATCGGCGCGGGCACGGTGGTCATGCCCTTCGGCGGCAGGTACCAGCTTACGCCCTCGCAGGCGATGGTCAACAATATTTCCGTCGAGAAGGGGGAGACTGACGCCTGCTCGTTCATGGCCTGGGGCTACAATCCCTATCTGACCGAAAAGAGCCCCTACGCGGGTGCGTACCTGGCGGTGATCGAGTCGGTCAGCAAGGTGATCGCCTCGGGCGCAGACCGGCGCGACGTGTACCTGACCTTCCAGGAATACTTCGAGAAGCCGATGAAGGATCCTGCGCGCTGGGGCCAGCCGATGGCGGCGCTGCTGGGCGCGTTCAAGGCGCAGCTGGCGCTGGGCATGTCGGCGATCGGCGGCAAGGACTCGATGAGCGGCACCTTTGAAAAGCTGGACGTGCCGCCCACGCTGGTCTCCTTCGCCGTGACCGACGGAAAGACCGCGGATGTATCGACCGGTGAGTTCAAGAAGGCTGGCCGTGAGGTCTGGCTGCTCACCCCCGAATACGACGAGCACGGCCTGCCCGTGACCGAATCGCTGCTGGCCTGCTACGATCAGGTGACCAGTCTTCTGCGCTCCGGCGCGGCGGTCTCCGCCTGGACGCCCGCGTATGGCGGCGTGGCCGAGGCGCTGATGAAGATGAGTCTGGGCAACCGGATCGGCGTGAGGCTGGGGGAGAGCGTCGAGTGGAAGGAGCTGTTTGCCTGCCGATACGGCGCGTTCGTGCTGGAAATGGCGCGCGAGTATCCCGAAAAGCCGGGCTTCTCCGCCGTCTGCCTGGGCGAGACCACGGTGCAGCCCGAAATCGCCCGGGGCGGTGAGTCCGTCTCGATCGACGAGCTGCTGGACGTCTATGAGGGCCGCCTCGAGGACGTGTATCCCTGCAACATCCATCACACCCCACGCGAGCTGCCCAACATTTGCTATCGCGCCGAGTCCTGGCCGAAGCCTCGCCTGCGCGCCGCGAAGCCCCGCGTGCTGATCCCGGTCTTCCCGGGCACCAACTGCGAGTACGACACCGCCCGTCAGGCCGCGCTGGCCGGGGCCGAGCCGGAGCTCTTCGTCATCAACAACCTCAGCGCCCGGGGCGTTGCCCAGTCGGTGGACGAGTTCGCCCGCCGCGTGGCGCAGTCGCAGGTCATTTTCCTGCCCGGCGGCTTCTCCGGCGGCGACGAGCCGGACGGCTCGGGCAAGTTCATCGCCGCGTTCTTCCGAAACGCCGCGGTGAAGGATCAGGTCAACGAGCTGCTCAAGCATCGCGACGGATTGATGTGCGGCATTTGCAACGGCTTCCAGGCGCTCGTCAAGCTGGGCCTGGTGCCCTTCGGCGAGATCATGGACATGGACGAGAGCTGCCCGACGCTGACCTACAACACCATCGGCCGGCATCAGTCCATGCTGGTTCGCACGCGCGTCGCCTCCAACAAGTCGCCCTGGCTGGCGCTGACGCAGCCCGGCGAGGTGTACACCGTGCCGATTTCCCACGGCGAGGGCCGCTTTATCGCGAGCGACGAGCTGCTCGCCCGCCTGATCGAGAACGGCCAGGTCGCCACGCAGTACGCCGACTTTGCGGGCAGCGCCGCCTGGCAGGTGCAGTTTAACCCCAACGACAGCGTCTGCGCCATCGAGGGCATTACCTCCCCCGACGGCCGCGTGCTGGGCAAGATGGGGCACAGCGAGCGCATCGGCGCGGGTCTGTACAAAAACGTGCCCGGCGAATACGACATGGGTCTGTTCCGCGCCGCCGTGCGCTACTTCGCCTGAAAGGCTCAACGATAGGAGGATGCTACGATGAAGACCGATATCGAAATCGCACAGTCCACTCCCATGAAGAACATTATGGAAATCGCCGCGCGCGCCGGCATCGACGAAAAGTGCGTCGAGCAGTACGGCCGCTACAAGGCGAAGATCGACCTGTCCCTGCTGGGCGAAGACCGCCCGCAGGGCAAGCTGATCCTGGTCACGGCGATTACGCCCACCCCCGCCGGCGAGGGCAAGACGACCACCACGATCGGCCTGGCGGACGGCCTGTCCCGCCTGGGCAGGAAGGTCATGGTGGCGCTGCGCGAGCCCTCCCTGGGCCCGGTGTTCGGCGTCAAGGGCGGCGCGGCCGGCGGCGGCTACGCCCAGGTGGTGCCCATGGAGGACATCAACCTGCACTTCACCGGCGACTTCCACGCCATCGGCGCGGCGAATAACCTGCTGTGCGCCATGCTGGACAATCACATCTATCAGGGCAACGCGCTGAACATCGACCCCAGGCGGATCGTGCTGCGCCGCTGTGTGGACATGAACGACCGCCAGCTGCGCTTCGTCGTGGACGGCCTGGGCGGACGGGTCAACGGCGTGCCGCGCGAGGACGGCTACGACATCACCGTCGCCACCGAGATGATGGCGGTGTTCTGCCTGGCCCGCTCGATCAGCGACCTGAAGGAGCGCCTCTCCCGCATGGTCGTGGCCTATACCTACGATGAGCAGCCGGTGACCGCGGGCGACCTGCACGCGGTGGGCGCGATGGCGGCGCTGCTCAAGGACGCGCTCAAGCCCAACCTGGTGCAGACGCTCGAGGGTACGCCCGCGCTGGTGCACGGCGGCCCGTTCGCCAACATCGCGCACGGCTGCAACTCGGTCATCGCCACCCGCATGGCGCTCGCGCTGGGCGACTACGCGGTCACGGAGGCCGGCTTCGGCGCGGATCTGGGCGCGGAAAAATTCCTGGACATCAAGTGCCGCATGGCGGGCCTGCGCCCCTCGGCCGTGGTCATCGTGGCCACCATCCGCGCGCTGAAGATGCACGGCGGCCTGGACAAGACCGAGCTGGGCAGCGAGAACCTCGAGGCGCTGGAGAAGGGGATTCCGAACCTGCTGCGCCACGTCTCGAACATCAAAAACGTCTATCACCTGCCCTCCGTCGTCGCGGTCAACCGCTTCCCGACCGACACCGACGCCGAGGTCAGCTGCATCATCGAGAAGTGCCGCGCGCTGGGCGTGAACGTCGTGCTGTCCGACGTCTGGGCGAAGGGCGGCGAGGGCGGCGAGGCGCTGGCCGGGGAGGTGCTGCGCCTGTGCGAGCAGGACAACAGCGGCTTCGCCTTCTCCTATGAGCTGGACGCGACCATCGAGGAGAAGATCGAGGCGGTCGTCCGGCGCGTGTACGGCGGCAAGGGTGTTTCCTTCTCGCCCGAGGCCAAGAAGGCCGTCTCCCGGCTGAAAAAGCTGGGCTTCGGAAATCTGCCGGTCTGCATCGCCAAGACGCAGTACAGCTTTTCCGACAATCCCAAGAAGCTGGGCGCGCCCGAGAATTTCACCGTCAGCGTGAAAAACGTCAAGGTTTCCGCCGGCGCGGGCTTCATCGTCGTGCTGACCGGCGACATCATGACCATGCCCGGCCTGCCCAAAGTGCCTTCCGCCGAGAAGATCGACGTGGACGACGCGGGCCGCATCACCGGTCTGTTCTGAGAAGCATCCCCGAATACGACAAAAGGCCTGGCCGTTTTCCCGGTCAGGCCCCTTTCTTTTGTGTTACTGCGCGCCGCTTGAGCCGGTGGGGGCGGTGGTCGCGGCGGCGTCATCGGTGGTATCCGGCGCGTCGGTATCGGCGGGCTCAGGCGTGGCGGTCGGCTCGGCAGTGGCCGGGGCCTCGGTCGCGGTGGGCGCGGTCGTCGGGTTGGTCGTGGAGTTGTTGCTTGCACAGCCGGTCAGGCAGAGCGCGAGCAGCGCCGCGGCGCAAAGCAGGCTTGTCAGCTTCTTCATAAATGAACCTCCTTGAATCATGACTGGGTGATTACAGGGGGTATTTTATGGAGAAGCGCGCGGAATTATGCGTCGAAATTCCCGGCCATTGCAAGCAGCGTTTCCCCGGCGCGGCGGGCGGTTTCAAGACAGGAGGGAATCAGCGCGTCGGGTATGCGCCCGTAGACGAATTCGAAGGACAGCTTGCCCTGATACCCATGCTCGCGCAGCAGCGCCATGTGCGCCTCCCAGTCGATTTCGCCCAGAAAGGGCAACAGGTGCTGATCCTCGCGGTGGTTGTTGTCGTGTACGTGGGTGCAGACCAGGTAGGGCGCGGCCTGCCTGAGCGCGTCCAGCATGCCGTCTCCGAAGGCGCAGCGCGCGTGGCCGAAATCCCAGCAGCAGCCCACCTCGGGCGTATGGAAGCGCTCGATGACCGCGAGCAGCTCCTCTGCGCGCGCGGTATATCGGTTTTTCCCATCAATTTCCGGGAAGGCCTTGTCCTCGAACAGGTTCTCAACCGCCACGACCAGCCCGTTTTTCGCGGCGAAGTCCACCCAGGGCGCAAGAAAGTCACAGGTGTAGCTGAGGATTTGCTGCTCGTCGTAGCGGCCTGCCGGGCGATACTCGTCGGCGTGTACCACGACGTATTTTGCGCCCAGTATGCGCGAGGTTTCAAACGCGCGCCGGTAGTACTCGGCGAACAGCGCAGGCTCGTAGGAGCCGTATCGGTTAAACGGCGCGTGCGTCTGCTCGACCGACAGACCCGCCGCGTCCAGCGCCTCGCGCTGACGGTATGCCTCGGCCTGCCAGTCGTCCCGGGCATATTCGCCGGAGTAGTCCAGGTACCGAAAGCCGGCCTGGGCGCACCAGGCGGCGACTGTTTCCAGGGGCCTCAGCGCCTGCGTGTGCCGCTGCCTGCGCAGGTAGTCCAGGTTGATCGAAAGCTCCATGGTTTTTCTCCTCATCGCTCCCCGGTCGAGCCGAAGCCGCCCCGGTCGGGCGCGTCCAGGCGCTCCACCTCGACAAACTCCACCGGCTCCATGACCTTCTGGATGCGGAACTGGCAGATGCGGTCGCCCCTGCGGATGACCGTGTCGCGCACGGCCAGCGCGGGAAAGCCCCACACGTCGTTGTCGCCGCAATAGCTGTTGTCGATTACGCCCATCGAGTTGACCTGAAGAACGCCCCACTTTTTGAAGGTGGAGCTGCGCGGCACGATGTGCGCCTCGTACCCCTCGGGCAGCTTCATGCTCACGCCCAGCGAGATGATGCGGAACTCGCCCGCCTTCATCTCCACGTCCTGGGCGGCGCGAAGGTCGATCCAGTTGCCCTGCGCGAGCTTCTCCACGCGGGGCAGGTCGGAATCATGGTACTTAATCTGTATGGTGTGCATATCGTTTATTCTCCTTTGCAGTGCGCGCTGAGCGCGGCCTCGGCGCAGCGTATGCCGTCCACCGCCGCCGACAGGATGCCGCCCGCATAGCCCGCGCCCTCGCCGCAGGGATAAATGCCCTCGACCGAGGAAACGCAGCGTTCGTTTCGCGTGATGCGCAGCGGGGAAGAGGAGCGGGTCTCCACGCCGGTCAGCAGCGCGCCCGGCGAGGCAAAGCCGCGCAGCCTGCGATCCATCCGTTCGATGGCCAGGCGCATGGTCTCGATCACGAAGCCCGGCAGGCAGCTGTCCAGCGACGTGTACGTCACGCCCGGCCGGTAGGTCGGCTCCACGTCGCCCGCGCCGCCCGAGGGCACGCCCTTCAGAAAGTCGCCCACCCGCTGCGCCGGGGCGCGGTAGTTTTCGCCGCCCGCCAGGAAGGCCGCGCGCTCCCATTTCTGCTGCAGCCGCACGCCTGCGAGCGGGTCGTCGCCGCCAAAGTCGGAAGGCTCCACGCCCACCAGCAGCGCGCTGTTCGCGTTCTTGCCGTCGCGCGCGAACTCGCTCATGCCGTTGGTGACCACGCCGCCCTTCTCCGAGGCCGCCGCCACCACCGTGCCGCCCGGGCACATGCAGAAGGTGTAGGCCGAGCGCCCGTTGGGCAGCTTCTCGCTCAGCTTGTAGTCGGCCGCGCCCAGCGCCGGGTGCCGCCACGCCTCGCCATACTGACTGCGGCTGACCAAGCTCTGCGGGTGCTCGATGCGCGCGCCCAGCGAAAAGGGCTTCTGAATCATCGTCAGTCCCGCGCGATAAAGCATCTCGAAGGTGTCGCGCGCGCTGTGGCCGATGGCCAGGATCAGCGTCGAGACCGCAAGCTCGCGCGTTTCGCCGGTTGGGCCGGCGACCTCGATCGCCGCGAGATGTCCGTTTTCCAGGCGCAGCGCGCTCAGTCGATGCTCGAACAGCACCGTGCCGCCCAGTGAGACGATTCTCTCCCGCAGCGCCTTCACCACGCCCGGCAGCCTGTCCGTGCCCACGTGCGGCTTGGCCAGGTACAGGATCTCCTCCGGCGCGCCGCATTCGTGCAGCGTTTCGAGCACGCGGCGGCACCTGGGGTCGCTGATGCCCGTGTTCAGCTTGCCGTCCGAAAACGCGCCCGCGCCGCCCTCGCCGAACTGTACGTTCGAGGTTTCGTTCAGCTCGCCGCCGGAAAAGAACGCCTGCACGTCCCGCGCGCGCCTGTCCACGTCCCGCCCGCGCTCCAGCACGATCGGCCTCGCCCCGGCCTGCGCCAGCGTCCATGCCGCGAACAGTCCCGCCGGCCCCAGGCCCACCACCACCGGCCGCTCGTCAAACGACGCGTGGGGCAGGGGAGCGGGCGCGGCCTCCGGCTCAATGAACGCGGCGCGCACCGGCAGGCGGTCCAGCACCTGCTGGCTCTCGCGGCGCAGCTGCACGTCCAGCGTCAGCACGAAGTGCACGAAGCGCTTGTCCCGCGCGTCGACCGACTTTTTGCTCAGGCGCGCCGACAGAATTTCATCTTCGCGCAGCTTTAGAAGCGACGCGGCGAAGCACGCAAGCGGCTGCTTTTCGTAGTCGAGCGGCGCTTTGATGTTGCTGATTCGTATCATAAGTACTCCTTTGTCTGACAGTTTCCCAGCGCGCTTCCGATCAGTAGTCCGGACGCCCACGCCCACTGCAGGTTGAAGCCGCCGCAGTCGCCGTCTACGTCCAGCACCTCGCCGCACAGGTAGAGGCCCGGGCAGCGGCGCGACTGCATGGTTTCGGGGTCGACCTCGCGGGTGTCCACGCCGCCCGAGGCAACCTGCGCCTGGTCAAAGCCCTGCACGCCGGTCACACGCATGCGCCAGGCAGTCAGCCGCTCGCTCAGCGCGCGCAGCTCGCGGTCGGTCAGGCGGCCTGAAGGCTCGGTCAGCGGCCGCTCGGTGCAGCCTTTAAGCGCGACCTGCGCCACCCGCTTGTTGAGCACGCCGGTCAGAAATTCCTCGATCGGCCGCGCGGACAGCGCCTGCGCGCGCGCCTTCAGCCAGGAATAGACCTCGCCGCTCGTGCCGGGCAGCAGGTGAAGCTCGACCTCGGCCCTCCTTCCCTGCGCCCGTGCCGCGAGGTTTGCCAGCTGCATCGCCGCGATGCCCGACAGCCCGTACTCGGTGAACAGGATCTCGCCCTTTTCGCGCCGTACCTCGCGATTGTCGATGCGCAGCGCGATTTCGCCCTGATACTTGCAGCCCTTGAGCGCGCGGATGGGGTCGGTCAGAAGCGGTGTCAGCGCCGGGAACCTCGGCACCAGTGTGTGCCCCAGCGCCTGTGCGAGATGATACCCGTCCGTCCCTCCGCCCAGCCTGGGCGCGGCCTGACTGCCCGCCGCCAGCACCATCCGCCGGGCAAAAAGCGTCTCCCCGCCTGCGCGCAGACTGAACCCGTCCTTTGCGCGCGAAACGGCCGTTACCGGGCAGCCGCAGCGGATTTCGCCGCCCTTTTCGGCCAGGTAAAACCGCAGCACGTCCACGACCGACGCAGCCTGGTCGCTTGCTGGGTAGACCCGCCCCTCGTCCCGCTCGACCGGGAAAAGGCCCATCGCGCGGAACACGTCCATGACCTCCTCGGGCGGGAAGGCGTTCATCGCCCCGTCCAGGAAGGACAGGCTGCCGCTCGTGCGGTAGTTGTCCGGCCCGGCCAGCGTGTTGGTCAGGTTGCAGCGCCCGTTGCCGGTGGCCGCCAGCTTGCGCCCGACGCGCTCCTGCTTCTCCAGCACGACCACGCGCAAGGGCCTTTTCGCGTGCATCAGGGCGCTGCAGGCCGCCATCAGTCCGCTCGCGCCCCCGCCGATCACCGCCAGGTCAACCGTTTGCGCCATCGCCCGATTCCTCCCTGAGCACCGCCAGCTCGTGCAGCGCGCGGCTGCAGGCGGTATACAGCTTTCTCTTTTCGCTGGGTTCGTCCGAGGTAAAGCAGTCCTCCGGCCAGATCACCGCCACCGCGTCGAACTCCAGGCCCTTCATCAGGTGCAGCGCCGACACGATCACGCCCTCGTCCTCCAGCTCGTCCACGTCGCCCGTGAGCAGGAAGCTGCCCTTCAGGCTTTTGCTCAGCGCCTCGGCCCGCTTCTGCGATCGGGTGACCAGCGCCACGCGCTTATGTCCGGCCTTCCTCCACCGGGTGAGCAGGCTTTCCAGCGCCTCCTGAGAGAACGCGATCTCCTCGACCGGCTTGCCCGAGCGGCCGTAGGGATTGGACACCGCCTCCTTCCCCAGGAAGGCGTTGCAGTAGTCGCCGATCTGTACCGTGGAGCGGTAGCCGCAGCGCAGCTCCACCAGCGGCGCGTCCGGCGAGCCCATAAGGCTTCCCCAGACCTGCGGGTCGCACGGGGGCAGGGAAGAGAGCGTGCGCTGGTTGGGGTCGCCCAGGAGCGTGGCGTGCGCCGAGGGATAGTTGGCCGCGAGGAACTTCAGGAAGATGTCCGGATAGTCCTGCGCCTCGTCGATCAGCAGGTGACGGATGCCGGTGTCGGGCTTCACGAAGCCCAGGCGCAGCATGATGTAGCCGATGGCCGGCGCGTCCTCCCACCAGATCAGCCCGGCGTTCGCGTTTTCATAGGCCGCTTTTTTCAGGGCGGCCGGCGCGCCGCGCATTGCCTGAGCAAACAGATTCAGCGGGTTGAGGTCGAAGAGCTGTCTGGCCTGGGCGCGCAGGGGACGCAGCCGCTGGGCGACCGCCATGCGCGTGGCAAAGGCCAGCTCCTTGTCGCGGTAGCTGGGGATCAGCTGCTTTTCATACTGCGGATAGAGCGTCTTTTCCCAGTTTTCCAGGCGCGACTCTACGATCAGGTTCAGCCGGTTCAGGCGCTGCGCCGGACTGAGGATCTTGAACTCCTCGCGGTACATGTGCTCCAGCTCGGCGCGCGAGATCAGCACGTTGTCGCCCAGGCTGAGGGTCGTGAAGTAGGGCCCGTGCTCGCGGAAACGCTCCACATAGTCGGTGATCCGCTGCAGGAACTCCGCGCCCGCCTTGTAGGCCACGCTCTGGTGGCGCAGCTCGGGCACGCCGGAGAGCAGCGTCTCATACTGCGCGACGGGCGTCTCGATTTTGCGGCCGATCACCTTGGAAAGGATGTCGTGCACGGTATGCGACTGGGTGTTCTTCTCGCCCAGGGAGGGCAGCACCTGCGAGATGTACTCGCTGAAGGCCTGACTAGGGGAAATGACCGCGATGCACTCGCTGGAGAGCTGGTCGCGATAGCGGTACATCAGGTAGGCCGCGCGGTGCATGGCCACGCTGGTCTTGCCGCTGCCCGCCCCGCCGATGACCGACAGCACGCGCGCGTTGTCGTGGCGGATGGCGGCGTTCTGCTCGGATTGGATGGTGGCCACGATCTGGCGCATGTGGCTGCTGGTCGCGCCCGAGAGGATGTCCAGCAGCATGCTGTCGTCGATCGAGTAGTCGGTGTCCACGTAATACTTGAGCTTCCCCTTGTCCATCGCGTACTGCCGCTTGAGCGAGAGCACGCCGCGGATGGTGCCGTCCGGGCAGACGTAGGAGGCCGGACCGGGCAGGCAATCATAGTACAGCGAGCAGATGGGCGCGCGCCAGTCGTGCACCACAATTCGCCTCTCCGCGTCCTTCAGGCTGTACAGTCCGATGACGATCTTCTCCTTTTCGGGAGGTGTTTCCTGCGTGCCGTCGGGCTCCTCGGTGAAGTCCACGCGCGCAAAAAACGGGTTGGCCAGCATGCGCTCGTACTGCGCGGCGCGCCCCTCGGAGAAGCTCTTGCGGGCGGCGTAGCGGTTGATCTCGGTCTGCAGCTGGTCGATGTCCTGCTGCGAGAGTGCGGTGGGCTTCAGACGCATTTCCTCCCAGGCGTCGTTGAGGATCGTTTGAATGGACTCTTCCTGAAACGCCGCGTTACCCTTCGACGCGTTAATGACGCTGTAGAGCAGCCCCTGCACCATCTGCGTGTACTCCCGCTCGCGTGCCAGTTCAGCCTGATTCATGACAATACCCCCTCGGTCGTTTGATTTCGGTTTCTGGAATCTACTTATTATACACCATTCCGCTCTGAAAATATAGCCCCATTTTCTGCATTTTTCAGGCGACAGGGTAAACCCTTGGTTGAAAAAGCGGCCACAGTCCGGTATAATAGCCCTGTCAGGAGGGAAAAACGCGATGGAAACGCTCTGCGAGAGGGATTTTACGATCAGCCGGGTCAACGCGCACGCGCAGTACTGGCGCGACGGCGAGAGCTTTCTTCAGTACATGACCACGCCCCGAAGCGAGCACGGAATCATGCTGCTGAGCGGGTGCGACGCGCGCTTTGTGCTAAAGGACGGCGGTGAGATCGAGGCGAAGCGCGGCGCAATGCTCTACCTGCCCAAGCACGCCCGGTATGCGGTCTACTTCAGCCAGTGCGACGACGTGCGGGTCAGGTGCCTGCTGGTGAACTTTCAACTGCTAGATGAAAAGGGAGAAGAGCTTGACCTGGGCGCGCTGAGAATGCTTACTTTTCTGCACCCGTTCGAGGAGGAGCAGGCGATTGCCCGCGCGGTGGAGATGTACCGTTCGCCGCGCTATTACCCGGGCGCGGTCAAGGGCGCGCTGTACACGCTGCTGGTCTCCCTGAGCGACAAAAAGGCGCGCAGGCGGCAGGTACCCGAGCAGTTCGCCGGGGTGGAAAAGGGCCGGCGCTACCTTGAAGAGCACTGGATGGAGGAAACGCCGCTGTCTGAGGTGGCGAAAAAGTGCCTGATGAGCGAGAGCGGATTCCGCAAGCGCTTTCAGGAGTACACCGGCCTGTCGCCCAGTCAGTATCGCCTGAACCTGCGCATCGAGCAGGCCAAGCGGCTGCTCCGCTCCGAGTCGGCGACGGTCGGCGACGCGGCCATCGCCGTGGGCATCGAGGACGTGAACTACTTCAGCCGCCTGTTCCGCAAAAAGACCGGCCTGTCGCCCAGTCAGTACAAGCGTGGCGATATGTGCTAATCGTCTGGCGAAACATCCATTGCGCCCGGCTGCCATGAAGGCTATAATGGAGAAAAACGCACAGGAGGTTTTTCCATGAAGAGCTTTCGCCCGGTCAGAACCGCGGTCATCGGCTGCGGCATGATCAGCAAAAGATACCTGGACAACTGCGTCAACCGCTTTAACGTGCTGGACGTGGTGGGCTGCAGCGACCTGATTCCCGAGCGCAGCGCCCAGCGCGCTCAGGAATTCGGCATTCGCCAGATGACCAACGAGGAGATCCTGTCCGATCCGTCGATCGAGCTGGTGATCAACCTGACCTATCCGACCGCCCACTATGAGGTGACGAAGGCGGCGCTTCAGGCCGGCAAGCACGTGCATACCGAAAAGATGATGGCCACCACCTTTGCGCAGGCAAAGGAGCTGTACGAGCTGGCCAGGGCAAACGGGCTGTACCTGACCGCCGCGCCGGATACCTTCCTGGGCGCGCGCCTGCAGACCGCCCGCCAGCTGCTCGACAGCGGATTGATCGGCCGTCCCCTGGCCGCCAGCGTTTCGCTGTCCCGCTGCTACCGCCACAGCGAGTGGAAGGCCGAGGACGAGAAGCGCTTCGCCTTCTGCCCGGGCGGCGGCATACTCAACGACGTGGGCTGCTATTACCTGACCGGCCTGGTCAGCATGCTGGGCAGCATCGAGCGCGTGTGCGGCTTCTCGCAGACCTATGAGCCCGCGCGCCCCTTCCTGAACCCGAAGAACCCGTCCTACGGCAAAATGATGACCTATGAGGACTGCCCGAACGACTATGCGGGCGCGCTGCAGTTTGAATGCGGCGTACTGTGCGGCCTGACCGTGACCTCGGAAACCTATGGCGGCGGCTCGTCGTTCATGCTCTACGGCACGCAGGGCACGATGTGGCTGGACGACCCGAACGAGTTTGGCGGAGCGCTGCTGGTCGAGCTCAAGGGCAGCCGGGAGAAGGTCGCCTTCCCGCTCACGCACGCCTTCGAGACCGATTTCCGCGGCCTGGGCGCGGCCGACCTGGCCTATGCCCTGCGCAACGGGCGCGCGCCCCGCTGCCTGCCCGAGATGGCGCTGCACACGTTTGAGGCGGCCTGCGGAATCGTTCAAAGCGGCGAGGAAAACCGCATGTACCGGATGACCACCCGCTGCGAG
Organism: uncultured Clostridia bacterium; assembly: GCA_934647305.1. Lineage (GTDB taxonomy): Bacteria > Bacillota > Clostridia > Christensenellales > Aristaeellaceae > CAKUFI01. The sequence continues at coordinate 863 of CAKUFI010000060.1, read as the reverse complement.
CGCCCCGCGCCCTTCGAGCCCGGTCATACCGAGTACCCCGAGGCGGTGATGGATCTGTGAGAAGTCAGCTGAGCGTACAGGCCTATACGCTGAGAAAACGCATGTCTACCCCGGACGACGCGAGGACGACACTCCGCGCGCTGGCAAAGATGGGGCTTGAGTGGATTCAGCCGTCCGTGCCCGCCTTCTGGACGGCGGAGGAGTTCGGCCGGGAGCTCAAAAACGCCGGGCTGCGCGCCGACTCCTTCTCCTGCCTGGATCTGAATCTGGTCGCCCGAAGAGAAGATCTCCTGCGCACGGCTCAGGCGCTGGACGCGCATATCATCCGCATGGGCGCGATGAGCTACCGCCAGGCTGCTTCACGCGAGGAGGTGCTTGCCTACGCCGATGCGGTCGAGCAGCAGGCGAGCGCGCTCAAGGCCGACGGCCTGACCCTGGTGTATCATTTCCACGACTACGAATGGGTGCGCGCGGGCGGAGACTACGCCATGCGGCTGCTGCTCGAGCATGCGCCCACGCTGACCGTGCAGCCGGATGTTCACTGGCTGGCCGCGGCGGGCTTCACGCCTCAGGACAAGCTGCACGACATGGCCGGACGCTACGAGTACGTCCACATGCAGGACTACGCCATGCTCTGGGACGAGGAAGCCGGTAAGATCACCCGCCAGACCGTGCCCGTCGGCTCGGGCAACCTCGATCTGCCCGCCATCGTAAAGGCCTGCCGCGCGGACGGCGCGAAGCTCTTCGTCATCGAGCAGGACGACTGCCAGAAGGACGAGCTGGAGTCGATTGCCGACAGCGTGAAGGCGCTGCGCGCGCTGGGCGTGGAGTAGGGAAGCCGTTTCGCGGCGGCTTCGCCGCCG
>CAKUFI010000059.1 GCA_934647305.1 uncultured Clostridia bacterium | reverse complement strand
CCCTGTACCACGCCGCATTCGGGGAACCACATAGCTATATGTTTTTCGTCATGCGGATCAAAGTGCTTTCTGCCTTGTCAGGAGGAACAACGCTTCTCTCCGCACCGCCCTGTACCACGCCGCATTCGGGGAATCACATAACTATATGATTTTCGTCATGCGGATCAAAGTGCTTTCTGCCTTGTCAGGAGGAAAAACGCTTCTCTCCGCACCGCCCTGTACCACGCCGCATTCGGGGAATCACATAACTATATGATTTTCGTTACGCGGATCAAAGTGCTTTCTGCCTTGTCAGGAGGAACAACGCTTCTCTCCGCACCGCCCTGTACCACGCCGCATTCGGGGAATCACATAACTATATGTTTTTCGTCATGCGGATCAAAGTGTTTTCCGGGTGGGGTCTGGGGAGGCGCCTTTTTCAAAAAGGCGGCCTCCCCAGCGTCTCCCCAACGTTCCTCCCCCAATCGGATGATGCGTTGATTGGAGGAGCCGCGGAAGGGGAGAGAGATGTCCTTGAGGGCCTCGACGAAGCGGCCGTCGACGAGCACGTCGAGCAGGGAGAGCATTTCGTCGGTGACCTCGCAGCGGGGGTGGGAGCCTTCGCGCAGCAGTTCGTCCTCGAGCACGAAGCCGGTATAGCACCAGATGGTTTTGCGGGGGAAGGTCTGGCGGACGCGCCTGAGGAAGGGGACGAGCGCGCGCTGGTTTTCGGGCTCGAAGGGCTCGCCGCCCAGCACGGTCAGGCCGTTGATGTAGGACGGGGAGAGTGCCTGAAGGATTTCCTCCTCGGTCTGAGCGGTGAACTCTCTGCCGTAGTCGAAGGCCCAGGTTTCGGGCTGGAAGCAGTGCTCGCAGTGGTTGGTGCAGCCGGACACGAACAGCGACACGCGCACGCCCTCGCCGTTGGCGATGTCGGTTTTCTTGATGGCTCCGTAGTGCATGGTGTTCGCCTCTTTTTTTACAGGTGCAGCACGCGGTCGCGGATTTCCTGTGTGCGGCCCTGATTCCAGAACTGGGTGCCGATGTAGCCGCAGGTGCGCCGGGCGACGTTCATCTTGTCCTGGTCGCGGTTCTTGCAGTTGGGGCATTCCCAGATCAGCTTGCCGTCCTCCTCGACGATCTGGATTTCGCCGTCGAAGCCGCAGACCTGGCAGTAGTCGCTCTTGGTGTTGAGCTCGGCGTAGATGATGTGGTCGTAGATGAACTTCATCACCTGCAGCACGGCCTCGATGTTGTGCTGCATGTTGGGCACTTCGACGTAGCTGATCGCGCCGCCGGGAGAGAGGTGCTGGAACTGCGCCTCGAAGCCCAGCTTGGTGAAGGCGTCGATTTCCTCGGTGACGTGGACGTGGTAGCTGTTGGTGATGTAGCCCTTGTCGGTCACGCCGGGGATGACGCCGAAGCGGCGCTGCAGGCACTTGGCGAACTTGTAGGTGGTGCTCTCGAGCGGCGTGCCGTAGAGGCTGAAGTCGATGTTGTGCTCTTCCTTCCAGCGGCGGCAGGCGGCGTTCATGTGGTTCATGATCTCCAGCGCGAAGGGGGTCGCGCCCGGATCGGTGTGGCTCTTGCCGGTCATGTACTTGACGCACTCGTACAGGCCCGCGTAGCCCAGCGAGATGGTCGAGTAGCCGCCGTAGAGCAGCTTGTCGATGGTCTCGCCCTTTTTCAGGCGGCTGAGCGCGCCGTACTGCCAGAGGATGGGCGCGGCGTCGGACAGCGTGCCCTTGAGGCGGTTGTGGCGGCACATGAGCGCCTTGTGGCACAGCTCCAGCCGCTCGTCGAAGATCTTCCAGAACAGGTCGGGGTCGCCGCCCGAGGACAGCGCCACGTCCGGCAGGTTGATCGTGACCACGCCCTGGTTGAACCGGCCGTAGTACTTGGGCTTGCCGTTTTCGTCGACATAGGGGGTCAGGAAGGAGCGGCAGCCCATGCAGGTATAGCAGTGACCCTCGCCGTTCTTGTCCACCTTGAGCTCGAGCATCTTCTTTTCGGAAATGTAGTCGGGCACCATGCGCCGGGCGGTGCACTTGGCGGCCAGGCGGGTCAGGTAGTAGTATTCGGAGTCCTCGTGGATGTTGTCCTCCTCGAGCACGTAGATCAGCTTGGGGAAGGCCGGGGTGACGTACACGCCCGCCTCGTTCTTCACGCCCTCGTAGCGCTGCTGAAGCGTTTCCTCGATGATCAGCGCCAGGTCCTTCTTTTCCTGAGGGGTTTTGGCCTCGCCCAGGTACATGAACACCGTCACAAACGGCGCCTGACCGTTCGTGGTCATCAGCGTGACCACCTGATACTGTATGGTCTGCACGCCCTTGTTGATCTCGTCGCGGAGGCGGCGCTCCACCACCTGAGAGATGGCGGACTCGTCGGCCGTGCCGCCCAGCAGCGACACCTCCTCCAGCACGTCCCGGCGGATTTTCTCGCGCGAGACCTGCACAAACAGCGCCAGATGCGCGAGCGAAATGCTCTGGCCGCCGTACTGGTTGCTGGCGACCTGCGCGATGATCTGAGTGGCGATGTTGCAGGCGGTGGAGAAGGAGTGCGGCTTTTCAATCATGGTGCCGCTGATGACCGTGCCGTTCTGCAGCATGTCCTCCAGGTTCACCAGGTCGCAGTTGTGCATGTGCTGCGCGTAGTAGTCCGCGTCGTGGAAGTGGATGATGCCCTGCTCGTGCGCCTCGACCACGTCGCGCGGCAGCAGCAGGCGGCGGGTGATGTCCTTGCTGACCTCGCCGGCCATGTAGTCGCGCTGCACGCTGTTGACGGCCGGGTTCTTGTTGGAGTTCTCCTGCTTGACCTCCTCGTTGTTGCACTCGATCAGGGAGAGGATGCGGTTGTCGGTGGTGTTGGACTTGCGCACGAGGGAGCGGGTGTAGCGGTAGCGGATGTATTGCTTGGCCACCTCGAACGCGCCGAACTCCATCAGCTTGGTCTCGACCAGCTCCTGAATCTCCTCGACCGAGGGGGCGCGGTTCATGGCCTGACAGTCATGCTCGACCGCGATGGCCAGCTCGCGGATGCGGTCTGCGGGCAGGCGATGCGCCTCGTCCGTGTCGTGATTGGCGCGTGAGACGGCAGAAATGATCTTGGTCAGATCAAACGCAGCCTCCGTACCGCTTCGCTTGATAATCTTCATGGCATGTATTTCTCCTGCTGTGTAATATATAGGTAGCTAATCCGGCATGGGGAAGGGCTGTCCACCTGTTTCCATCATATGCCGAGTAATAGAGTAAGTATACCACAAACCACAAGATTTAGCTGTCGCAAGAGCGGCTTCCACAATATTTTGTGGTTGCATTCTGGGGGCTTTTCTATTATAATTAGAGTAAGCGAGATTTATGGGAGGAAGAGGCATGGAAGCGCTGGAATTGTTTGAGGGAATCGAAGAGAGCGAACGGGAGAGGATGCTTTCATGCTTCGCACCGCAGCGGCGCACGTTTTCGCGGGGCGAGACGATCATGAACTACTCGCGCCAGGTGGAGCGCATCGGCATACTGCTTTCCGGCCGGGCACATTTGTCCTGCGTGGACAGCGAGGGGCAGGAGGGGTTCCTGGAGAGCCTGCAGGCCCAGGACATGTTCGGCGAGATGTTTTCGCTGCCGCTGCCCGATCTTGGGTACATGGTGGTGGCGGACGCGAAGTGCGAGGTGCTGTTTCTGGAGTATTCGCGGGTGGTGAGCTGCTCGAAGAGCTCCTGCGCGCAGCACTCCCGCCTGATCAACAACCTCTTCCAGATGGCGGCGCGCAAGGCGCAGCAGCTGGCCCTGCGGGTGAACATTCTGTCGCATCGTTCGGTGCGGGTGCGCCTGATGCGCTACCTGGAGTACCTCTCCGCCCGTGACCGCACGCGCACAATCGACCTGGGCATGACGCTGGTGCAGCTGGCGGACTACCTGTGCGTCAACCGGAGCGCGCTGATGCGGGAAATCAAGGGCTTGAATGAAGAAAAGGTCATCTCTTCATCTGGACGGCATTTTGAGCTGCTGCAGGCCGAAAATGCGGGGAAAGAAGATTAATTTTTGCAGGAAGGTTGACAGAATCCTGCATTCGTGCTATAATGGCAGTACTTTCTGCGACGGGAAAGAGTAGGCGCGAGGGTTCTGCCAAGAGAGCTGCCGGGCGGTGCGAGGCAGTGCGGAGCGCGCGCTGAAGCCCTCCCTGAGAAGCGCGCCGAACGGTTTTCCCAGTAGGCCGCGCCGGGTGCGCCCGTTACCGCGCGTGGGCAGAGATGTCCGTGAGGCTCGCCTTCGGAAGGGGCGGGCGAAATAAGGTGGTACCGCGAAGCGACGCTTCGTCCTTATGTCAGACGTAAGGGCGGGGCGCTTTTTGTGTGCTTCGTCCGCAGGAACCGGCGTAAAATGAACGGGAGGATGAACACATGACACAGACCATTGCGAAAATCAACGGAATCATCGGCGACTTTGTCTGGGGCGTACCGGCCATGATCCTCATCATGGGCGTGGGCCTGCTGCTGACCATCCGCACGCGCGGCCTTCAGATCCGCAGGTTCGGCTATTCGATGCGCATGACGCTGGGCAAGGTTTTTTCGCGCGAGCAGGCGGCCAAGGGCGCGGTGACGCCGTTTCAGGCGGTGTGCACGGCGCTGGCGGCGACGGTGGGCACGGGAAACATTGCGGGCGTAGCGGGCGCGATTGCGATCGGCGGCCCGGGTGCGGTGTTCTGGATGTGGGTGTCGGCCATCCTCGGCATGTGCACCAAGTACGCCGAGGTGACGCTGGCGGTGCACTTCCGCGAGAAGAACCGCCACGGCGACTGGGTGGGCGGCCCGATGTACTTCATCAAGAACGGCCTGGGGCCGAGGTTTAAGTGGCTGGCCGTGCTGTTTTCGCTGCTGGGCGGGCTGGCTTGCTTCGGCATCGGCAACGCGACGCAGGTCAGCACGATCCGCTCCTCGATCGCCACGGCGCTGTCGGGCTACGGCGTGATGGCAAGCGGCGGCAATACCTGGTTCAACCTGGCGGTGGGCGTGGTGCTGACGGTGCTGGTGATGCTGGTTCTCCTGGGCGGCATCAAGCGCCTGGGCAGCGTGACGGAAAAGCTGGTGCCCTTCATGGCGCTTTTGTACATCGTGCTGGCGCTGGGCGTGGTGGTCGCGCACATCGGCAAGGTGCCGGGCGTGTTCGCGTCGATCTTTGAAGGCGCGTTTTCCCCGCGCGCGGTCACGGGCGGCGTGGTCGGCTCGATGTTCCTGAGCATGAAGAAGGGCGTATCGCGCGGCATCTTCTCGAACGAGGCCGGCCTGGGCAGCGCGTCGATCGCCCACGCGGGCGCGCACACGGACAGCGCGGTGAAGCAGGGCCTGTTCGGCATCTTCGAGGTGTTCGTGGACACGATCGTCATCTGCACGCTGACCGCGCTGGTGGTGCTGTGCAGCGGCGTGCCGGTGCCCTACGGCACGGAGGTGGGCGCGGAGCTGACGATGAGCGGCTTCGTGGCGACCTACGGCAACTGGTCGTCGGTGGCGATTGCGCTGGCGATCTGCTGCTTCGCGTTCTCGACGGTGCTGGGCTGGGGATTGTACGGCGCGCGGTGCTGGGAGTTCCTGTTCGGCAGCCGGGCGATCAAGCCGTTCTCGGTGGTGTTCGCGCTGGTGTGCATCGTGGGCACGACGGCCGACCTGGGGCTGCTGTGGAACATCGCGGACACGCTCAACGGCCTGATGTCCATCCCGAACCTGATCGCGGTGGCGCTTTTGTCCCCGGTGGCGGTGAAGCTGACGAACGAGTACTTCAAAAACGCTGAAAATTAGGCGAATTGCACGGCATGCATGCCCTCGCGGTGTGCATGCCATTTTTTTATTAAACATGGAAAGAATTACTTGACAACGCGCCAAAAGCAGGGTAAAATAAAGACGCGACGGTGACAAATCGTAAGACTTTCTTAAGTTTTTTGTCCCCGCCGCGCTTGACAACCGGATTCAGCCGGCTTGCCCGCGCGGGCAGACCGGTATGCGGCCGTTCTTGAGGAGGGACAGGCGCGCCCAGCCAGCGATCCAGGCAGGGCGGCGCGGGCCGCGGAATCGACATAGAGAAGAGGAGGAGAATTTACCATGAAGAAAGTATTGGCAACTCTGCTGGCCGTGCTGCTTCTCACGAGTCTCTTTGGCACGGTGGCCTCGGCGGCTGATGCTCCCTGGCCCAAGGAGAATCCCAATAACTACAAATATGGACACAGCACCGTTCTGGTGCCTACGGATGGCAAGACGATCGTCAAGGACGGCGATAAGATCCAGCTGGATATGTCCTCCGTAGACAAGCCCGATAACGGCGAGATAGAGAGGTATCTGAATGACCATTACGTCGCCAAACCGCCGAAGTTCACTGTGCGTTGTGTGAACACTTTCCATATACACGCCATAACTGATGAAGGCGACCTTCCGCTCTGCGAGAAGGGCTGGGTGAAGAGCAGCAGCTATACCTGCGACGGCGGCTCTTGGAAGGTCGTTAAGACCAATGGAAATGTCGTGACGGCGCAGTGGCAGTGCCCGTATCAGTCGAACGGAAAGCACGACATCTACATCACCGTTACCTACAAGGCGCCGCACACCCACACCCTGACGAAGACCGATGCGAAGGCTCCGGATTGCACCCATACCGGCAACATCGAGTACTGGACTTGCACCGCGGCCGGTTGTCCGAACGCGGGCAAGAAGCTCGATGCGAATGGTAATGTGCTGGCCAATCAGGACGTTACCATCTCGGTCAATCCGGATGCCCACGACTGGGGCGAGTGGGTTGAGACTCCCGCCACCTGCACTACTGATGGCGCGAAGACTCGTACCTGCACGATCAATGAGGAGCACATCGAGAGTACCCCCATCCTCGCGAGCGGCCACGATATTAAGGTGCGCGATCTTTGTGCCACTCATGATGTCGCCACCTGCGAGGGACACCAGGAATATTGCACCAAGTGCAACTGGGCTGGCGAAAAGGAAGATCATGTTTTCCCGGATGAGCCGACTACAACGACGGACTTTGAAAAGCGTTATGAGTGCACGAAGGGCTGCGGACATGCGAAGATTGTGCAAGTTGAGCCGACTATTGTGCCGTCTCACGTGCATCACTTCACGGAGCATGATGCGGTTGAGGCTACCTGCACCAGGGGCGGCAACATCGCCTACAAGACCTGCGATGATGAAGACTGCGTCGGCAAGTACTTCGACATGCAGGGCAACGAGATTGAAGAAAAAGATGTCTTCATTAACCCGCTGGGGCACGACTTCGTCCGCACGTATCCGCACAAGGACTTCCTGAAGTCTAAAGCGACCTGCACCCAGCCCGCTGTGTACTTCAAGAGCTGCACTCGCTGCGGCGAGACCAGCAAAGGCACTGACTACGAAGATACCTTCACTAGCGGCGAGGCGAAGGGTCATGCGTACGTCGATACCGACTGGGAGACGGACGGCCCCGCCAACCACAAGCATTTCTGCCTGCGTTACGGCAATCCGGAGTATGACGGCGTAATCTGCGATGCCGCGAGCATTGAAGCCACGATGAAGACCGAGCCTCACACCTGGGGCGAGTGGCACGCTGTGGCCAACATGCGGAATGTGGAAGAGCGTCAGTGCACCAAGTGCACCGAGAAGCAGACCCGCACCGTCGGCTGCAGCCACATGTGGACCGAGATCAAGCGCGAGCCTACCTGCCTGGACGAAGGCTATCAGGCGGACAAGTGCATCAAGTGCGGCCTGATCGTGCGCGAGCAGGTTCTGCCCGCCCTTGGCCATGACTGGGGCGAGTGGATGACCGTGACCGAGCCCACCACCGAGATGGAGGGTCTGGAGAAGCGCGTCTGCAAGCGCGACGCCTCTCACGTGGAGACCCGCCCGATCGCCAAGCTCGAGCCCACCCCCGCGCCCACTGAGGAGCCGACCGTCGAGCCCACCGTGGAGCCGACTGCCGAGCCCACCGCGGAGCCGACCGCTGAGCCCACTGCCCAGCCCACCGTCGAGCCCACCAAGAAGCCCGGCAAGACCGACATCCCGAAGACCGGCGACAACAGCCACTTCGGCTATGCCTACCTGATGATCGCCGTGGCCGCCGCCGGACTGGTTGTCCTGGCCGCCACCCGCCGCAAGGAAGGCACCAAGTAATCCCTTTTGAAGCCCGGCAAAGCGAGAGGATCGCCTCGCCCAGCCGGGCTTCCGGTTTTTACAGAGACAGAAGAAAGGACTGAACACCCATGCCCAAAACCAGAGCGGAAATGCGCAGGCGCAGAAAGAAAAGGCAGCAGATTCGGAGCATCGCCGCCCTGGCGTGCGTCGCGGTGCTGCTGATCGGCTGCGGCATACTCGCCGGAAAGATCGTGCAGGAAACCCGGCGCGCGAAAACCCTGGACTCTGTGCAGAACATGTACGGCAGCTCGACCGCCTATGCCGAGGGCGAAAACGTCCCCGCGCAGCCCGAAGCCACCCCTGTGCCTCAGGTGCAGGCCGACTTTGCCGATCTCTACGCCCAGAACCCGCACCTCGTCGCCTGGCTCGAGGCCGGCGGCACCATCAGCCTGCCTGTCGTGCAGTATGACAACGAATTCTATCTCGATCACGACTTTTACGGCAAGTCTGACGCGGCGGGAACTGTGTTCCTCAACGCCGTCAACTCGCTCTGGCCGCAGGATCAGCATCTGCTCCTCCATGGCCACAATATGAAGGACGGCTCCATGTTCGCCACCCTGAACAAATTCCGCGAACAGGACTGGCTCCGTCAAAACCCCGTCGTCTACCTGCGCACCATCTATGACGAGCAGCCCACGGCCTACGTCATACTCTCCGTCTTCGACGCGTCGATGGACGAGGGCGCGAACGGCTACTTCGACCTGGGCCGCATCAACTTCGACACCGACGAGCAGTTCCTTGCCTTCGCGCAGGAGCTCAAGGACGTGTCCCTGTACGACGTGCCTGTGGACGTGCAGGCCGGCGATCATCTGCTCAGTCTGGTCACCTGTAGCTATTCCCACGAAAACGGCCGCCTGACCGTTGCCTGCCGGAAGCTGCGCGACGGAGAGACCGTCGAGGATGTGACCGCGCTCATGCAACAGGCGACCAAGCGCTAAACGCTGCTTTTTACGCCATGCCCCGGGAAACCGGGGCGTTTTTCTGATTTAAGGAGGATGTTTTATGGATTATATGGAAACCGTGCGCCAGGCCGACCCGGAGCTGTTCGCGGCGATGGACGGCGAGCTGCAGCGCCAGCGCGATCACCTGGAGCTCATCGCGTCCGAAAACTTCGTCAGTCCCGCCGTCATGGCCGCCATGGGCTCGCACCTGACCAACAAGTACGCCGAGGGCTACCCCGGGCACCGCTATTACGGCGGCTGCGAGTACGTGGACGTGGTCGAGGATCTGGCGCGCGACCGGGCGAAGGCGCTCTTCGGCGCGGAGCACGTCAACGTGCAGCCCCACTCGGGCGCGCAGGCCAACATGGCGGTCTACTTCGCGCTGCTCGAGCCGGGCGACACCGTCATGGGAATGAGCCTGTCCCACGGCGGGCACCTGACCCACGGAAGCCCGGTCAACATGTCCGGCGAGTACTTCCACTTCGTGCCCTACGGCGTGTCGCCCGAGACGGAGCAGCTGGACTACGACCAGGTGCGCGATATCGCCCGCACCTGCCGCCCCAAGCTGATTGTCGCCGGCGCGAGCGCTTATCCCCGCGCGATCGACTTCGCCCGCCTGCGCGAAATCTGCGACGAGGTGGGCGCGAAGCTCATGGTGGATATGGCGCACATCGCGGGCCTCGTGGCGGCGGGGGAACACATGAGCCCGATCCCGTACAGCGACGTGGTCACGACCACCACGCACAAGACCCTGCGCGGCCCGCGCGGCGGTATGATCCTGTGCCGTGAGGAGTACGCCAAGGCCATCGACAAGGCCATCTTCCCCGGAACGCAGGGCGGCCCGCTGATGCACGTCATCGCCGGCAAGGCGGTCTGCTTCGCCGAGGCGCTTCGCCCCGAGTTCAGGGCCTATCAGCACCAGATCGTGCTCAACGCCGCGGCGCTGGCCGACCGGCTCCTGGAGCGCGGCGTCAAGCTGGTGTCCGGCGGCACCGACAACCACCTGATGCTGGTCGACCTGACCGGGCGCGAAATGTCCGGCAAGCGCCTGGAGACGCTGCTCGGCCAGGCGAACATCACTCTGAACAAGAACACCGTGCCCAACGAGACGCGCAAGCCCACGATCACCTCGGGCGTGCGCATCGGCACCCCGGCCGTCACCACGCGCGGCATGAACCAGGCCGACATGGCCGAAATCGCCGACATGATTGCCGACGTGATCGAGCAGGGCGAGGCGGCCGTCGAGCCGGTCCGCGAGCGCGCAAAGGCGCTGTGCGCCCGCTATCCGCTCTACGAGTGAGAAAAACATCCCTCCCCGGGCTTTTCGGCTCGAGGAGGGATTGCTTTATCCATGGGGGAGAGGTCAGTCGGCCTTGCCGTGGGATTCCTGCCACAGGCGCTCGGCGGTTGGCTTCCAGCACTCGGCGTAGCGCACGCACTTGTCGCACAGGTGATCGGCGCTCTCCGGGGACTGCAGGTCGGTCGAGTGCGCGCCGGTCTTCTTTACCAGCTCGCGCAGCCGCTCCGGGTTCTCCAGCATCGGGCAGGGGCGCAGGTGGTTCTCGTTGAAGGGCTGGCCGTCGTGATAGGCCATGAACAGCGGGGACTGAAGCGCCTCCAGCAGCGTGCAGGAGCGGATGTTGCGGTCGGAATAGTGGATGAACACGCAGGGATCGATGTCGCCGTTGGCGTTGATGTGCAGGTAGCGCCGCCCGCCTGCGATGCAGCCGCCCACGTACTCGCCGTCGTTCTGGAAGTCCATCGCGAAGATGGGCTTGGTTTCGCGGATGTGGCGGATCTGGTGATACATCTGCTCGCGCTGCTCGGGCGTGGGCAGCAGCTCCGGCGCGGCGTCGTTGCCGACCGGCATGTAATGGAAGTACCAGACGAACTTCGCACCCCACTCGACCATCTGATCCAGGAACGCGTCCGAGCTGCTCGAGTCCAGATTCGCGCTCGTGTAGCAGCAGGACAGGCCGAAGACCAGCCGCTTGCGCTTGAGCAGCTCCATCGCCGCGATGACCTTCTGATAGGTGCCCTCGCCGCGGCGCGCGTCGGTCGCCTGCTCGAAGCCCTCGACGCTGATGGCCGGCACGAAGTTCTTCACCCGCAGCATGTCGTCCGCGAATTCCTCGTCGATCAGCGTCGCGTTGGTGAAGGACAGGAACACGCAGTCCTGATGCCGCTCGCACAGCGTAATCAGGTCCTTCTTGCGCACCAGCGGCTCGCCGCCCGTGTAAATGTACAGGTAAACGCCCATCTCCTTGCCCTGGCGAATGATCGAGTCGATCTCCTCCAGGCTCAGGTTCAGGCGGTTGCCGTACTCCACCGCCCAGCAGCCGGTGCAGTGGAGGTTGCAGGCCGAGGTGGGGTCGAGCAGGATCGCCCAGGGGATGTTGCAGCCGTACTTCTTCCGGTACTCCTCCTGCACCGGCCAGCCGATCAGGTTGGCGTTGAGTATGAAGTTCGTGAAGAAGGTGCGCAGCACGCCTCCGTCCACGTCGTGGAACAGGTTCATGATCAGCCTGTACATGTTGCTGTCGGGGTTGTTCACCACGGCGCGCACCGCGTCGCGCTGCGCCGGGAAGCTGTCCGGGCCCTCGCCCGCAAACTTGTCCACCCAGGCCATCAGCTTGGGCAGGTTCTCCTCCGGGTTCTTCTCCAGGTACTTCAGCGCGGTCTTGATCGCGGCCTGCGTCGCGGCGTTCTTGATACCCATGATTCATGTGCTCCTTTCGCGCATTGCGCGTTTGTTTCATGGCCTTACTTTACCATGAAACGCGCGCGCCGGGTATCGTCAGGTCCGCGCCGGTGTCTGTTTTTCGAACACCTCCGCGCGAATACGCAAGATCCAGACAAACCGGCCGCAATGCCCATTGAAACACCCTGCCAACCGGCAGTGAGCGAGAGTCGGTTTTATGTAGTCGGCAATGCCGACCAGGAGTTTTCCGGAAAGCTCCGGAAAACCGAAGACTTCGGGAACTCCAATTTATGGTTCCCGAAGTCGTGTTTTGCCCGGCGGCAGCATGTGCGTGCAGGCTCAGCCTGCCCGGAAAACGAAGAAATCGACCGCTCCAATGTATGGCGGTCGATTTCGTGTGCCGTCCGGCGGCAGCAAGTGGAACCGGGCACTGCCCGGCGGCGGCAGCAAGTGGCTGTCGGCCCTGCCGACCTGCCCGGAAAAACGAAGACCCTGAGGGCTCTAATGAATGGCTCTCAGGGTCGTGTCAGGATACGCGGCAGCAAGTGGAACCGGGCACTGCCCGGCTGAACCCCTCAGTCGCCTATGGCGACAGCTCCCCTTTCAGGGACGCCTTGATTGCGCCGATCGTGCCTCCCCGGAAAGGGGAGGTGCCTGCGACGTGGGCAGTGGGGTTCTTAAACGCAGAATCCGGGAGCTTCAATTTATGGCTCCTGGATTCGTCGAAAGGATGCGCGGTAGCGAGTGCGTGCAGGCTCAGCCTGCCGACCGGCGGCGCCGGAAAAAATCTCCCGGAGAATTTCCGGGAGATCGAAGAAATCAGCCGCTTTAATGTATGGCGGCTGATTTCGTGTGCTGTCCGGCGGCAGCCAGTGGGAGTCGGCCCTGCCGACTTAGACCTTGAAGTTGACGGACTCGTCGCCCAGCTCGTTTTTGCCGAAGACGTAGTCGTTGCCGGGCAGAACCGCGTTGAGCAGGATGCCGACCAGCGCGCCCACGGCCAGGCCGGAGAGGCTGACGGAGCCCAGGGAGATCGAACCGGCGGCGGAGAAGGTGATGCCCAGCGCCAGGCTCATTTCGAGGGCGGCGATGATGACGTTGCGGCTCTTGGTGAAGTCGACCTGGTTCTCGACCACGTTGCGCACGCCGACGGCGGAGATCATGCCGTAGAGGATCAGGGAGACGCCGCCGATGGTCGCGGTGGGCATGCAGGCGATCAGGGCCTCAAACTTGGGGCAGAAGGCGAAGATGACCGCCAGCACGGCCGCGATGCGGATGACCTTGGGGTCGTACACCTTGGTCAGGGCCAGCACGCCGGTGTTCTCGCCGTAGGTGGTGTTGGCAGGCGCGCCGAACGCGGCGGCCAGGATGGTGGCGCTGCCGTCGCCCAGCAGGGTGCGGTGCAGGCCGGGATCGGCGACGTAGTTCTCGCCGACGGTGGAGGAGATGGCGCACATATCGCCGATGTGCTCGATGACGGTGGCCAGGGCGATGGGCATCATGATGGCGATGGAGCTGACCAGCAATCCGCCGTCACAGCCCTTGAACAGGGAGAACACGGTGTCGTTGAAGTGCACGGGCAGGCCCAGCCAGGCGGCGTCCTTGAGCTGCTGCACCTTGACGGGATCGAGCTGGCCGAAGATGGCGGCCACGGCGTAGGAGCCGACCACACCCAGCAGGATGGGGATGATCTTGATCATGCCCTTGCCCCAGATGTTGCAGGCGACCACGATTGCGATGGCCAGGATGGCGATCCACCAGTTGTCGTTGCAGTTGTTGATGGCAGAGTTGGCCAGCGTCATGCCGATGCAGATGATGACCGGGCCGGTGACGATGGGCGGGAAGAAGCGCATGACCTTCTGCGCGCCGAAGGCCTTGAACAGCGCGGAGAGCAGCAGGTAGATCAGACCGGCGGCCATGACGCCCACGCAGGCGTAGGGAATCCAGTTCATCGCGGTCTGGTTTTCAAACAGCTTGTTGACCGCCGCGTAGCCGCCGATGAAGGCGAAGGACGAACCCAGGAACGCGGGCACCTTGCCCTTGGTCAGGAAGTGGAACAGCAGCGTGCCCAGACCCGCGAACAGCAGCGTCGCGGAGACCGGAAGGCCGGTCAGGATCGGCACCAGCACGGTAGCGCCGAACATGGCGAACATGTGCTGGAAGCCCAGCAGCATCATCTTGGGATAACCCAGCTGTCTTGCGTCGCGAATGGCAGTGTCCTTGGTCATGGTCATCGTCTCCTTTATTTAGTTGAAGGTGAACAGGGAAACCTTGTCAGGCGCGCGGCTCGTCGTTCAGGTACAGGGCCACGCGGTTTTCTCCGTCGAACTCGGTCACCCTGACGGCGATGAGCTCGGTGGAGGCGGTGGGCACGTTTTTGCCCACGTAGTCGGGGCGAATGGGCAGCTCCCGGTGCCCGCGGTCGATCAGTACGGCCAGCTGAATCCGCTGCGCGCGGCCGACGTCCATCAGCGCGTCCAGCGCGGCGCGTGCGGTGCGCCCGGTGAAGATCACGTCGTCCACCAGCACCGCCGTCTTGCCCTCGAGGGAGAAAGGGATGTCCGTGCCCAGCACCTCGGGCTTGTCCGCCTTGAGCGTCAGGTCGTCCCGGTAAAAGGCGATGTCCAGCACGCCTACCGGCACGCTCGTCCCTTCCTCGATTCGCGAAATGGCCTGCGCCAGCCGGTTCGCCAGCGGCACCCCGCGCCGCTGAATCCCGACCAGCACCAAATCGCCCGTTCCCTTGTTGCGCTCGATGATCTCGTGAGCGATGCGGGTGATCGCCCGCTCCATCGCGCGCTCGTCCATGATTTCGGCCTTGAACTGCATGTGTACTCCTCCTTCACGCAGGCAACAAAAAATGCACCTGCTGTGAGGTGCATGGTGAATAAAAGCATAAGAACAGACCGATGCTTACTTCGCCTTGCCAGTCTCACAGGACTGATTTAAAGGGAACCGCGTTTGTCTTGATCCGGGAGGTAGTATAACACATTTCCGCCGCATTGTAAACCGGGTCGAGGCGAAAGTTTCGGTTACTTGTCGGTAAAAAGGAGGAAGTGCATGAAGGTCGTTGAACGCACGCTGCGGGGCGCGCCCATTTCCCGCGAAAGGCTGCTTGCCCAGCCGATTACCGGCGAACAGGTTTCGCGCATCGTTCGCCGGGCGAAGGCGCGCGCATGAAAAAGGCCGCGCTGTATATCCGCGTGTCCACCGACGCGCAGTTCGAGGAAGGCTACTCGGTCGAGGCGCAGAAGGAAATGCTCGAGGGCTACTGCCGCAGCAAGGGCATTCGCCGGTTCGAGTTCTACATCGACGGCGGCTTCACCGGCAGCAACATCGACCGCCCGGAAATGCGGCGCCTGATCGAGGAGGTGAAGGCCGGCCAGGTTTCGCAGGTGGTGGTCTACAAGCTGGACCGCCTCTCCCGCAGCCAGAAGGACACGCTCTACCTGATCGAGGACGTGTTCAATCCCTGCGGCGTGTCGTTCACCTCGCTCAACGAAAACCTGGACACGGGCACCCCGATGGGCCGCGCGATGCTGGGCATTCTGTCGGCCTTTGCGCAGCTGGAGCGCGAAACCATCCGCGAGCGCACCCGCATGGGCATGCTCGAGCGGGTCAAGCAGGGCTACTGGATGGGCGGAGGCCACCCGCCGTTTGGATACGACTACGACCCCGAGCAGGGTATCCTGATGCCAAACGCCGACGCGGAGCGGGTGAGAAAGGCTTATTCGCTGTATCTTGAAGGCTTTTCGGCCGTGCGCATCGCCGAGATCCTGGGCTTTCGGCACGACAAGCAGGTGCGCGACCTGCTCAGGCGCAGGTCAAACCTCGGCCTGATCGAGTATAACGGCCAGGAATACCCGGGCAGGCATCAGCCGATCGTCACTCGGGCGCAGTTCGACCGGGTGCAGGAAATGCTCGAGCGGCGCAGCGAGAACCGCCAGGTGCAGAGCGACCGCCTGCTGACCGGGCTGGTCTGGTGCGGCCGGTGCGGCGCGCGCATGCGATACCAGAAGTGGGGCGAGAAGGGCGATAAGCTGTCCTGCTACTCCCAGCAGACCAGCAAGAAATACCTGATCCGCGACCCCGACTGCGACAATCCCAAGCCCTGGGCGCGCGAGGTGGAGCAGGCGGTGCTCGGCGACCTGTTTGCCCGCGCCCTTGCGCCCGATTCGGAGGAAGCGCCCGCGGAGGAAAGCGTCCTCGACACGCTGCTTGCCCAGAGAACCGCCGCCCGCGCCAGGCTCGGCAGACTCTACGCGCTCTACGCCGCCGCCGAGGACGACGTGCTTCTGGAGTCAATTCAGTCCCACAAAAAGGCGCTCGACCGCCTCGAGGAGCGCATTGCCCGCGCCCAGGACGCCCAGGCCCAGGCGCAGCGCCGGGAGGAGCACGCAAGGCGCATCCGGACGCTCGCCGACGCCTGGCCGCTGATGACCCTCGATGAACAGCGAAGCGTGCTGCGCGAGCTCATCGAGCGGATCGAGGTCGACGGCGACAGCCTGCGCATCGACTACCGGGAGTGAGGGCGTATATCGCCTGCCTTAAAGCCCGGATTTCGCCCGAGAAGCCTTCGGGGCAGTCTGCGAGCGGGAAAAAAGCCCGAGCCGTGCTTCGTCCCCGCTTTGAAGAGAGGATGCCGAACCGGTCAGGCGCGACAAATACGGGCTGAGACGAATGGGTGAAAAAAACTCCCTCAGGCGTATTGGACCGTTCCCCCGCGAACAGACAAATAAAAAAGCCCCTGTCGCAGAATAGCGGCGAATTACACGGCCTTGCTC
>CAKUFI010000058.1 GCA_934647305.1 uncultured Clostridia bacterium | reverse complement strand
GGAGCAAGGCCGTGTAATTCGCCGCTATTCTGCGACAGGGGCTTTTTTATTTGTCTGTTCGCGGGGGAACGGTCCAGCAATCCGAGGGGGGGCTCGTTATATGATGCGGTTCAGCGCGGCGGCGCGGCCGCGGCCTGTGAATTAATCAGCGCTTGCCTGCGCTCATACGCGGCTTTTCAGGAAGCGGATGGCCTGGACGTAGCCGTCGAAGCCCAGTCCCTTGTAGGTCTTCAGGCAGGCCATGCCGGCGTAGGAAACCTGCCGGAAGGGCTCGCGGCTGTCCACGTCGGAGATGTGCACCTCGACGGCGGGCAGCGCGACCGCCTTGAGCGCGTCGAGTATGGCGACGCTGGTGTGGGTATAGGCGGCGGGGTTGATGACGACGCCGTCGAAGACGCCGTAGGCCGCCTGGATTTTGTCGACGATCGCGCCCTCGTGGTTGGACTGGAAGCATTCGACCTCGATTCCCTCCTGCGCGCAGGTCTCCTCGATCAGGCGAACGAGGTCGGCGTAGGTTCGCCTGCCGTAAATGTCCGGCTCGCGCAGGCCCAGCAGGTTCAGGTTGGGGCCGTTGATCACCAGCAGCTTCATGAAATCACCTCCAGAATCTGTTCAAGGGTCTTTTCGATCGGGCCGTCGTTGTCGACGGTACGGTCGGCGAAGCGCTCGTAAAGCGGCCTGCGCTCGCGGTATATGACCTCGGGCGAGCGGGCCTGAGAGAGCGGACGGCCGGCGGTCGGCAGGAGCGATACGTCCCGCCGGAGCCACACGATGCGGCCGTTCTGGTGCAGCAGCGGATAGTTCTCCGGCCGGGTGACGCAGCCGCCGCCGGTGGACAGGATCGCGCCGGAGCGCTTTCCCGCCTCGCGGAGCGCCTGCGTCTCGAGCGCGCGGAAGCCGGATTCCCCCTGCGCGGCGAAAATCTCAGGGATCGACAGGCCCGCCGTTTCCTCGATCAGCCGGTCGAGCTCGACGACCGGGCGGTTAAGCCGTTCGCCCAGCAGGCGCGCGAGCGTACTCTTGCCGCAGCCGGGCATGCCGATGAGCACGATGTTCTGAAGGGTATGCTCGACAGCGCGGATCGACCGCTCGACGTCCTCATCGGGCAGGCTTTTCCCGGTGAACAGCTCGCTCGCGCGCTTGGCCTGGGCGGCGAGCATGGACAGGCCGTTTTCGTGCGGAATGCCCAGCGCCTCCGCCTGCAGAAGAAACGCCGTGCGGGCGGGGTTGTAGATCAGGTCGAGCGCGCCCTCGCAGGCGGGAAAGGCGGCCAGGTCGATCGGCGAGATTCCGTTGTTCGGGTACATGCCCACCGGGGTGGCGTTGACGATCAGGCGGGCATCCCTGTGCCGGGAGAGATTGTCGTAGTTGTCCGCGCCCGTCCGGGAAATCACCACGACCTGCGCCCCCAGGCCGCGCAGCACCGACTGCACCGTCACCGACGCGCCGCCGCTGCCCAGCACCAGCGCCTTTTTGCCCGCGGGGTTCACGCCGCTGCGCCGGAGCATGTACGTAAAGCCGAACACGTCGGTGTTGTCGCCGAAGAGCGTGCCGTCCGGGCGGCGCACGATGGTGTTGACGCTGCCCAGCGCCCTCGCGCCCTCCGACAGCTCGTCGAGGAAGGGCACGACCGTCTTTTTATAGGGGATGGTGACGTTGATCGCGTCCCAGCCGCCGCGCCGGATGAAGGCCTCGACCTCGTCCGGCTCGCGCTCATAGAGCAGGTATTCGTAGTCGCCCAGCAGCGCGTGCAGCATGGGCGAGTAGCTGTGGCCCAGCTTGCGGCCCAGCAGTCCGCACTTCATTCAGACCACCTCGCCGTAGCTGCCCAGGTAGGTGAACTCCTCGCACAGGGTGGGCATCTCGCCCATCAGCTGCAGGAACTGGGGCGAATAGACCGAGGTCTCCAGGTCGAAGTAGAACATGAACTCGAAGTTGCGCTCGGGCAGCGGGCGGCTCTCCAGCTTGTTGAGGTTGACGCCCAGCGCGTAGAAGCGGGAGAGCATCTTGTACAGCGAGCCGGGCTCGTGGGGCAGCACGGCCATCAGGCTGGTGCGGTCGGCGCCGGGGTAGATCTCCAGCTGCCTGCCGATGCAGATGAAGCGGGTGTAGTTGTTGCCCTTGTCCTGCACCGAGTCGCCCAGGCTGACCAGGTTGTACAGCTTCATGCAGGCGCGGGAGGACAGCGCGGCCACGTCCCTGCGGCCCGACTCGGCCACCATCTTGGCGGCGGCGGCGGTGTTCTCGCAGGCGATGACCTTCACGTTCGGCAGCGACTGAAGGAAGGCGGCGCACTGGCTGATGGCCTGCTCGTGCGAGTAGATCTCGCGGATGTCCTCGAGCCTCGCGCCCGGGTTGGCCAGCAGGTTGTGGTCCACCTTCAGGCGGATGGAGCGCACGATGCGGAAGTGGTGCTTCGTCATGAGGTCGTAGACCTTGTTGACCGAGCCGGCGGTGCTGTTCTCGAGCGGAATCACGCCGTAGCGGCACAGGCCCTTCTCAATCGCCTGGAACACCGCCTCGAACGAGGAAAAGTACAGCACGTTGGGCAGGCGAAAAAGCTTGTCGCAGGCCAGCTGCGAGTTCGCGCCCTCCACGCCCTGGCAGGCCACGACCGCACTGTCGGGAAAGAGCTTGGGGGTATTCTCGATCGCCCGGGAAATTTCCTGAGTCAGGGGCGTCGTGCGGCCCAGCAGGCGGTTCTGATAGCTGCGGCTGAGCTCGAACATCAGCGAGTACAGCGACACGACGTATTCGCGGAGCGCCTCCGGGCTCTTTTCGGCCAGGGCGAGCAGCTTTTTGCGCTCGCGGCCCGCGTCCAGCACGGGCAGGTTGTGCTCCTCCTTATATTTGGCGATGCCTACGACCGTCTCCATGCGCTCGGCGAACAGCTTCACCAGCTGATCGTCGATCTGGTCAATTCGGGTGCGATAATCATTGAGGTCCATGGCAGGTTTCCTTTCTGCGCCCAAGCAGCGCGTCGTAAATGGCAAGTGCGGCGGCGGACTCCACGCAGGGCACCGCGCGCGGGACAATACAGGGGTCGTGCCGGCCGGAAACGGTTAGGGTTTCAGGGAGCATGGTCTGAAGGTTCACGCTCTCCTGCGGGGCGGCGATGGAGGGCGTGGGCTTGAAGGCGGCGCGGAAGACGATGGGCATGCCGTCGGTGATGCCGCCCAGTATGCCGCCCGCGCGGTTGGTCTTCGTCCGCACGCGGCCGTCCTCGACGGTAAACGGGTCGTTGACCTGACTGCCGCGCAGGCGGGCGGCCTCAAAGCCCAGCCCGAACTCGATTCCCTTGACCGCCGGAATGCCGAACACGATCGACGCGATCCGGTTCTCCATGCCGCCGAACATCGGGTCGCCCAGCCCGGCGGGCAGGCCCTCGGCAACGCACTCGATCACGCCGCCCACCGAGTCGCCGGCCTCGCGGGCCTGCGCGATGGTCCGCTTCATTTCCTCGGCCTTTTCGGGGGAGACGGCCGGAAAGTCGGCCTTGTCCACGGGCGATACAAACGGGCTGTCGTCCACAACCTCGCCGATGGAGCGCACGCGCGCGCGCACCGAAATGCCTTCCTTCTCGAGCAGCTGCAGGCAGATTCCGCCCGCCACGCACAGGGGCGCGGTCAGCCGGCCCGAAAAATGCCCGCCGCCGGACGCGTCCTGCGCGCCAAAGTACTTGACCGAGGCGGTGTAGTCGGCGTGACCCGGCCGGGGCACGCGCCGGAGGGCTTCGTAGTCGGCCGGGCGGGTGTTGGTGTTGCGCAGGATGGCGGTCAGGGGCGCGCCGCAGGTGACGTTTCCGACCAGGCCGGAGAGAAACTCGGGCACGTCGGCCTCTCTGCGCGGGGTCGACCAGGCGTTTTTCCCGGGCGCGCGGCGGTCGAGAAAGGCCTGAAGATACGCAAGGTCGATTTCTTCGCCCGCCGGAATGCCCTGCAGAGTCATGCCGATCGCCGCCGAATGCGACTGGCCGAAAATGGTCAGAAGCAGGTTTTCACCGTAGCTGCTGCTCATACCTTCTCTCCTTTCAGGCGGGACAGGTCGTCCCAGAAGCGCGGGTAGGATTTTTCCACGCACTGCGCGCCCAGCACCTCGACCGGGCCCGCGCTCGCGCAGGCGCACACGGCCGCCGACATGGCGATGCGGTGATCGTTCTGCGAATCGACCGCGCCGCCTGAGAGCGCCTTCACGCCCCGGATGACCAGGCCGTCGGGCAGCTCCTCGACCTGCCCGCCCAGGCCGCGAAGCAGCTGTGTGGTGCTCGCGAGCCGGTCGGATTCCTTGATGCGCAGGCGGGCGGCGTTGAGGACGCGCGTTTCACCCTCGGCCACCGACGCGAGCGCGCACAGCGTGGGGATCAGGTCGGGAATGGGCGCAGCGTCGATTTCGCAGCCCACGAGGCGGTTTTTCCTGACCGTCGCACGGTCACCCTCGACCGTCACCTCCGCGCCGAAGGCACGCAGCACGTCCAGTATCGCGCGGTCGCCCTGGGCGGAGTCCGGGTTCAGGCCGGACACGGTCACGCCCGTTTTCGACAGCGCGCCCATGCACAGAAAGAACGCGGCGTTTGAGCAGTCGCCCTCGACCCGCGTCCTCTCAGGCAGGCAAAAGCGCTGGCCTCCGGGCACATGATAACAATTCTCGGCCTTTTCAAGGCGCACGCCGGACTGAGAAAGCGCCTGCTCGGTCATGCGCACGTAGGCGGCCGACTGAAGCGCGCCGGTGATGGTCAGCGTGCTGTCGCCCTCAAGCAGCGGCAGCGCCAGCAGCAGCCCGGACACGTACTGCGAGGACACGTCGCCCGGCAGAGTGAAGTCGCCCGGCGTCAGCCTCCCTTCGCAGAAGAGCAGCGCACCCTCCTCGCGAAAGCGCATGCCGCGGGCGGCCAGCTGGCCCAGCAGCGGCTCCAGCGGGCGCTCGGGCAGCCGGCCTTCCCGGACAAACGCGCAGGAAACGCCCAGCGCCCCGGCGACCGGGATCAGGAAGCGCAGCGTCGAGCCGCTCTCCCCGCAGGCAAGCATCCGCTCTCCCCCAGCCGTTTCGGACGCGGGCGCGACGCGGATGCAGTCCGCCTGCACGTCTATTTCCGCGCCCAGGCCGCGCAGGCAGGCAATCGTGGCCTCGATGTCGCGCGAAAGCCCGTCGCAGACGATGCGCACCGGTCTTTTTCCCAGCGCGGCGCAGATCAGCAGCCTGTGCGCCTGGGACTTCGAGGCGGGCGCATTCACCTGTCCGGTGCGCGGGCCGGGAAGAATCAGACGATTCATGCCACCCCTCCCGCGCGCATCCAGTCCAGAAGCTCCGCCGCCGGGATGCGCTCCTCGCGGCAGCGGCCTATGCGCTCGGGCACGATCAGGCGAAGGGTCGCGCCCTCCTTCTTCTTGTCGCTCATCGCGGCCTGAAGCAGGGTTTCGGCCGGGTACTCGGCGGAGGTGGGCAGGCCGTACTGCGCAAGCAGCTTCACGATGCGCTCCGCGTCCTTTTCCGGGCAGCAGCCCTTTTTCGCCGCCGCCCGCGCGATGATCGCCAGTCCGGCCGCCACCGCCTGGCCGTGCAGCGTCGAAAAGCCGCTGACCGACTCGATCGCGTGACCCACCGTATGCCCCAGGTTGAGCTGCGCCCGCGCGCCCCGGTCGAACTCGTCTTCGCGCACGACGTCGCGCTTCATGGTCACACAGGCCGCGATGACGTGCTCCTCCTGCGCGTGCACCGGAATCGTTTCCAGCTCGCGGAAGAAGGGCTCGCCGCCCAGCACGGCGTATTTGATCACCTCGGCGCAGCCGCAGCGGTACTGTTCCTCGGGCAGGGTGGACAGCGCGTCCGGGTCGCACACGACCAAATGCGGCTGGTAGAAGCAGCCCGCCTGGTTCTTACCGCCGGGCAGATCGACCGCCGTCTTGCCGCCCACGGACGAGTCCACCATGGCCAGCAGCGTCGTGGGAACCTGCACAAAGGGCACGCCGCGCAGGTAGGTCGCCGCCGCGAACCCGGCCAGGTCGCCCACCACGCCGCCGCCCAGCGCGAGAACCGGGTCGGTGCGGGTCAGATGATGCTCGCACAGGAAGTTGAGAAGCCGTCCGTAGGTGTCCAGGGTCTTGCTCGCCTCGCCGTGCGGAAACACGAAGGGCACGACGCGATAGCCCGCCCCTTCAAGCGACTGCTTCGCCCGTTCGCCGTACAGAGAATAGACCGCATCGTCGCTGACCAGGGCGCAGGCGGTTCCGCCGGCGTTCGCCTTCGTCAGCTCGCCCAGCCGGCTCAGCAGCCCCCGCTCGATGAGCACGTCGTATGCCCGCGAGGCACTCACATGGATGCTCTTCAATGCCCGTCCACCTCCTCCTTGCGCCTGCGGCCCTCGTCGAGAAGCGCCACCAGGCGCTCGCGGTCGCCCTCGGCAATCGCCTGCCGGTACTCGGTCAGGTGATGAATGATCGTGTCCAGCTCGCTCGTCAGGAAGTCGCCGTTTTCGAGGAACAGCTCCGCCCACATCGTCGGGTTGAGCCAGGCCACGCGGGTCATGTCCTTGTAGCTGCCGGCCGAAAAGCCGTTGTGCTGCGTGGCGGCGGGGGACTTGATGTAGGCGCTGGACACCACGTGCGCCAGCTGCGAGGTGAAGGCGATCATGCGGTCGTGCTCCTCCGCCGTGGTCACCGACACCCGGCCAAAGCCCGCCGGAGCGAGCAGCTCCTTGACCCGGCCCAGCAGCTCGATATCCCCGAAATCCGGCGGCACCAGCACCATCGGCGCGCCCGAGAAGAGGTTCGCGCGGGCGTACTTGAAGCCTGAATTGTGGGTGCCCGCCATCGGGTGGCCGCCCAGGTAGGTCACAGAGTGCCTTTTCGCCGCCGGGAAGCAGGCCGCGCACACCACCCGCTTGGTGCCGCAGCAGTCGATCACCACCGGATGACTGCCGATCAGGGGCGCCTTTTTCTCAAACCACTCGGCCGCCGCGCGCGGGAATACGCACAGAAGGATCAGGTCGCACTCGGGCAGCGCCTCGTCGGTCAGCTCGCCGTCCACCGCGCCGCTCACCTTGGCGAACTCCAGCATGGTCTTATCCAGGTCGCTGGCCAGCACGCGCCAGCCCTTCTCGTGATAGGCCTTGGCAAACGACCCGCCGATCAGGCCCAAACCCAGTATGCCGATCGTCATGCCAGCACCTCCCGCACCGCGCGCACCTTCTTGGCCAGCCGGTCGTATTCCTCGGGCTTAAGCGACTGCGCGCCGTCGCACAGCGCGTGCACCGGGTCGTTGTGTACCTCGATAATCAGGCCGTCCGCCCCGCAGGCCGCCGCCGCCAGCGCCATCGGGGGCACCAGGCGCGCGATGCCGGTCGCGTGGCTGGGGTCGACGATCACCGGCAGGTGGGACAGCTCGTGCAGCATGGGCACGGCGGACAGGTCGAGGGTGTTGCGCGTGTAGTCGCTGTAGGTGCGGATGCCGCGCTCGCACAGGATCACCTGCTCGTTGCCGCTGGACATGATGTACTCGGCGCTCATCAGCAGCTCCTTGAGCGTATTGGCCAGGCCGCGCTTGAGCAGGATGGGCTTATTGAGCTTGCCCAGCTCGCGCAGCAGGTCGAAATTCTGCATGTTGCGCGCGCCCACCTGCAGCACGTCCACATCCTCGAACAGCGGCAGGTCGGTCACGTTCATGATCTCGGTCACGATGGGCAGTCCGGTCTCCTGCCGCGCGATCTTCAGCAGCTCCAGCCCCTCCGCCTTCAGGCCGGGGAAGTCGTAGGGCGAGGTGCGGGGCTTGAACGCGCCGCCGCGCAGCATGTTCGCGCCCGAGGCCTTGACCGCCTTGGCCACGCCGACGATCTGCTCCTCCGACTCGACCGAGCAGGGGCCGGCGATCATGCAGAAGTTGCCGCCGCCGATCTTCACGCCCTTGACGTCGATCACCATGTCGTCCGGGTGGAAGGCGCGGTTGCAGCACTTGAACGGCTCGCGCACCCGCTTGACCGACTCCACGATGTCCAGACTGGCCACCAGGTCCATGTCCACCTTGCTGGTGTCGCCCACCAGGCCCAGGATGGTCTGATAGCATCCCTCGGACACGTGGATGTCCAGGTTCAGGTTCCTCAGCCACTGCATCAGCTGTTCGCGCTTTTCCTTCTGTACGCCGGGTTTGAGCACAACAATCATCGTTATTTCCTCCGATCCTCTTTTTGACGAAGCTCGACCGATAAAAAAATCGCCGCGCGGACTTGTGGTCCACCGGCGACATTTTTACCTTAAACGCGTTTTTGGAATGACCTCACGCGTTCACTCGTCCGGGAGCAGCACAAATCGCTTTTACTTTCAACGAAGAAAAGTAAAAGTAATAATAAAATCGATTTGCGGCAGCCAGAGTCTTCATGACGCGCTTCAGTCTCCTTTACTGGTTTCGGCTGTAGTATAGCACGCGAACATTCCCCTGTCAATACCGCGCGCCCGTTCGGCATGTTACTTCTTTTCGCTTTTTCGGCAAAGAATGCCCGCCGTTGCCAAGGCCGCCCGGGTGTGGTATAATGGAAGCGCTGGAAAATACCGCAAGGGAGGGAAACGCATGGACAATCAGGAGGCCTGCGAGCTGCTGGAGCGGCTGATCGCGGGCGTGCACCCGACCACCGGCGAGCTGCTGGCAAACGACTCGGCCTACAGCGACCCGATGGTGCTGCGCGCGCTGGCGCTGGCGATACAGGCGCTTCGCGGCGCGCAGGAGCCGGCCCGGCGCACCCGGGAGAGCCGCGCGAACAACCGTCTGAGCTGGACGGGCGAGGAGGACGAATTCCTGCGCAAGGCCTTTTCGCAGGGGCTGACCCCCTCGGCCATCGGCGCGCAGCTTCAGCGCAGCGAGCACAACGTCAAGGTGCGCCTGAACGCGCTGGGACTGGCCAGCCGCGAGGCGCTGGGGCTTCGGGGCGCGGGCAGTCAGGGCGGCCGGCAGGTCTGGTCGCACGAGGAGGACGAATTCCTGCGCAAGGCCTTTTCGGAGGGACTCACGCCCCAGGCCGTCGCCGCGCAGCTCCACCGCACGGCAAACAACGTCAAGCTCCGCCTGTACGCCATGGGGCTGGCCAGCCGCGAGGAGCTGGGCCTGAACACGCCCGCCGGCCAGGCCAACCGCGGCACCCCCTGGTTCCCCGAGCAGGAGGCGCAGGTCGCCGAGCTGTTCAAGGCGGGTACCGCCCCGGCGGAAATCGCCCGGCAGATGGGGCGCAGCGAGCTGAGCATACTCTACCGCCTGGAGAAGCTGGGGCTGATCGCCGACCGGCATGAGTATATGAACGACGCGGACGCTGCCCACAAGGGCTCCGCCCCCGCGCCTTCTTCCCCCGGCGCGTCCTTCCCCGCCGACGCGCCCTTCCCCACCGACGCGGACGCGCCGCCCGAGTTTTCCGACGAGCTGCCCTTCTGACGACCCGGAAAGGAGGCGACGACCCATGGACATTCGCGACAACGCGCTGAGGCAGGCCCTGAAGAACGTGTACTTCGTCTCCGGCACGCCCTGCGGCGGCAAGAGCACAATTTCCCGCCTGCTGAGCGAAAGGCACGGCCTGCTGCTCTATGACGCGGACGAGCGCTTCGAGGCGCACCGGCGGCTGTCCGACGCGCGGCTTCAGCCCGCCATGAACCGACGCTTCGAGGGCGCAGACGACTTCTTCGGCCGCAGCGCAGAGGAATACGCCGCCTGGCTGGAGGACAGCACGCGCGAGCAACTGGATTTCGTGCTGCTCGACCTGATTCGCCTGTCACAGGGGCGGCGCGTGGTGTGCGACTGTCACCTGAGCGCGGAGGAAGCGGGGCGGCTGACCGAGCCGGGACGGATCGTCTTTCTGGTGAAGGAGCCGTCGCGCCTGCTGGAGGATTACTGCGCCCGACCCGACCACGAGGGCTTCGCCCGCTTCCTTGAAAGCGCGTCCGACCCCGCGCGGGCGAGGGCGACCTGCCGCGCGGCGCTTCTTCGCTTCAACCTGCCGCGCTACCTCGCCATGAAGCGAAGCGGCCATCGATGTATCGACCGAAACGAGGGTCTTTCGCCCGAGGAAACGCTCGCGCGGGTGGAGCGCGCCTTCGGATGGCAGCCCTCGGCCGAAACTGAATAAGAGAATGGAGGAGATCACATGATTCTGTCCTGGATTCTGCTGATACTGAGCCTGCTGGGCTATCTCGCGCTGATCATCCTGCACCTGAAAAAGCGGGGAAGCGCCAAGCTGGACGCTGCCGTGTACTTCGCGCAGGCGGCCCTGTGGCTGGCGATCCTGATCAACGAATGGGCGCAGGGCGGGTCGACCCACGCCTTTATGTACGCGGTGTACGGCGTGATCATCGCGCTGTGCGCGACGAACGGCGCGTCGGCCCTGCGCAGGGGGAAGAGCGAGAAATAACATGGCTTTCAGGCAGATGTGCGAAAGTGACCGTTTTTTTCGCCGCATTGCCGTGCTATAATAGAGCTGTTCCCTGCGAAAACGCTCACAGAGAGGAGTCTTTTCATGATTCAGTCGGACAAGCCCAGCAAGAAACCGTTTGTTTACTACTGCGCCATCGCGACGATCGCGCTGCTGCTGCTCAATACCTTCCTGTTCCCGGTGCTGCTGCAGCGCCAGGTGCGCGAGGTCGGCTACAGCGATTTTTTGAAGATGGTCGACGCGGGTCAGGTGACCGAGGTCGCCCTGGAGCAGGACAGCGAGCAGATCATGTTCATCGCCAAGGACGATCAGGGCGAGGAGGGCATCTACAAGACCGGCGTCTTCCCGGACGACGGCCTGCGCGAGCGCCTGGAAAAGGCGGACGTGGAATTCGAGTCCACGATACCGACGCAGAACTCCCCGCTGCTCAACTTCATCATTTCCTGGATCCTGCCCATCGCGATCTTCAGCGCGATCGGCCAGATGATCCTCAGGCGCATCCAGAAGGCGGGCGGCCTGCCCGGCGCGAACGCCATGAGCTTCGGCAAGTCGGGTGCGAAGATCGTCGCCGAGAATGAGACCGGCGTGACCTTCGCCAACGTGGCCGGCGAGGACGAGGCCAAGGAGGCGCTGGTCGAGATCGTCGACTTCCTGCACGAGCCTGAAAAGTACGCCAAAATCGGCGCGAAGCTGCCCAAGGGCGCGCTGCTCGTGGGCCCTCCCGGCACCGGCAAGACGCTGCTGGCCAAGGCGGTCGCGGGCGAGGCGCACGTGCCCTTCTTCTCGATTTCCGGCTCGGAATTCGTGGAGATGTTCGTAGGTATGGGCGCGGCCAAGGTGCGCGACCTGTTCAAGCAGGCCAATGAAAAGGCGCCCTGCATCGTGTTCATCGACGAGATCGACACCATCGGCAAGAAGCGCGACGGCGCGGGCATGGGCGGCAACGACGAGCGCGAGCAGACGCTCAACCAGCTGCTGACCGAAATGGACGGCTTCGACGGCAAGAAGGGCGTGGTCATACTGGCCGCGACCAACCGGCCCGAGTCGCTCGACCCGGCGCTGCTGCGCCCCGGCCGCTTCGACCGGCGCATTCCGGTGCAGCTGCCTGACCTGAGCGGCCGTATCGCCATCCTGAAGGTACACGCCAAGGACGTTCACATGGCCGACAAGGTGGACTGGAACGTCGTCGCCCGGGCCACCTCGGGCGCGAGCGGCGCGGAGCTGGCCAACATCGTCAACGAGGCCGCGCTGCGCGCCGTGCGCATGCACCGCGACACGGTGACTCAGGAGGATCTTGAGGAGAGCGTCGAGACGGTCATCGCGGGCTATCAGCGCAAGGGCGAGGTGCTGTCCGAGGAGGAAAAGCGCATCGTGTCCTATCACGAGATCGGCCACGCGCTGGTCGCCGCGCTGCAGACCGATTCCGCCCCGGTTACCAAGATCACCATCATTCCCCGCACCTCGGGCGCGCTGGGCTACACCATGCAGGTGGACGAGGGCGAGCGCTTCCTGATGAACCAGGAAGAAATGGAAAACAAGCTGGCCACGCTCACCGGCGGCCAGGCGGCGGAAAAGCTGGTCTTCGGCCGGATCACCACCGGCGCTTCCAACGACATCGAGCAGGCCACCAAGCTGGCCCGCGGCATGGTCGCGCGCTACGGCATGAGCGAGGAATTCGGCATGGTCGCCCTGGAGACCACGACCAACATGTACCTGGGCCAGGATACCTCCCTCGCCTGCGCGCAGGCCACCGCGGAGAAGATCGACCAGCAGGTCATCAGCCTGGTCAAGACCGCCCGCGCCAAGGCCGACCGCATTCTGAAGGAGAACGAGCCCAAGCTGCATGAGCTGGCCAAGTACCTGCTGGAGAAGGAAACCATCACCGGCGAGGAATTCATGGCCATCCTCAAGAAGAACTGACAAACGCACAGGCAGGCCTGCCCGCGGACCGATCGATTTTCCGTCCCGGGCAGGCTTTCGTCTGCACTGGATTTCATGATACGAGGTGTGAAAACATGGCTTCCGTCGATTTCGAGCAGCAGTTTCATCGGATCAACCGCGTGTTCTATCCGTTCTACTTTGCGTTCAACCTGGCCTGCGTGCTGTATTACAGCGCGCGCTGGGACGCGTATCACTTCGGCATCGCGCTGGGCACGCTGATTATCCCGGCGCTGCCCGAGCTGTTTTACCGGCTGTTCAGGCTGCGGCGGGTCGAGCAGCTCAGCTTCTGCATACTGGCCTTCTCGTTCCTCGGATACACGCTGGGCTCGGTCATCGACCTGTACCAGCGCGTACCGGGCTTCGACAAGCTGGTGCACACGCTCTCGGGGGCGTTCGTGAGCATGCTGTGTCTGTGCGTGTACTGCGCCGCGCGTCCGGGCAAAAAGCCTGAGGCGGACGAGCGCCTGCTGGCAATGCTGTTCGTCTTTTTCGGGTCGATGGCGGTGGCCGGGCTGTGGGAAATCTGTGAGTACGCCGTGCACGCGATCACCGGACGGGACGTGCAGCGGGTGCTGCTCTCCGGCGTGGCCGACACGATGCAGGACATGATCGTCTGCCTGGTGGGCACGCTGATCTACCTGCCCCAGGTCTCCCGCTTCTGCCAGGGGCGCTACTCCCCGCTCAACAGCCTTGCCCTGCCCTTCTGCCGATGAAAGGGCGCATAAAGACGCCCCGCGCGGTTTTTCTCCGTGCGGGGCGTTTCGTATGAATCGCGTCAGGCAGCCTTGCGGGTCAGGCGGCCGGTCAGCGTGCGGTCGGAGGTGACGTTTTCGAAGCTGGTGCCCTCATCCCAGGCGAAGGTGCAGTCGTCCGGCACGGTGAAGGCCGGCGCGGTCGCGGTGCCGCCGTGAGAGACCTGCTGGGTGCTGGAGTAGTAGACGTTGCCGTCGGCGTCGAAGATCTGGACGGTGACGGTGTAGTGGCGCTGGGTGAGCTTTCCGGTGACGACGGTGTCCTCGGTCAGGCCGGACAGCGTGCCGCTCCAGGTGACCTCGCAGCCGTCTGGAATCTCAATCACGGGCAGCGTGGCGTTGCCGCCATAGGGCACGGTTTCCTCGCCCAGCTCGGTGACGGTGCCGTCCAGCGCGACCAGGCGATAGGTCACCTTGACGCGAATCTCGACCACGTGGCCGATGATCTCGCAGTCGCCGGTGATCTGATCGGGCAGATTGTCCCACTCGACCTTCTGGCCGTCGGGCAGGTCGAACGAGGGCAGGGTCAGCGCCGTGCCGTAGACGTGGGCGTGATCCTGCGCATAGAGCTCCTTGCCCTGCGCGTCGAGCACGCGGCAGCGGACGGTGTAGGTCTTCGGGGTGAGCACACCCTCAATGGTGACGTCGGCGGTCACGTTTTCCCAGCCTGCCGGCCAGGTGAGGGTGTAATGCTCCTTCTGATGCGCCTTGTCGGGCGTGGGCGGGGTGGCGCTGCCGCCGAAGGGAACGGTCACGGTCACGCGCGATTCCGCCTCGGAATAACCCAGCTCAGCCGGGTAGACGAAGGTCACGGTGCAGCTCTCGGGCACGGGGGTGGCGGTGGGCTCCACGGTGGGCAGCGCGCTCGGCGAGGGCGTTTCGCCTTCAAAGATCAGCTTGCCCTCGATCGTCTTCTCCTGCTTCACGCGGTCGTTCGCGCCGGCGCTCCATTCCACGCGCAGCTGCTTCTCGGACAGCGCCTCGATATAATGCACCGACGGGCGCACGCGATGGCCGTAGAGCACGGTCTGCACCCACTCCACCGGCAGGTCGCCCAGCCGGTCGGCAAAATCGGCGGCGTTGGTCAGGCGATAGGTCACGCGCAGCGTGGTGTAGCCGCACAGGTCGGTATCCGACTGGATGTTTTTGCCGCTGCTCAGCCAGGTCACGCCAGAAATCTGTGGCAGCTCGACGTCCTCGCCCTCGCGCACGGTCAGCCGGCTGATGCACTCGTCGTCCACAAACAGCCGGACGGTGTACTCGGGCTGCTCGCCGCGCAGAATCAGTCTCCGGTTGGTTTCGCCCGCGCCGAAGAGCAGGTAGGGATAGCTTTCGCCGCTGGGAGAGAGCGCCTCGCTCAGCACGCACAGGAGAAACGCCCAGTTGACAGTCGTCTGTCCCTGCGCCTCGAACTCGGCCCGATAGCCGGAGAGCGCCTCGCGCGCCGCCTTGTCGGCTAGGTGGGCCGTCAGCGCCGCGTACAGCTCCTCGAAGGTCAGCGCCGCCTGCTCGTCGGATGGGGCGGCCTGCCAGAGCGCGGAGATAAGCGCGTTCCAGGCCTCGCGGGTCACCGGGGTGCTCAGCGCGGGTTCCTCGGCGCCCAGCGCCTTGAGCAGCTCGGGCAGGGAGTCGTTCTCCTGCGCGGAAAGGCCCGCCGCAAGGCACACGGTCTTCGCCGCGCGCGCGTAATCGGCCACCTCGCCGATGCCCTCCACGAACGAGTCCTCTCCGCCCACGCGCAGGCGCATGACCGCGCAGGGCTCTTCCTGCTCGCCGTGGCGGGTATACACGGTCGAGGCGGCGAGGATCTGGGAAAGCAGTCCGTCCGGATCGCTTCGCCAGTCGTACTCGCTGGCGTTCAGGTAAAGCGCCGCGTCCATGCCGTCCTGATGCCAGGTCAGAAGCGCCGCGCCCTTCACCTGCTCGGCCGAGGCCGGAAACGCCGCAAGCGCCAGAAGCGCCGCAAGCAGCAGGCTGATGATGCTTTTCTTATTCATACAAGCGTACCTCTTTCAGAGTTCGTTCAGAAAAACGCGATCTGGAATGATTGCCCTTATTATATAGGAAGATTGCGTACAATGCAATGGCAGATCCTGTCAGATCACGTAAATCTTGTGAGGACGGGCCTCACAAGCGGATTGACAACGCCTGCCCGCGCGCTTATACTTAGGAAAAACACAGGAGAGGATGAGGACGATGAGAACTCGCGAAATTGCGGCGCTGGGCAAGCGCGCGTCAGTCATCAGCATGGGCTCGACCTATTTCGGCAGCGCGATGCCGGACGAGGAGGTCTTCGATGTGCTGGACGCCTTCTGCGCGCTGGGCGGCAGCTTCATCGACACGGCGCGGGCCTACGGCGAGGGCGCGGCCGAGCGCGTGATCGGCAAGTGGATGCGCGCGCGGGGCAACCGGGAAAAGCTGGTGCTGGACACCAAGGGCGGCTATATCACGAGGGGCAAAGAGGCCTTCACGAGGCTGTCCCGCACGGACGTGCTGGGGCACCTTGAGGCCAGTCTCGAGGCGCTGGACACCGACTATGTAGATCTTTACTGGCTGCACCGGGACGACCCGGCCCGGCCGGTGGGCGAGCTGGTGGAGACGGCGAACGCGCTGCTTGAAACCGGCCGCGTTCGCCTGATCGGCGCGTCCAACTGGTCGCCCGAGCGGCTGCGGGAGGCGAGGAGCTACGCCCTGTCCCACGGCCTGCGCCCCTTTGACGTGGATCAGCCCCAGTGGAGTCTGGCGCAGATGATGACCCGCGAGGACGACACGCTCTACGAGATGGACGAGGCGCTCTATGCCTGGCACGCAGAAACCGGCATGCCCTGCATGGCCTATTCCTCCCAGGCCAAGGGCTTCTTTATCAAGCTGGACACGCTGGGCGAGGAGGGCCTGAGCGAAAAGTCCAGGCGGCGCTACCTGTGCCCCGGCAACCTCAAAACCTTCGAGGCTCTGCGCGAGATGTCCAGGCAGACCGGCCGCAGCGTGGGCGCGCTCGCCCTCGCCTACCTCACCAGCCAGCCCTTCCCCGTCTATCCCATCGTGGGCGTGAGCCGTGTCAGCCAGGTCGAGGCGCTGCGCGAGGCGGGCGAAACCGTCCTGACCCCCGACCAGGTTCGGGCCCTGCACGCGCTGCGCGGGGAGGCGGGGAGACGATAGGGAACGTTGGGGAGGCCGCCTTTTTGAAAAAGGCGCCTCCCCAAACCCCACCCGGAAAACACTTTGATCCGCAATAGATGAACACAAAAACGGACTGGTTCCCCGAATGAGGCGTTTTGGAGGTGGGAGAATCAGCGAAAAGGCTTGCAAAAAAAGTGGTGTCTGGGGAATGCGGCCGAAAACTGTGCCTGCACAGAGGTGCACGCCCGGAAAGCGCCCTGATCCGCAATAGCTGGACGTAAAAGCGGACTGGTTCCCCGAATGAGGCGCTTTAGGGGCGTTTTATTTGGTACGCAGTGTAGGACTCTTCTGAAAGGGGAGCTCAGACTGTCAAAAAACTCGGGAAAGCTCGAGAAGGCCGCAGCCCTTTCGACCGGGCAGTGCCCGGTTCCAATTGCTGCCGGTCGGCAGGGCCGACTGCCACCTGCTGCCGCCGGACAGGACACGAAACCAGCCGCCATAAATTGGAGCGGCTGATTTCTCCGATTTTCCGGGATTCCCCGGAAAACTCCTGTCGGCATTGCCGACTCGGGCAGTGCAAATATACAGCGTGGGCACGGGGCGATTTTTGTAAATCCCATTTCCCAGAGAAAAAATTGTTTTCTTGCAGGCTCCGCGCCCGAAAAATCTTTGATTTTTAGCGGAGACTGGAGAGGGTGGCAGGAAGGCTGAAAACCCTT
>CAKUFI010000057.1 GCA_934647305.1 uncultured Clostridia bacterium | reverse complement strand
GACTGGAGAGGGTGGCAGTGGCGGGGGAGCTTGCTCCCCCGTCCACCAGCTTGTCAAAACTTTTTTGACAAGCTGAACCGGGCAATGCCCGGTCTTCAATCCGCAGGGAATCCTGCCGGATTCGCAGACCTTGGCCGCTTCAATTTATGGCGGCCAATGGTCGCCGCTAGAACCGGCGGTAGCAAGCGGGTGCAGGCTCAGCCTGCCGGCAGCAAGTGGCAGTCGGCCCTGCCGACCGGGCAAGAATTGCGCTTTTCTGCAGCAGAATGCTTTTCTTGCAGCTGCTTTCCGGGAGGGGTCTGGGGAGGTGACTTTCTCAGAAAGTCAGCCTCCCCAGCGTACCCTGTGCGCCGCCTCGAGCATGCTCCTTGCGTGGGCGCGGCCAGTTTCAAGGTCGCCCGCGCCGCCGACCATGCGCGCGATTTCGTCCACGCGCTCCTCGGTAGACAGGGCGCGCACGCTGCTGCCGGTACGGCCGTCCTTCACGGTCTTCTCGACCAGGAAGTGGTGGTCGCCCAGCGCGGCGATCTGGGGCAGGTGACTGACCGCAATGACCTGCCGCCTGCGGCCGATGGCGCTCATCTTTTCGCCGACGACCTGGGCCATGCGCCCGCTGATGCCGGTGTCGATCTCGTCGAAGATCATCGTGCCCACCTGGTCGCGGTCGGCCATGATGGTCTTGATGGCCAGCATGATGCGGGAGAGCTCGCCGCCCGACGCGGTGGCGGACAGCGGCTTGAGCGGCTCGCCGGGGTTGGGCGAGATGAAGAACTCGGCCGAGTCGAAGCCCTGCGCGCCCGGCTGCTCCAGGCGGGTCAGGCGCACCTCGAAGCGCACGCGGCTCATGCCCAGCTCATACAGCTGCCCGGTCACGGCCTGTTCAAAGCGGCGGGCCAGCTGCTCGCGCGCCTGGGAAAGCGCTTGCGCGGAGAGGCGCAGCTGCGTTTCGCAGAAGGAGGCCTGCTCGCGAAGCTCATCGGCGCGCAGATCGCCCTCGTCCAGCGCGGCGAGCTGCTTGTCGATCTCGTCCTTCTGGCGCAGCACGTCGGAAAGCTCCGGCCCGTATTTGCGCTTGACCTTCTCGATGTCCTCCAGGCGGCTGCCGACCCGGTCGAAGGCGGCGGGGTCGAAGTCCAGCCCCTCCATCAGGTCCTGCAGCTCGTAGCCCGCGTCCTGCGCGCCGATGTACAGCTCGTTCAGGCGGCCGCTGAGCGCGTCGAAGCGCGTGTCGATGCCGGAGATCTTGTCCATCGCGGCGGACGCGCGGCGCAGGGCCTCGGTCGCGCTGGGGGAGCGCTCGGTGCCGGTGTAGACCAGGCGGTAGGCCTTCTCGACCGACGAGGACAGCTTTTCGGCGTTCTGCATCAGCGTGAACTGGCGCTCGAGCTTTTCGTCCTCGCCCTTTTTCAGGTGTAGGCTCTCGATCTCTTCCTTCTGGCGGGAGAGCACCTCCTGCTTGAGCGCGCGGTCGCGCAGGTCGTTTCGCAACTGCTGCAGGCGGCGCTTCACGGCGCTGAACTCCTCAAACTGGCCCTTGACCTGCTCGGCCAGGTGCACGTGATCCTCGCTGCCGTAGTGGTCGAGTATGCCCAGGTGGTTGGCCGGGGTCATCAGCGACTGATGCTCGTGCTGGCCGTGCATTTCCACCAGCATTGCGGCAATCTGGCGCAGCTGGGACAGCGGTACGACGTTTCCAGCCACCCGGCAGATGTTGCGCCCGCTCTGGGACAGCTCGCGGCCCAGCGTCAGTATGCCGTCCTCGTCCTCCAGCTGCCAGCTCTCCAGCAGCGACCTGATCTTCTCGTTGCCCGCTACGTCGAACACCGCCTGCACGCTCGCCCGGTCCGCGCCTGTGCGGATCAGCTCCCGGTCGGCGCGCCCGCCCAGCACCAGGTTCACCGAGTCGATGACGATTGATTTGCCCGCGCCGGTCTCGCCGGTGAGCACGTTCAGGCCCTCGCCCAGCTCCAGATGCAGCCGTTCGATCAGCGCGATATTGCGGATGTTCAGTTCAAGCAGCATACGGCTCCCTCCCGTGGTTTTACTTGCGCAGCATTTCCTGGAAGCGCTGGATGACCGCGTGGACTTTCTCGCGGGACTGCACGGCCACGAAGATGGTGTTGTCGCCGGCCAGCGTGCCCACGATCTCGGGCCAGGGCAGGCTGTCGATCAGCTCGGCGGCGGCCGAACCGCTGCCCGAGAGCGTCTTGATGATGATCAGGTTGTCGGCCTGCGCGACCGAAAGCACGGACTCGGCGAAGATGCGGCCCAGGCGCTCGTTTTTCTCCACATCGTCGGTGCGAACCAGCGTGGCATAGCGGCTGTTGCCGTTGCCCAGCGCGATTTTGGACAGGCCCAGCTCGCGAATGTCGCGGGAAATGGTCGCCTGCGTAACCTGCATTCCCGCCTGGCGCAGCGCCTCGGCCAGCTGCTCCTGGGTATCGATGTGGTTTTCCTCAATGGCGCGCAGGATTGCGTTCTGACGCTCAGCCTTCGCGACGCGCTCGGCCTTCGGAACACGGTCAGTCGTCTTCATTTCATATATCCTCCTGTCAGATTAATCACTTGACTCGCCGGAGAGGGGCGCCGCCTTTTTCCGCAGGCGCGCGCAGATCGACTGGCACACGCCCTCGGGCGTCAGGCCGCACTCGGCCAGCTGCTCCTCGACCGTCGCGTATTCGATGAACCGGTCGGGCACGCCCAGGCACAGCACCTGCGTGCTCAGTCCCCACTCGGCCAGCTTCATCAGCACCCCTGCGCCGAAGCCGCCCGCCAGCGCGCCGTCCTCCAGCGTGACCACCAGGCGATGCGTATCCGCCGCCCGGCGCAGCATGTCCTCGTCCATGGGCTTGATGAAGCGCGCGTCGATTACGCCGCAGGAAATCCCCTGCGCCATGAGCTGTATCGTGGCGTTGAGCGCACACTGCACCATCCGCCCGCAGGCCAGGATCACCGCGTCCTCGCCCGCAAGCATTTCCTCCCAGCTGCCCACGCGCAGCCGCTCCGATACGCCCAGCGCGCTGCCCATGTCTGCGCCGTCCTTGGCGTAGCGGATGGCCATGGGCGCGTCCAGTTCGTGGCTCAGGTCGATCATGCGGTGCAGCTGGCGCACGTCGCGCGGGGTGGCGATCACCATGCCCGGAACCTGCCGGAGCAGCGAGATGTCATAGAGCCCCTGATGCGTCACGCCGTCCGCGCCCACCAGTCCGCTGCGGTCGATCAGCAGCTTGACCGGCAGGTGCTCGATGGCCACGTCGTGCATGACCTGGTCAAAGGCGCGCTGCAGGAAGGTCGAGTACACGCCCACATAGGGCAGAAGCCCCGCCGCGGCCATGCCTGCCGCCAGCGTGACCATGTGCTCCTCGGCGATGCCCACGTCGAAAAAACGGTCCGGAAACCGCTCGGCGAACAGCGACAGCCCGGTGCCCTGCGGCATGCCCGCCGTCAGCGCTACCACGCGCAGGTCCTGCTCGGCCAGCGCGCACAGGTGTTCCGCGGCGATTTTGCCGTTCGAGAGCGCCTTTTCATCGTGCTTTTCGACGAAGTAATTGGGCGATACGCCGTGATAGAGGTCGGGCTGCTTTTCGGCCTGCTCATAGCCGCGGCCCTTTTGGGTCACGACGTGCAGTATGACCGGGCCGTCCGCGTCCTTCGCCCGGGAGAGCAGCGCGATCAGGCGGGCAATGTTGTGGCCGTCGATCGGACCGTAGTAGTCGCAGCCCAGCGCGTCGAAGAAGCGATCCTCGACCAGCAGCGACTTGAGGCGCGACTTCACGTTGTGTACCGCCCGCTCGGCCTTTTCCCCGCGCGGCAGGTGCGAAAGCGCCGCCTTGACCCCGTGCTTCATGCCGGAGTAGACGTTGCTCTGCCGCATCCGGGTCAGGTGATTGGCCAGCGCGCCCACGTTCCTCGAGATGGACATCTCGTTGTCGTTCAGAATCACGATCAGGCGGGTGTGCGTCTGACCGGCGTCGTTGAGCGCCTCGTAGCACATGCCGCCGGTCAGCGCGCCGTCGCCCAGCAGCGCCAGCACGTGGTTGTGTCCGCCCATCAGGTCGCGCGCCCGCGCCATGCCCAGCGCCGCCGACAGCGCGTTCGAGGCGTGCCCGGCCACAAACGCGTCGTATTCGCTCTCGCTGGGGCGCGGAAAGCCGCTCACGCCGCCCTTTTCGCGCAGGCGCTCAAAGCCCGCCTGACGGCCGGTCAGCAGCTTGTGTACGTAGCTCTGATGCCCCACGTCGAAAACCAGCTTGTCCTGGGGCAGGTCGAACACATAGTGTATCGCCAGCGTCAGCTCCACCACGCCCAGATTCGAGGCCAGATGCCCGCCCTGCCTGAGCACGGTGTCGATCAGCTTCTGGCGGATTTCCCCGGCCAGGTCGCTTAGTTCCTGCACCGAAAGCCGCTTCAGCGCCTCCGGAGAGTCGATTTTTTCCAGCATTGTCAACTATACCTTTCCAAGTTTGCGCCCGCTCAGCCGGCAATTACGGCGATCAATACGCCCAGAACCGCCCCGGCAATCACCTGCACCGGCGTGTGGCCGATCAGCTCCTTGAGCGCCTTCTGGTCGCGCAGCCGGCCGTTCTCGATCAGCTCGCCCACGATCTGGTTGAGCAGCGCGGCCTGCCGGCCGGTTTCAAGCCGCACGCCCGCCGCGTCCACCATCACGATGAACGCCAGCATGCAGGCGAGCGCGAACAGCGGCGTGGCAAAGCCCTCGTGCATGCCGATCGAAGCGGCCAGGCAGCAAACGACCGCCGAGTGCGAGCTGGGCATGCCGCCCAGGCCGAACACCAGCCGCCCCACGTCCAGCTTCTTTTCCTTACACAGCGCCACCGCCAGCTTGATCAGCTGTGCCGCGAACCAGGCGATGACGCACAGAAGCAGCGTGCGGTTGTGAAAAATCTCGATCAGCGCGTGCATTTCCGTTCACTTCCTATAATGAGTCCATCGACTCCATCCAGTTCATTGCCCTTGCGGGGCAGTCTCACGTACTCTTTTGACCACGAAGAATCTGGAGGCTCTAATTTATGGCCGACAGATTCGTGTTCTATCCGGCGGCAGCGAGTGGAACCGGGCACTGCCCGGCGGCAGCAGGTGGCAGTCGGCCCTGCCGACCGGCAGCAAGTGGGTGCAGGCTCAGCCTGCCTGCCCGGTTAGTGCGTCCGCTGCAGCAGATCGCCGGCGAGCGTGCGGAGGAAGTCGGCCTGATCGCCGAAGGGGGCGAGTGCGGACTGCGCCTCGGCGGCCAGCCTTGCGGCCCTTTCGCGCGCGCCGGTGAGGCCGTAGAGCGCGACGTAGGTCAGTTTGCCCTCGCGCGCGTCCTTACCGATCGACTTGCCCAGCGTTTTTTCGTCGCTGAGCACGTCGAGCAGGTCGTCCACCGCCTGAAACAGCAGCCCCAGCTTCACGCCATAGGCGGTCAGGGCGGTCGTCTCCACACTGTCCGGCGCATAGCCGCACAGAGCCGCCCCCGCGCGCAGCGGCGCGATCAGCAGGCAGGAGGTCTTGCACAGGTGGATGTACTGAAGCATCCGTTCATCCTGTACCTTCTCCCGCTCGCAGTACAGATCCAGGCACTGACCCGCGATCATGCCCGTGCTGCCGGCCATTTTCGCGACGTCGTTCATCGCCTGAGTGTGCCTTTTCGCGTGCTCGGGGTGGGACAGCGCGTTCTCCAGCATGACCTCGTAGGCCCGGTTGAGCAGCCCGTCTCCGGCCAGTATCGCCTGTCCCTCGCCGAAGACCACGTGACTGGTCGGCCTTCCGCGGCGCAGGGTGTCGTCGTCCATCGCGGGCAGGTCGTCGTGTATCAGCGAATAGGTGTGGATCATCTCGAGCGCGCAGGCCACGGGCATCGCTTCCTCGCGGTCGCCGCCCAGCATGTCCACCGTCGCCAGCAGCAGGCCGGGACGCAGCCGCTTGCCGCCCGAAAGCAGACTGTAGCGCATCGACTCGGCCTGCAGCGCGGGCGTCTCGCCGAACGCAGGCACGCCCTTCACGCCCTCGGGCAGAAAGCGCGGCAGCACCTTTTCCACCAGCGCGGCGTAATCCTTGAGCGTCATGCCTGCACCTCCTCGGAAATGTCCTCGCGCGTCAGGTCGGCCTTGAGCGCCTCAATGCGCGCCTCGCCCTCGCTGAGCTGCTGGCGGAGCGCCTTGGACAGCTTGAGCGCGCGCTCGTAGGTCTTGAAGGACTCGTCCAGGCTCAGCTGTCCGCCCTCGAGCGCCTCAACCAGCGCGGTCAGCTCGCTCATGCCGGTTTCAAAACTCTTTTTCATGGTTCCTCCTTGTCGGTCAGGAGCGCCTCGCGGCTCCCGTCGCGCATGCGCACGGTGATCGCGCCGTGAAGCGGGAGAATGTCGCTTTGTGCCTTTCCGCCCTGCTCGACGACCGCGTAGCCGCGCGAGAGCACGGCGGCAGGATCGAGCGTGGACAGCGTGCGTTCAAGCACGGTCAGCTCGTGCCGCTTCTTTTCAAGCGCCCGGGCTTTGGCAGCGTCCAGGCGAACGGTTATCGCGTCCAGCGCGGCGGCCTTGGGCCCGGTCAGCGCGGCCTTCAGGCTCCGGGGGGAGAGCGGCGCGCTTAACCTGTCCAGCTGCGCGCGGCGAAGGCGCAGGAGACTGTCCATCGCCCCGCCCGCGCGGATCGCCAGCGAGCTGATCTCGCTGACTAGCCCCGCGATTTCGGGCACGGCCAGCTCGGCCGCCGCCGAAGGGGTGGGCGCGCGCAGGTCGGCGGCAAAGTCCGCGATGGTGAAGTCGGTCTCGTGCCCCACGCAGGACACGACCGGGATCCTCGAGCGGCGAATCGCCCGCGCGACGATTTCCTCGTTGAACGGCCACAGCTCCTCGATCGAGCCGCCGCCCCGTCCACATAATATGACGTCGCAGGAGCCCTCGCGGTTCAACAGCTCCAGCGCGGAAACGATCTGAGACGCCGCCTCTGCGCCCTGCACGCTGGACGGCGCGAGCAGGATGTTCACGCGCGGATTGCGCCGCCTGGACACGCGCACGATGTCGCGCAGCACCGCGCCCGTTCGCGAGGTGACCACGCCGATCGTCCGGGGCATGGCGGGCAGAGGACGCTTGATGGACGGGTCGAACAGCCCCTCCGCGGCCAGCTTCTGCTTGAGCTTCTCGAAGCGCTGGTACAGGTCGCCTGTGCCCTGCGCCTCGATCGACTCGACGTAGAGCTGATAGCTGCCGCCCGCCACGTACAGGGAGGCCGTCGCGGTCACGATCACGCTCATGCCGTCGGCCAGGCGAAGGCTGCTCCCGCCCGCGTGCTGCCGGAACAGCACGCACTGCACCCGCGCGCCCTCGTCCTTGAGCGTGAAGTAGGTGTGGCCGCTCACCGCGCGCTTGAGCCCCGAAACCTCGCCCTGCACCCGCACTGCGCGCAGCATGGGGTCTCCGGACAGCTTCAGGCGCACGTAGTCATTGAGCTGGCTGACGCTCAGCACCCAGTCACCGGCCATAGCGCTTCGCCGCCTCGATCGTGTTTTTCATCAGGCAGGCCACCGTCATCGGCCCCACGCCGCCCGGCACCGGGGTCAGGAAGCCTGCGACGGAGGCCACAGACTCGTCCGCGTCGCCGCACAGCGTGCCGTCGGGGAGCCGGTTGATGCCCACGTCGATCACCGCCGCGCCCGGCTTGACCATGTCCGCGGTCACAAAGCGCGCCCGGCCGATGGCACAGACGAGTATGTCCGCCTCGCGGGTGATCTCGGCCAGGTTTTTCGTGTGCGAGTGGCAGACAGTCACGGTGCAGTTTTCCCGCAGCAGCATGAGCGCCATGGGCTTGCCCACGATGTTGCTGCGCCCCAGTACCACCGCGCGCGCGCCGTCCATGGGCACGTTTGCGCGGCGCAGCAGCTCGATGCAGCCGGTGGGGGTGCAGGGAGTCAGCGGCGCGTCCTGCCCCTCGAGCAGAAGCCCTGCGTTCACCGGGTGAAAGCCGTCCACGTCCTTGCGGGGGTCAATCGCCCGAATCGCCGCCTGCTCGTCCAGGTGCGCGGGCAGGGGCAGCTGCACCAGCAGGCCGTGCACCGACTCGTCCGCGTTCACCGAGGCGATCGCGTCCATCAGCGCCTGCTGAGATGCGTCCTTCGGCAGACGAATCACCCGCGAACGGACGCCGCAGGCCCTGCAGGCGCGCTCCTTGTTGCGCACGTATACCTGCGAGGCGGGATCCTCACCCACCAGTATCACCGTCAGCGAGGGGAAAATTCCCTTTTCCTGAAGCGCCGCGCTTTCCCGCGCGCACTGAGCCTTGAGCTCGCCGGCGATGGCCTTTCCGTCGATTAGTTGCATGATTGTCCTCCTTGATGGGATGCGTGCGATGAGTCGTCGCCCTTGTGGGGCAGTCCCCCCGGTTTTTCCGCAGACGAAGAATCTGGAGGCTCTAATTTATGGCCGACAGATTCGTGCGGCTCCGGCGGCAGCAGTTGGCACCGGGCCCTGCCCGGTCGGCGGCAGCAAGCGGCAGTCGGCCCTGCCGACCCGGCGGCGGCCAGTGCTTACATTCCGGGCAAGAACAGCGCTGCTTCAGCAGTGTAAGATCATTCTTGCAGCCGCTTTTCGAGAGAGCTCGAGAGGGGCTTTTCTCAGAAAAGCCGCCTCTCGATCGTTTCCTCCGTTTCCTCCGCGCCCAGCAGCGCCACGCCGCAGGCGTTGTCGCCGGAATACTCGGGGCGGCCCCAGAAGAGCTTCATCGGGGACTTGAGGCGGTGAAGGCGCGCCGGCAGCAGCTCGCGCAGCAGCAGTGAACTGGCCACGCCGCCGGAGAGCAGCACGCGCTTTTGATGGGTCGCCTGGCGGGCGTTTTCAAACAGCTTGGCCAGCGTGCGGGCGACGCAGGAATAGACCTCGGCGGCCATGTCCTCGGCTGACAGCTCACCCGACACGATCAGCCGCTGCGCCGCGGACTCGCTGCCTGAGAAGCTGCACTCCATGCCGCGCACCCAGATGGGCAGGATGGAGCGCGCCTGTCCTTTTCTGGCCAGCTCCTCGAGCGCCGGGCCGCAGGGAAAGCCCAGCCCCAGCGCCACGCCGACCCGGTCGACGAACTGCCCGGCGTGCAGGTCGCTGCTGCCGCCCAGCAGGGTCAGCCTGCCGTTTTGGACGTGCAGAAGCTCGGTCGTGCCGCCCGACAGGTGTAGCGCCAGAAATTCCTGCGAGAGAAGGCCGCTGTCCACCAATGCGGCGCGCACATGCCCCTGCTGATGACTGGTCGCGAAAAAGGGCACGCGCAGCGCGGCGGCAAGGGCGCGTCCGTGTCCCTCGCCGACGGTGAACACCGGCATGTAGGATCCTTCCGCGTCGCGCGGACGGGTGCTGGCGCACACGGCGCGGATTGTAACGTCCGGATGCTCGGCCAGCAGCGCCTCGATCAGGCCGGGCAGGCGCGTGACGTGCTGGAACACCGCCTGGGACTGCTGAAGCCCCCGCTCGCCGGCCTCGACCGTGAGCAGGCGGCGCTTCTGCCCGATGACCGCCCCGTCCCAGGCCAGCGCGGCCGAGGTGGTGTAGCAGCTGGTGTCCAGCCCAAGTACCGTGTCCATCAGGCGTTCAGGGCGCGCTGCACGCTGCCCAAAATGCCGTTGACAAACGCGACCGACTGGGGCGAGGCATAGGTACGGGCCAGCTCGAGCGCCTCGTTGATGGCCACGCCGCCGGGCAGGTCTTCATACTTGAGCTCGTAGATCGCCAGGCGCAGTATGGCCAGCGTGACCTTTTCGATGCGGTCGATGCGCCAGTTGGCGGCGTACTGCTCGATCAGCGCGTCCAGCTCGCTCACATGCTCCTGCACGCCC
Source organism: uncultured Clostridia bacterium (assembly GCA_934647305.1). Lineage (GTDB taxonomy): Bacteria > Bacillota > Clostridia > Christensenellales > Aristaeellaceae > CAKUFI01. The sequence goes on along the minus strand of CAKUFI010000057.1, from coordinate 7,622 downwards.
GCGACCAGCGCGTCCATAAAGTCAGCTTCCTTCTCGTTCGGGCGGATCTCCAGAAGACCCATGCGGGTTTCCTCGCCGCCGTCGCCGCCCATCTGCCATTCGTAGATCAGCTTCATGGCCGCGGCGCGCGCTTCGGTTCTGTCCATATCGTTTTCCTCCTCAGTTTTCAAGCTCCGCAATGTACAGCATGAGCCGACGCACCGTTTGGGTGCGTCGGCATATGTCTCGTGGGGTGGGGATTACCGGGCCTCGTCCGAGTGCTCCTGCTCGACTACGGGCTCCTCGGCGGGCAACTCAACCGTGAGCTCCTGCGCGGGCTGTTCGACGATGGGTTCCTCAGCGGGCTCTTCGACGACGGGCTCCTGAACGGGTTCCTCGACGGCCGGCTCGGGTGCGGGAGTTTCCACGACCGGCTCGGGCACGGGCTGCTCGACGACGGGCTCCTGAACGGGCTGCTCGACGACCGGCTCGTTCACCGGCAGCGCGGCGGGCGTTTCGGTTTTTTCCTGATGCGCGGGCAGGGGAGCGGCCGGGGCCATGATCGACTCGGGCGCCTTGCCGTTCTTCAGGCCGCGCTTTTTGGCGGCGGGCTCGGGCGAGCGCACCTCGGTCACGGTGATGATGACCTCGCGCACGGCGATGCCTGAGAATTCCTCGATGAAGCGCTTGATGTTGCGCTGCATGAGCATGGTGACGTTGGGAATGTGCGCGGTGGAGGAGAGCACCATGCGCACCAGCACGGTGATGGAGTCCTCGTGGTTAACGACCTGGCTCTTGAGCTCGAGCACCTCGTCGTTCTGGCCGATGGCCTCCTTCACCAGGGTTTCCAGCGCGCCGACGGTCACGTTGACCGCGCCGTTTTCGGTGTTCTGCAGCGCCACGTTGCCCTTATCGCCGCGCTTTTCACGCTTGAAGGCCAGAAGGAACATGCCGATCGACCACACCGCCATCACGCCCAGCAGAATGTAGGGCAGGAAGGGGATGGCGTTCAGCGCATCCTTGATCAGGTCCAGCACCGGCTGGAACACGCCCGGCGCGAGAAAGCCCAGCGCCACACAGACCAGCGCCAGCAGCCATACGAGCGCGTAGAGCGCCAGCAGCAGCCGGTTAATAAACTTCATTTTCATGCGTAGACCGCCTTTCCGGGTCGACAGTTACTGCGCGTCGTTCTGAGGGGCTGCCTCGGACGCGTCCTGGGCAGGCTCGACGGGCTCGTCGTCATCCTCCAGGTGCATGTCAAAGTCGTCGTCGTCCTCCTCGGGCGTTTCCTTAGCCGCTTCCTTAGCCGTTTCGTTGGACTTTTCGGCCGCGTCGCTCTTCGTCTCGGCCTTTTCCTCGGGCTGCGCGTCGCGGGCGCTGTCCTCCTGCTGCTGTTTCTGCAGAAGCAGGCGCTGCTGCTCCTCGATCTCGGCGGCGGCCTTCATCTCGCGGTCGAAGTTGACGCCCTGCACGTGCACATTGACGTTCGTCACGGTCAGGCCGCTCATGGTTTCCACGGCCTTTTTGACGTTCTCCTGAATGCTGCGCGCGATCTCGGGCACCGGGAAGCCGTAGTCCACGATGATCGACACGGCCACGGAGAGCGCGTTGTCGGCCATGTCCACGCGCACGCCCCTGGTCAGGCCCTTGGTGTTATTGCTGCGGCGGGTGAAGATGTCGGCCAGAGAAGTGGTCGAGCCGCCATACATGCTGTTGACCCCCTCCACCTCGGTGGTGGCCAGGCCCACGATGGTCGCGATGACGTCGGTGGCAAAGGACACCGTACCGTTGTTATTTGTTTCCAGCTGCACATTTGCGGGCTGATTTTCGCTCATTGAAAAGCACCTCCTTGCATTATCTACATTATAGCAGATCGGTGGGGGACTGTAAACAGCCTGCGGTTTAATTTCTTGGAATGCACGCAATTGCGTCACGCGGGAATTCCTGAAAAGAGAAGAAATCCCCTCCGGCCGTGCTGCCTGAGGGGAGGAAATCCGCCGCGGCGGGGGAGGACTCAGCCCTTCATCTCGACCATGTACTGCATGACCATGTCGTCGTTTTCAGGCAGGCTTTCGTGGCCGAAGTCGGGGTAGATGACCACTTCCTTTTCGGAAGGAATGCGGTTGTAGGCCGCGAACTGGGTCGAGGGCGGGCAGATGGTGTCCATCATGCCGGTGAACATCTTGACCTTGCAGCGGATGCGGTGAGCGAGGTTCTTGTTGTCGATGTAGCCCAGGCGGGTGAAGAGCGCCTCCTCGCGCTCATGACGGGGGTCGAAGTGGCGGAAGTACTCCTGCAGCTCGAGGTACGCGCCCTTAGCCAGGTCCATCTCCCACACGCGGCGATAGTCGCTCAGGAAGGGATAGCTGGGCGCGGCGCGATTGAGGGTGGGGGTCAGGGCCGCGCAGGCCAGCGTCAGACCGCCGCCCTGGGAGCCGCCGTGCGCGCCGACGCGGGTCTCGTCCACGTCGTCCATGGCCATCACGATGCGGGCCAGCTGAGCGCAGTCCAGGAACACGTTGCGGAAGTACAGCGAATCCGGGCTGTCGTCGTCCAGGCCGCGGATGATGTGGCCGTGCAGCGTGTTGCCCTTCACGCCGCCCACGTCCTCGGACAGGCCGCCCTGACCGCGGCAGTCCAGCGCGGCGATTACGAAGCCCTGCAGCGCGTAGCCCGCCAGGCTGCTGAAGGAGCCGCAGTCGCCCGAATAGCCGTGGAAGCGCAGCACAGCGGGCAGCTTGCCCTCACGCCTGACCGGGCGGGCGAACTTGCAGTGGATGCGCGCGCCCTGCATGCCGGTGAAGTACAGGTGGTAAAACTCAGCCAGGCCGGGCAGCTGGAATTCGGCGGGCACAAGCTCATAGCCCACGCCCAGCTGTTCCATTTCGGCCAGGCTCCTGTCCCAGTACGCGTCGATGTCCTCCGGGCATTCGTTGCGCCCCATGTAGACCTTTAGCTCCGATAGCGGCTTATCAATCAGCATGTGTGAATCGTTCCTTTCTGTCTGTCAGTTTCTGTCCGTGCGAAAAAACCGAACACAGTATACCAGACTTCCGCGCATGTGTCAAATATGTCTTTTCCCTTTTTCATGTTGACAAATCAACGTCTGTGTACTATACTGGTTTCATGTTGACAAATCAACATGTGATTGAAAGCGGAGGACAGGACATGGAGAATCGTTTCGAGACGTTTACCGTACTGATTGCGAAGATCAGTCGAAGCATTCGCCGGATCAAGGCGGAGGAAATGGCGAAATTTGACCTGAAAGCGACGCACGTAAACTGCCTGTATTATCTGTATTCGGCGGGCGCGCTGACCGCGTCGGCGCTGTGCGAGCGATGCGAAGAGGATAAGGCGGCGATTTCGCGTTCGCTGGAATACCTGGAGGAGAACGGATATCTGGTGTGCGATGCGAAGAACGGACGGCGCTATCGAAGCGCGCTGCGGCTCACTGAAAAAGGGGAATCCGTGGCAAGGTCGATCGCCGAAAGGATCGACGGCCTGGTCGAATGGGCGAGCGCGGAGGTGGACGATGCGGATCGAGCGGCGATGTACCGCGCGCTTGCGGCCATCAGCTCGCGACTTGAAAAAGAAAAGGAGAACAGAGCATGAGCCATACGCAGATCATCATCGATTCAACGGTGGACGTCGCCGCGCAGTATCTCGAGCGCGTGCGCATTGTGCCGCTTACGGTGCGATTCGGGGAGCGGGAGCTGATCGACGGCGTGACGGTTACGCGCCAACGCTTTTATGAAATGCTGATCGAGAGCGACGCGCTGCCCACGACCAGCCAGGCCGCGCCGGCCGCGTTTGAGGCGGAATATGAGCGGCTGAAGGGACGCGAGGCGGTCGTGATTACGATCTCCTCAAAGCTCTCGGGCACCTTCCAGAGCGCGTGTCTCGCGGCGCAGGGCTATCCCAACGTGCGGGTGGTGGACAGCGGCTCCGCTTCGATCGGGGCGGGTATCCTGGCAGAATATGCGATTTCCTGCGCGGAAGCGGGCATGAGCGCCGGGGAAATCGCGCGCCGGGCGGAGGAAAAACGTGCTGACGTATGCGTCATCGCGCTGCTGGATACGCTGGAATACCTGAAGCGCGGCGGGCGCATCTCCAAAACCGTGGCGGTGACGGGCGCGATCCTGAATATCAAGCCGGTGCTGACGATCGCGGACGGCGCGATTTCGCTGATCGGCAAGGCGCGCGGCTCGAAGCAGGGTAACAACCTGCTGGTGAAAAAAATTCAGGAAAGCGGCGGCGTGGATTTTTCGCTTCCGGTGCTTTTGGGGTACACGGGCGTTACGGATGTGTTCCTGAACAAGTATATGGAGGACAGCCGTGCGCTGTGGGAGAGCAATCTGAACAGGCCCGATGTCGTGCAGGTCGGCAGCGTGATCGGTACGCACGCGGGGCCGGGCGCGGTCGTGGCGGCGTTTTTTCGCAGGCGCTAAAAAAGGAATGGTCGCGGCGCTGAGAAACGCCGCGAAGCATAAAAATGGACTGCAAAAGAGGGTGCATACGCGGGCGTATGTAACCAGTTTTGCAGTCCTTATTGCTGGATTAAGCGCTGCCCTGCGGTTTTACAGGCGGCCTGAGTAGCGCGAAACGACTTCACGGCGCTCGGGAGGGAAGAATTTATTCAGCCTGTTCCTCGTGCTCGGCTTCTTTTTCCTTTTCGCGCTCCTTTTTGGAGGGCTCAGGCCGGACAGCCACCGGGAACTGTGCGATGCGCAGGCCGGTATCGCCGTAGGGCACCAGCTCGATGCGGGTGACGGAGCGGGACTTGAGGCGCGGCTCGACGGGCAGCTGGCCGCACTGCGCGTCCTTCATCGTCCACTCGCTGACCGGGCAGGCCTCGGCCCACACGCGCACGGCGCTTTCGCCCTGGCCGAAGGGAGAGGCGTTTTCAGGCTTCATTTCAAGCGTCAGCTCGCCGCCCTCGACCAGCGCCCAGTTCCAGGCGTCCTCGGTCGTGACCTGATAGTCGGGCGCGACGGGGTGCTCGCGCACCACTTCCCACTTTTCTTCGGGACGGAAGGCCATCAGCAGTGGGCCCACCTCGACGGCGGCCGACAGGCGCGCCCAGCGGGTGATGCGGGGCTGCATGGGCAGGCGCAGGGTAATGACGTCGCCCTTGGCGAACTCGCGCTCGATCAGCGCATAGGAACCGGCCTCAAGGCTCATTTCCTCGCCGCCGTTGACGCGCGCGGTGGCCTCCTTCGCCCAGGCCGGCACGCGCAGGCGCAGCGGGAAGGTGACAGGCTGCGCGGTATCCACATGGATGCGCACCGTTTCCTCGAACGGGTAGACGGTTTCGACGGTCACGCGCACAGGAGTGTCGTGCAGCCTGAAGCGCACCTGGCAGGGCGCGTAGCTGATCGCGGTCAGGCCGCCGTCCTGCGAGGCGTACCACAGCGAGGCGCAGTAGCGCGGCCAGCCCTGGTGCATGTTGGCGGTGCAGCAGCCGAAGTGCGGCTCAAGGCCGTAGATATTCGCGTCGTCGCCGTTGTTGTACCAGTTTCGTTTGTCGATGCTCACGCGGATCTGGTTGACCTGCTGCACGTACTGATGCGCCATCATGTCGGCTGTCAGCGTGCCGGGCAGCGCGTTGAAGGTCACCTTTTCCAGCACGTCGCCCAGCTCGGCCTCGCCCGTGCCCACGCCCAGCAGTGACTCGGCCGTGTACATCAGCTCGTTGACCGCGCAGCACTCGGTGCCCTGGGTGGGGCTGTTGCCGTTGATGTGCTCGTCGCCGGTGAACATGCCGTTGGCCACGCCGTGGAACTTCATCAGCTTCTCATAGCCCATGTGGAAGCCGTCCACTTCCTTCGAGCCGGTGCGGAAGGTGCTGATGATGCCGGGCGCCTTGAGGCCCATGGCCATGTTGACCACGTGGGAGAAGTGGTACTGGGTGGAGTAATAGGGCCTGTGCTGGTTGATCAGCGCGTGCCGGCCCTCGCGCTCAAGGCCAGCCTGCATTTCGTCCCAGGGGATCAGCTTGCTCAGCGGGCGCATGAACGGGAAGATGCTGAAGTGCGTGGTCCAGTCCAGCGTCTGCTGCTGCAGCTTTTCAAGCAGCTTGAGCAGGAATTTTTTGCCGGTCAGGTTGTACAGCCAGATGACCGCCTGCATGTTCTCCGCGCCGCGGGCCACCGCCCAGTCGTACATCGGCTTCTGGTCGAGCGTCGCGTACTGATACTTGAAATAGTTGAACATGAACTCGGGCACGCGGCGGTCGCCGGAGGCGGTAAAGTACTCCGTGAGCACCTTCAGCATGACCATGCGCGGCCACCAGTCCTCGTTGCTCTCTGGGCCGAAAAAGCCGTCCTCGCGCTGACTGGCGAGCGTCCACTCGATATACTCCATGCAGACGCCCTTGAGCTCTTCATCCTCCAGCTCCCAGGCCAGCGGCACCAGGCCGTCCAGATAATAGGGGGCGCGCTCCCAGGCGTCGCCATCCCCGCCGCGCCAGGCGCTGTTCTTCACGTCGTCCCAAAACGTGTACAGCTTGCCGGTCAGGCCGTTTCTGGCCGTCATCAGCTGCTCCAGCAGCCAGCCGCGCGGACGAATCGCGCCCAGCGGCAGCGGAGCCATTGCGTTCGGGGTGAGCGGCGCACGGTTGAAAATCGCGCAGTTGATCATGTGATTCGCTCCTTACATCGTTAGTAAATAGATTAGCGCAAGATGCGCGGGGTAGAAAAGGTAGGAAACGTATTTGGGCACGCGAATGCCCGTTCGCAGCGGCAGGTAGATCAGCGGCAGCGCCAGCACGGCGTAAAACTGGGTGTAGACCGTGAGTGCGCCGCCTGAAAGCACGCTCCTGATGCCGGCGAGCGTCCGCAGACTGGGCACGCCCCACCAGCACATGAACAGCGCCGCCCATAGAAAGGAAGCCAGCGGCCGGTCGAGCAGCGCGTAGAACAGCACCATCAGCAGAATGCCCTTGATGCCGTAGTCGAGGCAGCCGTCCAGGTACCAGCAGATCGCCAGCAGCACGCCGGTCAGCGCGTATTGCCTTTCGCGGATGGTCCAGATGACCAGGATGCCTGCGAACAGTGAGAAGAGTATGCTGGGGTAGGGTAGGAGGTAGTGGTTTATCAGCAGGTCGATTCGGTAGAAACTGTGCGCCCAGTCGAAGGCCATCTTGACCTGATGCCGCATCGCCGTGACGTAGAGCGGCTGCACGATGAGCGCCAGCAGGCCGACGCGCAGGGCATACTTTCCTATACTATGCGTGTAAAAGCAGCCCACGGCCAGGCAATAGGCAAACAGCGGAAAGGCGATCCGCCCGATCAGGCGCATGACGGGAAACTGCGGATAGACGACCGCGCCCAGGTGATCCACCAGCATGCAGGCCATTGCGATCAGCTTGAGAAAGCCCGTGTCCGTGTTGGATTTGATCTCGTGTCTGGACGCCATGTCGTTCCCTCCTCCAGCCGCATTCGCGCTCTTCATATCATTATACTATAAACCGCCCCGATGTACAACCCCTCAAGGTTCCGTTTTTTGCCGCACTTTTTTCGAGTTTTCCGACAAAGACAGAAGCTTTCGCGAAGTCCTGCCGAGAGGTATTTTCGCAACGATGTTACGGAATAAAACCGAATGTTCGGGAGGAAAAGTGAGAGGAGGAGTGCGATGTGGAGAGG
>CAKUFI010000056.1 GCA_934647305.1 uncultured Clostridia bacterium | reverse complement strand
TAGATTTGAGGCGCGGCACCTGGCCGGGGAGCTTGCTTCCCCGTCCACCAGCTTGTCAAAACCTTTTTTGACAAGCTCGCCTCCCCTGAAAGGGGAGGTGCCTGTAAAACAGGCGGTGAGGTTCAAGCGGAAGACTTCGGCCGCTTCAGTCTATGGCGGCCAACAGTCGTCAATAGAACCGGCGGCAGCAAGTGGGTGTCGGCACCGCCGACCCGCAATCCGCAAGGAATCTTGCGGATTCGCAGAATTCGGGAACTCCAAGCTATGGTTCCCGAATTCGTCGATAGGATACGCGGCAACAAATGGCCGTCGGCACTGCCGACCGGCAGCAGGTAGAACCGGGCATTGCCCGGCCAGGTCGTTTCGTAACTCTTGTGGGGCACTGCCCCGAGTCTTCAGACCACGGAGAATCTGGAGGCTCTAATCTATGGCCGACAGATTCGTGTGGCCGGCGTCAGCACCGCCCGCAGGCTCAGCCTGCAGGCTCAGCCTGCCCGGGAGGTATTGAAGAGATGATTCGAGGAAATATTGAAGGTATCCGGCAATCGGCGCTGGATGAACTGGAGAAGCTGTTTGACGCGGAGCTGGAGCGCGACAAGTTCCTGCCCGACCGGCTGATGGCGACGCTGGTGCGCTTTACCGACCAGCTGAACCGGGAGCTGATGGTGTACCTGAGCCGCGACGGCGAGGTGCTGGAGATTTCGGTCGGCTCGGCAAGCAATGTATCGCTGCCCGAGCGGACGCTGCGAAGGAACGTAGAGCGCCTGTCGGGCATCCGCTGCATCCACACGCATCCGGGCGGAGACGCGCGGCTGTCCGACGTGGACGAGCAGGCGCTGCGGCTGATGCGCTTTGACGCGATGTGCGCCATCGGCGTGAAGGACGGCGCGGCGACCGGCATCACGGCGGCGTTCCTGGGCGACATGGAGTATGACCAGCTGACCATCGTGACCCACGGCCCGGTGAAGCCCGGCCGCATCCCGCAGGAGAAGTGGCTGCACGAGATCGACGCGGCGGACGAACGGGTGCTGCGCGCCATTCGCGAGTGCAACTTTGAAAAGACGGCCGAGCGGGTCATGCTGGTATCGACCGACAGCGAGCAGTCGCTGGACGAGCTGCAGAGCCTGGCCCACACGGCGGGCGGTGTGGTGGTGGCGCGGGTGCTGCAGAAGCGGCAGAAGCCCGACCCTGCGACCTACATCGGCTCAGGCAAGGCGGCCGAGCTGGGCCTGAGGTGCCAGGCAATGGAGATCGACCTGGTGATCTTCGACGAGGAGCTGACCGGCGCGCAGACCCGCAACCTGGAGGACGCGATGGGTCACGTGCGGGTGATCGACCGGGCGGCGCTGATCCTGGACATCTTCGCGCAGCGGGCGCAGTCCCACGAGGGCAAGCTGCAGGTCGAGCTGGCACAGATGAAGTACAACCTGCCCCGGCTGATCGGCCTGGGCGTGGATCTGTCCCGGCTGGGCGGCGGCATCGGCACGCGCGGCCCCGGCGAGAGCAAGCTGGAGACCGACCGGCGGCACATCAAGCGGCGCATTGCCGACCTGGAGGGGCAGCTCAAGGAGCTGAGCCGCCAGCGGGCGCTGCGGCGCGACCGGCGCGGCAAGACCGGGCAGACGGTGGTGGCGCTGGTGGGCTACACGAACGCGGGCAAGTCCACCCTGCTCAACGCTTTGTCCGGCTCGGACGTGCTGGTCGAGGATAAGCTGTTCGCGACGCTCGATCCCACGATGCGCCGGGTGGAGCTGCCTGAAAACCGGGAGTGCGTGATGGTCGATACGGTCGGCTTCATCCGCAAGCTCCCCCACCAGCTGATCGAGGCGTTCAAGTCCACGCTGGAGGAGACAGTGTACGCGGACCTGCTGCTGGTGGTGCAGGACGTGTCTGACGAGCAGTGGCGCGCCCAGCGCGAGGTGGTCATGCAGGTGCTCTCCGAGCTGGGCTGCGCCGGAAAGCCCATGCTGGAGGTCTACAACAAGTGCGACCGGCTGACCGAGCCTCTGCTGGCCGGAAGCGACGCGATCTGCATTTCGGCCTCGGGCGGCGAAGGACTGGATGAGCTGCGCGAGGCGATCGGCAAACGCATCGCCAAAATGCGGCACAAGGCACGCATCCTCGTGCCCTACACCGACGGCGCGGTGCTCTCGCTCATTCATTCGCGCGGGCAGGTGCTGTCCGAAGAATACGAGGCCGAGGGGACGCGCGTGACCTGCCTGCTCGACGGCGCGGTCTATCAGCAGGTAGCCAAGCGCCTGCCCGAGGGACAAATGGAGTTGATATGATGAAAAACAAACTGCTGTGCGCGCTGGCGCTGTGCCTCGCGCTGCTGACCGGAACGGTATATGCCGAGGAAGTCCCCGCGGCGACCGACGCGCCGGCCGAAACGCCGGTGGTCACGCCAACCGAGACCCCGACGAATGCCCCGACGGAGGCACCCACTGAAGCGCCGACCGAAGCGCCCACTCAGGTGCCCACCGAGGCCCCGACGGACGCGCCGACGGGTAGCCCGACGAAAAGACCGACCAAGGTGCCGACGAAAGCGCCCACCACCGCACCGACCGCCCGGCCGACCCGAACGCCGTCCGACGAGCCGCTCGTGCTGGTCGACCGGCTGATCCTGGTCAACAAGACCCACGATCTGCCCAAGGATTACGAGCCGGACGACCTGGTCGTGCCCGACGTGCGCTTCAAGGACGGCATCGGCGACGTGTCCAATCAGATGAGCGAGCCGGCCGCCCGCGCGCTGGAGGCCATGTTCGACGCGGCGCTTGCGGACGGGATTACGCTGGTGGGCATGTCGGGCTACCGCTCCTACGGCATGCAGGCCTACATCTACGAAACGCGGCTCAAGGAGCATGGCCTGGAGCACGTCTCCAAGTACAACGCCAAGCCCGGTCAGTCCGAGCACCAGACCGGCCTGGCCATGGATCTGAGCAGTCCCGACTGCATGGTGCTCAATACCTGGTTCGACACCACCGACGCGTTCAAGTGGCTCAGCGAGCACTGCGCCGAGTATGGCTTCATCATCCGCTACCCCAAGGGGATGGAGGAGGAAACCGGCTACGCCTACGAGCCCTGGCACGTGCGCTACGTGGGCAGCTGCGCGCAGGAGATCATGGACAGCGGCCTGTCCTTCGAGGCCTACCTCGACCTGCTCGAGGCGGGCGACGACCCCTCTCTCACCTCGTCCGAGACCCACTCGCTCGTGCCGGACTGAGGCAGGCCGAGCCTGCACCCGGCCGCGGAGCGTATACTTCCATCCCGGCCTGCGCTGGAGAATCGACGGAACGATGGTGTGCGAGGCGGGCAGCGCCCACTGGGATGCCCTTAATCCCCTGTGCAGGATGAGCACACTGACTTCGGTGGGGGCTCCGGGGGAGCGGCAGGCTGAGCCTGCACCCACTTGCTGCCGCCTCTCCAATCGATAGGGTATGTGGGTATTTCAGGAGCCTCCCCCGGCGAGTCCGAGTCGGCAAAGCCGACCCACAATCCGCAAGGAATCTTGCGGATTCGCAGAATTCGGGAACTTCAATCTATGGTTCCCGAATTCGTCGATACAACCCGCGGCAGCAAGTGGCCGTCGGCCCTGCCGACCGGCAGCTAATGGAACCGGGCACTGCCCGGCCGGCCACAGGAAACCTTGAGGATATGACATGAAGAAAAACGATCGCAAGAAGAAAAAACAGCACAAAGGCGGCGCGCAAAGCGGACAGACGTTCATGAAGCTGTCGCGCGGCCTGAGATCGGGCAGCGTACAGATCAAGCGGTACAGCAAAGAACTGGCGCATCGCTTCAACGACTATACCCAGGGCAAGTCGGACGAGAAGCAGGAGGCGCGCTTCCGCAGCAGGCTGGACCGGCTGTTTTCCCGGCTGCATCTGGACATACTGCGCGGCCACGGCTTCGTGGCGTTCCTGCTGGCGCTGGCCATCCTGCTGGCTGCCATGCTGCTGCTCATGAACAACTCGGACATCGCGGTGGATAAGGCCACGCTGGCCATCGCCGGGCTGAGTCCCGACTTCGAGGGCTATACCATCCTGCTGATGAGCGACCTGCAGGGCCAGTCGATGGGCGATCAGCAGGCCAAGCTGTTAAGCGTGGTCAATCAGCAGAATTACGACATCGCGATCCTGGCGGGCGACATGGTGGGCAAAAAGGGCGACGCGCAGCCGCTGCTCGACCTGCTCTCCGGCATGACGGGCGGCAAGCCAGTCTACTTCATCGCGGGCGATTCCGACCCGGGGCCCATGCTGGACGAACCGCGCGCGCTGAGCAGCGGCACGCTGGAGCAGTTCACGCTGGAGGACTGGATCGTACAGGCGGAAGAGCTGGGCGCGACCTACCTGGACACCTCGACCGCAATCAAGGTGGGCGCGTCGACGCTCTGGCTCACGCCCGCCAGCCTGCTCAACGTCAACGCCTCGGAGACGCTCTCCCGGCTGGGCGCGCAGGTGACGCTGGAGACGCAGGAGGTGCTTGACGGGCTGGACGCGGCCTACCGCGCGCTCCCCTTCACCTCCTACCGGCAGCAGTGCCTGGACGCGCTGAGCGCGGCGGTCAAGTCGATGACCGACAATGACCTGCACATCGCCGTGGCCCATCAGCCGCCCTCGGACGAGTTCCTGCAGTCGGCCTACACCTCCTCGCAAAGCGATTCCTTCCTGCGGGCGGTCGACCTGGTGCTGGCCGGGCACTACTGCGGCGGCAACTGGAAGCTGCCCTTCGTGGGCGCGCTCTACATTCCCTCGGACGACCTGCCGCGCCACGGCTGGTTCCCCGCGCGCAGCCAGGTTGAGGGCTATCGCCTCTCGGGCAGCACCGGCGTCTATGTTACCGGCGGCCTGGGCGCAACCGACGCCATCCATACCCCCGGCTTCCGACTGGCCAACAAGTCCAAGGTCACGCTGATCACCCTGACCAGCGCCATGAACAACCACCTGATGGATCCTGAGTAAGGCGAAAAGATGGAGGATGACACCGATGAATCTGCCGAACGCTCTGACCGTATTCCGCCTGCTGCTGGTGCCGGTATTCACGTATCTGTACGCGCGCGGCGCCTATACCTGGGGACTGGTCGTGTTCGTGACGGCCGCGCTGACCGACATGCTAGACGGGTACCTAGCCAGGAAGTATCACCAGATCACCGATTTCGGCAAGCTGGCCGACCCGCTGGCCGACAAGCTGATGACGCTGAGCATGCTCTACTGCCTGTGCAGGAGCGGCTATGTGCCCTGGTGGATCCTCTACATCATCCTGGCCAAGGAGCTGGTGCTCATCATCGGCGGAACGCTGCTGGTGCGCTGCCGCAACGTCGTGCCCTACTCCAACTGGGCGGGCAAGATCACCACGGTCACGTTCATCGTGTCGATCATCTGCGTGTATCCCTGGCACGAAATCGCCTGGCTGCACGAGGCGGGCGGCATACTGATGAAGGTCGCGGTGGGTTTCGCGCTCTTCGCGCTGATCAACTATGTCTCGCATTACTTCAAGTATCGTGTTAAAAATGAAGCCGGGGCAAAAGAGGATTGACGTCTGACGCAAAACGCGGTATAATGAATTATCATAATTCCCTGCGACAAGGAGCAGTACGTGCCGGCGGTCAGGCAGAGAGGGCGGTTCATCGGCTGAAAGGCCGCCCATGATGCGCGCGCGGAAGTCGCCTTGGAGGGGCCGAGGTGAAACAGCAGTAGCCCGGCGGGGCCGCGCCCCTTATCGCGCGCACGAGGAAGGCGAACTCGCCTTTGAATTCGGGTGGTACCACGCATAAACGCGTCCCAGGAAGACTGGGGCGCGTTTTTTTGCGTCCATGCCAAAAGGAGGTTCAGGATGGAGCAGCTTGGAAAAATCTTCGACGCGCCGATGGGCGACCTGTCGCGCGTCAGTCCGCTCGGCCTGGCCCTGCTGATCACCGGGGCGCTTGCCGCCTTTCTCGCCAGACCCCTGAGCCGCGGAAACGGAAAGCGCGAGACCCTGCTGCGCCTGGGCGGGCTGCTGCTGGCCATGCTGGGCGCGCTCGTGACGATGAAGGTACTCTGACAAACCGCGTAACCGACCAAACAACGATAGATGAAAGGATGAATCGCATGTCTGAAACCCGCTTTGAGATGAGCAAGGTGTACGCACCGCAGGAAATCGAGACCCGCCTGTACGAGGAATGGGAAGGCAGCGGCCTGTTCAAGGCGCACCGCGTGCCCGGCAAGAAGCCCTTTACCATCGTGATGCCGCCGCCCAACGTGACCGGCCAGCTGCACATGGGCCACGCGCTGGACGCGATGCTGCAGGACGCGCCGATCCGCTACCACCGCATGAAGGGCGACCCCACGCTGTGGCTGCCCGGCACCGACCACGCCTCCATCGCCACCGAGGCCAAGATCATCGAGGCGCTGCGCAAGGAGGGCCTGAGCAAGCAGGACATCGGCCGCGACGGCTTCATGGAGCGCGCCTGGGCCTGGAAGGAAAAGTACGGCGGACGCATCGTGCGCCAGCAGCGCCGCCTGGGTGCCAGCTGCGACTGGAGCCGCGAGCGCTTCACCATGGACGAGGGCCTGAACAAGGCGGTCGTCGAGGTGTTCCTGCGCCTGTATAAGAAGGGCCTGATCTACCGCGGCAGCCGCATGGTTAACTGGTGCCCGCACTGCAATACCTCCATCTCCGACGCCGAGGTCGAATACGAGAGCCAGAACGGCAGCTTCTGGCACCTGCTGTACACCGTGAAGGAGACCGGCGAGCAGCTCGAGCTGGCCACCACCCGCCCCGAAACCATGCTGGGCGACACCGCCGTGGCCATCAACGAGGAAGACCCGCGCTATAAGCACCTGCACGGCTGCCACGTGATTCTTCCCCTGCTGAACAAGGAAATCCCGATCGTGTGCGACGAGCACGCCGACATGACCAAGGGCACCGGCGTGGTGAAGATCACCCCCGCCCACGACCCGAACGACTTCGAGGTGGGCCAGCGCCACAATCTGCCCATCGTGCGCGTGTTCACCTATGACGGCCACATGACCGGCGCGAAGGAAGCGGCCGAGGCGGCCGAGCTGATCGCCAGCGGACGCGCGGGCGAGGGCGAGCCCGAGGTGCTGGACTGCGGCAAGTACGCCGGCATGACCACGATGGAGGCGCGCAAGGCCATCCTTGCCGACCTCGAGGCGGCGGGCTGCCTCAAGTCGATCGAGCCGCTGACCCACGACGTGGGCACCTGCTACCGCTGCCACCACACGATCGAGCCCATGGTATCCAGGCAGTGGTTCGTGAAGATGGCCCCCCTGGCCGGCCCGGCCATCGAGGCGGTGAGAAGGGGCGACACCCGCTTCGTGCCCGAGCGCTTCACGAAGATCTTCTATAACTGGATGGAAAACACCCGCGACTGGTGCATCTCCCGCCAGCTGTGGTGGGGTCACCGCATCCCGGCCTACTACTGTGCGCAGTGCGGCGAGACCGTCGTGGCAGCCGAGGCGCCTGAAAAGTGCCCGAAGTGCGGCTGCATGACGATGAATCAGGACGAGGACGTGCTGGATACCTGGTTCTCCTCGGCGCTGTGGCCCTTCTCGACGCTGGGCTGGCCGGAGGAAACCGAGGACCTGAAGTATTTCTACCCCACCAGCGTGCTGGTGTCCGGCTACGACATCATCTTCTTCTGGGTGGCCCGCATGATCTTCTCCGGCGTGGAGCAGATGGGTCAGGCTCCCTTCCACACGGTGCTCATGCACGGCCTGGTGCGCGACGCGCAGGGCCGCAAGATGAGTAAATCCCTGGGCAACGGCATCGACCCGCTGGAGCTGATTGACAAGTACGGCGCGGACGCGCTGCGCATTTCGCTGGCGCTGGGCGTGTCCCCCGGCAACGACCTGCGCTGCTCCGAGGAAAAGGTTGAGGCGGCCCGCAACTTCGCCAACAAGCTGTGGAACGCGGCGCGCTTCGTGCTGATGAACTGCGAGGACTTCGAGCAGAAGGGCCTGGACGCGGTGAAGGAGCACCTGACGCTGGCTGACCAGTGGATTCTGACGAGGTATCAGGACGCGGTGCGCGACGTGACCCGCCACATGGAGGATCTCGACCTGGGCATGGCGGCGCAGGCGGCCTACGACTTCCTGTGGAACAGCTACTGCGACTGGTACATCGAGATGGCCAAGCCGCGCCTCAGCGGCGACGACCTGACCTCGAAGAACACCGTGCGCGAGGTGCTCACCTACGTGCTCACCGGCACGCTCAAGCTCCTGCACCCCTTCATGCCCTTCATCACGGATGAAATCTTCCGCCACATGCCGGGCACCGAGGGCTCGATCATGGTCAGCGCCTGGCCCGAGTGCCGCGCGGAGTACGACTTCCCGCAGCAGGCCGCGCAGATGGAGGGCGTGATGGACGCCATCCGCGCCATCCGCAACCTGCGCGCCGAGATGAACGTGTCCGTCGGCCGCCGTGCCCGCCTGATCCTGCGCCCGCGCGAGGGCTGGGCCGAAACGCTCGCGCACGCCTCGATCTACTTCAGCCGCCTGGCCTTCGCCAGCAGCGTGGAGGAAATCGGCGAAAGCGATCCCAACCCCGAAAAGTCAGCCAGCTGCTCCTGCGCCGCCGGCGACATCTACATCCCGCTGGGCGACCTGGTGGACGTGGACAAGGAGCTGGCGCGCCTTACCAAGGAAGAGGCCCGGCTGACCGGCGAAATCGCCCGCGCGGAGGGCAAGCTCAAAAACCAGGGCTTCCTGGCCAAGGCACCCGCCCAGCTGGTCGAGGCCGAAAAGGAAAAGCTCGCTACCAACAAGACCATTCTCGAGTCGCTGAAAAACCGTATGGAGGAGCTGCGATCGCTCAATGCCTGAGACATTTACTACCGCCGCGCAGGCCGTGGACTGGATCTTCGGCCTGCGCTACAAGGGAGAAAAGTGCGGCCTTTCGAACATGCGCGCGCTGCTTGAGCGACTGGGCAGCCCCGAGAAAGGCCTGCGCTGCGTCCATGTGGCCGGAACCAACGGCAAGGGCTCGACCTGCGCGATGCTGGAGCGCATGCTGCGCGCGTGCGGGCTGAAGACCGGGCTGTACACCTCGCCCTACCTGATGCACTACGGCGACCGCATCCGCGTGAACGGACTGCCCATCCCCGACGGCGACTTTGTACGCCTGACCGAACAGGTGCGCGAGGCGGTCGAGGCACTGCTTGACGAGGGCGTGCGCCCGACGGCGTTCGAGCTGGGCACGGCGGTGTGCTTCCTGTACTTTGCCGAGCAGCAGGTGGACGTCGCCGTGATCGAGGTGGGCATGGGCGGACGGCTGGACGCGACCAACGTGATCGTGCCCGAGGTTTCGGTCATCGCGCCGATCGGCATGGATCACACCCACATCCTGGGTGACACGCTGACCCTGATCGCCGCTGAAAAGGCTGGCATCATCAAGGAGGGCGTACCGGTGATCGTGCAGGATCAGGCGCTTCCCGTGCGCGAGGTCTTTCACCGGGCCGCGCAGGCCTGCCTGAGCGAGATCGTCGACCTGGCCGACAGCACGCTGATTGTGGAGCGTATCGACGCGCACGGCGCGGCCTTCACGCTGAACGACGAACGCGCGGAAATTCGCCTGTGCGGCAGGCATCAGGTGCAAAACGCCGCGCTGGCGCTGAGCACCATTCACCTGCTGAAGGAATTGGGCTGGAGCCTGCCCGAGGATAAGGCACTCGAGGGACTTAAACAGACCGTCTGGCCCGGCCGGCTGGAATGGCTGGAGGATCGCCTGCTGATTGACGGCGCGCACAACCCGCACGGGGCGCAGGCGCTGGCCGAGTACGTGCAGACCTTCCTGAAGGGCAGGCGCATCGTGCTGCTGGTCGGCATGATGAAGGACAAGGACGTGGCCGCCTGCACCCATCTCTACGCGCAGATCGCCCGCGAGGCGGTGTGTACGCAGGTGGACTACCCCCGCGCCATGCCCGGCGAGGAGCTGGCCAGGCTGTGCCGCGCGCAGGGAATGGACGCACTCGCCGAGCCCTCTGTCCCCCACGCGCTCGAAATCGCCCGCGAAAGGGCCGGAAGCGACGGCCTGGTCATCGTGTGTGGCTCGCTGTACCTGGTGGGCGACGTGCGCCTTCGCCTGCACGACGACGACGGGCAGCTGTAGGGGGAGGACGTTCGAGAGGCGGCTTTTCTGAGAAAAGCCCCTCTCGAGCTCTCCCGAAAAGCACTTTGATCCGCATGACATAGATTGCACAGAAATGCATTTCCCCAAATGAAACGCGTTTCGGATGGCCGAGTGCAAACAGCGCTCTTCAAAAGCGCGCCGCGACCAGCGAGACGGAAGAGGGGCAATCATTCGAACGCGATGTGCGGACTGAAGCGGACAGAAAGCTCTCTCGAATGTGACTGCGCGGTTCTTATGCCTTAGCAATCCATAAAAATGCCCCCGGCCGGATAACCGGTCGGGGGCTTGCTGTATTCAGTTTGCGGCGGCGGTAACGCTGTAGAAGCCGCTCCACTGGGCGCTGAGTGTGCCGTTTTCGTAGACGGCGACGGCGCGCACCGAGTAGCTGCCCGGGCCGAAGTGAATCGGGCCGGTATAGAGCAGCGACTGGGCGGTGGGCTGGGTATCGTCCAGCGTGTAGCGGATTTCCTGCGCCTTTTCGGCGGTCAGGGTCAGCTGCACCTCGCCCGCGTACGTGCCGCTTTCGGGCGAGGCAACCGGCGGCTGATAGGCGGTCGCGCCCTGATAGCCCGGCTGGTTCTGTTCGCGCAGGGAAAGCAGCGCCTCATACTCGGACAGCCTGCCCTGGGTGTAGAGCAGCGCCATCAGGTGATCGTAGGGCTCGTCGCGGTTCGGGTAATTCCTGATGAGGAAGGTGTACATCGACTCGGCGTGGGCGGTGTCCGAGCAGGCCTCGAAGCCGTACGCGATCTGGAGCGCCACGTCGTAGTCGTCGTTCTTGAGCTTGAAGGCGTTGAGGTACGCGTCGGACGCGCCGCTGAGGTTGCCCGACTGCTGCTCCCAGGCGGCCAGGTTCAGGTAGTCCTGATAGTCCCAGGACACGCCCCACTGCGCCCGCAGCCTACCACCCAGCGAGGTGGCGAACAGAAAACCCGCAATCGCCGCGATCAGCGCAACCACAGTCAGCGCCGAGATGACCTTGATGAACACCCGGCCGCCGCGCAACTCCCCCTCGTCGTCCTCGATGTCCTCGCCGTATTCCTCGTCCTCTTCGTCGTAGAACAGGTCGTCGTCGGGCGCGGAGTGCTGTTTTTTGAAGGCCTCCTTGCGCTGCCTGTCCTCTTCCTCCCACTTTTTCTGCTTTTCCTCCTCGATTTCGTCGTCGAAGAGGAAGACTTTTTTCTCCTCAGGCTCCCTGCGGGGCGGGACGCTCTGTGCGCGATTCGGGCGCAGCGGCTCCTCCTGAGGCTGTTCTCCCTGAGGCTCGGGGCGCGCCTTTTCCGCGCGGGACTCGCGCGGCCTGAGCACGGTGTAGTCCGCAGTGGCCGTGGGGCGCTCCCCGTACAGATGCGGCATCGAGCGGCGCACCGGCTGGATGGGGTTGTCCCCCAGCGGCTGCGCAGTCTCCTTGGCCGGTTCCGAAGCTGGCTTTTCGGTCGCCTTGGCCTCGTTCGCGGGCTCTACGACCGGCAGATGGCGCGTCGTATCCAGCTTTGCGCCGCAGAAAGCGCAAAACCTGGCGTTATCCACATTGTTTTCACCGCAAGCGGTACATTTCATCGGCTCACCCCACCTTTATTTGTTGCGTCAGCGCATGTCCTTGAGCGACTCATAGTACGGGTCGCCGTTGAACTCGCGCTCGGTTTCGACCTCTCCGCCCAGCGCCTCGATGGCGTGGACGATCTCGATATAGTCCAGATAGTTTAGATCGGTCAGCTCCAGCGCCTCGCGCAGCACCTCGACGGCGCGCGGGTCGCCCAGCTTGGCCAGGTACGAGGCGTACAGCGCCCGGCGGTCGAAGCTGGTACGGAAGGCGTCCTGTGCATATTTATAGATGCGTTCATCGCCCGGAAAGTTGCAAAGTACGTCCAAAAAGGCGGCTTTTGCCTCGCCGCCGGCATGCTCCATGCGCGAAAGCACCGGCTCCTTGGCCGCCTTGCCCAGGCCCTGCAAAAGCTCGGACGCCACCTCGGACAGCTCCTGCCTGTCCCCCGCGCGCTCGATCACGTCCAGGCACAGCTCGAGCGGCTGCTCGCTGCCGATCTCAATGAGCAGGTTGAGCGCGGTCATCGCCAGCTCGGGCGACTGCTCGTACTCCCCCGCCATCTTCATCAGCGCGGGCACCGCCGCCTCGCCCAGGTCGGCGATGCGCTCGAGCAGCTGGTCGGGCAGGGAGATTCCCGCCTTCTGATACTCGCGCGCCAGGGACACCAGCTCCTCGGGATCGGAGTACTGCGAAAACCATTCGCCGGGCGTTCTGCCGTCCAGCCAGTCGGCCGCCTGATTGAGCCAGCGCAGGTAGATCTCCGGCATCTGCGCCTCGGCCTCGTCCATATTCTTAAACTCCGCCTTGTGCGCGCGGATATAGTCCTGCGCGTAGCGGGCAAACTGTGCGTCAAAATCGATCAGCTTCATCTGTATTCCCTCTTTCATGTATTTTCAGCAGCACGCGCAGGCGCGCCGCGTCAAAGCGCAGTCTGCGCTCGCTCTGGCCGTACTGACTGGCCAGGCGGCTGATTTTCTCGTCCCGGCCGCATTCCTGAAGCGTCAGCGCCAGCAGGGCGGGCGTCAGGCGCTCGCCATGGGGCATCGCCCGGCCCAGGCCGCAAAGCCTTCTCCACAGGCGCTCGAGCGTCGTCTGCCCCTCCGGACAGATGTCATCCAGGCCGGTGCGCGCGCAGTCCAGCAGGCGCTTCAGCCCGGCGGACACGTCCCAGTCCGGCCGGTCGTTTTCCCCCAGCAGCCATACGCCAGAGGCGCTGACCCATACATAGGGCGCGCTCGAACCGCGGCGCACCAGCGCCTGCAGCGCATGGAGCTTGAGCGCGTCGGGCAGCTCGGGATGCGCCAGCACCTCGCGCAGCAGCAGCTCGCCCTCGCGCTCGGGCGACTGAGCCAGCGCGTCCAGCAGCCTCAGCAGCGCCCGGCCATCGCAGGCGTCCAGCGCCCATCTGGCCAGGAAAAACAGGCTGTCACCCGGCTGAAAACAGGCCTGCTGCAGCTCGCGCACCCGTTCCGCGCTCAGGCTGGTCTGCCACGGCCCTTCCAGATCGGCGCGGCGCAAAGACTCCTCCGCCATCGCGTCGCCCGGCCAGATCCGCAGCATCTGCCGCCAGTACCAGCGCGCATTTTCCTCGCGTCCGTTCCTGAGCGCGTCCATCGCGGCGGCGTGCAGCGCGCCTCGATCATACGGCGCTTCCCGCAGGAGCCGGGGCAGCAGGCTGTGAATCCTGTCGCCGCAATCCAGGTTGACGTACACGCGAAGCTGCGTCAGGAGCACTCCGACGTCCGTGTCGCTTGAAAAGCTCTCCAGAAGCTGCTCGAGCAGCGCCTCGTTTCCCGGTTTTTCGGAGAGCACCTGCGCAAGGAGCGGCAGATCGTCTTCAAACTCGTTGCGCGCGAGGTATTTCGCCAGGTCGCGCGCCGTCTCCTCCCGGCCGGTGTGCAGGCAGCACTTCACCTTCATGATCAGCAGCTGGCGGCTGTCCGACTGCTGGGCAAGCGCCCGGTCGATCAGCCGCAGCGCCCGGTCATATCGGCCGGTGCGAATCAGCCAGACCGCGCGCTGCGCCAGCGACGAAGCATAGACTGCGCGCCGCGACTGCGTGTTGTCCAGCATGCCGAATACCGACAGCACCTCCCGCGCGTTCCGGGCGTTCTCGCCCTCCGTCTCGCGCGCAACGTAGATTCTCATCGCCTGAAGCGCCGGCTCGAGCATGCCCAGGGCAAGCAGGTTGCTCGCCAGGCCATAGCAGGCCTCCGCGGGCAGCTCACCAAACGCGCAGGCGCGCGCGATCGTCAGAAGCGACTCCTGCGGACGGCCAATCCCGTTGAGCAGCTCCGCCTCCTCGAGCAGTATCCCGGCGTTCTCCGGCTCCAGCTCCCGCGCGCGGCGCAGAAAATCAAGCGCACGCAGGGGGTCGCTGTCCACATACCGCGCGGCGCACTCCCGAAGAAACTCCGGGGTCTTCTCAAAGGCGACCACCTTGCCCTGTGCGTCCATTTCGTCCTCCTATGCGGTCATTCGCGCGTCGCGTTCGCGAGCAGCTCGCGCAGCTGCGCCTCGTCGAAGCGATAGCGCTTATTGCAGAAGTGGCAGTCGAGCGTCGCGCCGTGATCCTCCTCGATCAGCTGCGTCAGCTCCTTTTTGCCCAGGGAGATCAGCCCGCGCGCAAAGCGTTCCCGGCTGCAGTCGCAGCGGTAGACGGGCGTCAGGCGGTCGAGCACCTGCGGCTCCAGGTGGCACAGCAACTGCTCAAGCGCCCCGTCCAGGCCGTAGTCGGCGATGGTCTTGCTGATGTCCATGAACATCGGCGCGCTGTTTTCGATCGACTTGAGCGCGATTTCCGAGCAGTCGGGCATCACCTGAATAATCAGGCCGCCCGCCGCGAGCACCTGATCCTTGACCAGCACGCCCAGCGACACCAGCGAGGGCGTCTGCTCCGAGGCGGTAAAGTACATGGCCAGATCCTCGGCGATTTCGCCGCTGACCAGGTTAGTCTTGCCCACATACGGCTCGCGCAGACCCAGATCCTTGATGACCGTGAGCTGGCCGTTTTTTCCGACCGCGCCGCCCACGTTCAGCTTGCCATCCGGTCGGCGCTCAAGCTCCGTGTCCGGCCAGTCCACATAGCCCTTGACCGAGCCGTCCGACCGCGCCACGGCCATCACCGTGCCGATCGGGCCGCCGCCCTTGATCATCAGCGTCAGGCTGTCGCGCTCGTCCTTGAGCATCGCGCCCATCATCGACGCGCCGGTCAGCGTGCGTCCGAGCGCCGCCGTTGCCGTGCGCGAGAGCGAGTGAATGCGCCGCGCCTCTTCCACCAGGCGGGTGCTGTCGATCAGAAAGGCGCGCGCCTGCCCCTCCATCAAGGATATGCGCACCATGCCGTCTTTGTTCAGCGTGTTGTCCATCGTATCATTTCCTCCGGTTTTATTGAGTATGTATCGCTGTCAGTCCGCCCGCGCGACGAAGTGTACGCGTAGATCGCCCGCCGCAGGCGCGTCGAAGGTCTGCCCGCCGAAGACGGAAGCCTGCGAAAAGCCGCACTCGGCCAGCGCGCCGGTCAGCTCGGAAATCGTGTGGGCGCGCTGCACCTGCTCCTCGTCGAAGCGCTCGTACAGGCCGTCCTCGCGGCGCAGGAAGAAGGTCAGCTCCATGCGCACCAGGCTCCCCTCGCGGCGGTTTTGCCACAGGTAGGTCACCTCGTCGCGATCCTCGCCGAAAAACGCGTCGCCCATCTGCTCAAGCAGCTTGCGCTCGGTGGACACGTCGAAGGCCAGCGCGCCGCCCGGCTTGAGCCACTGCCTGGCCGCGCGGAAAAACGCCTTCACCTGATCCATATCGGTCAGGTAGTTCACCCCGTCGCAGCAGGCGACGATCGCGTCCACCCGCCTGGGCAGGGTCAGCGCAGTCATATCCTCCTGCACGAAGGGCACCATCAGCCCGGCCGCGCGCGCCTTTTTCTGCGCTTCGGCCAGCATCTCGCCGGACAGATCCACGCCGGTGATCTTCAGCCCCCGCCGGGCGAACTCGAGCGTCATCGAGCCGGTGCCGCAGCCGCACTCGCACATCGTCTTCGGCGTGCAGCCCGCCTTTTTCAGCAGCCCGAGGTAATACTCCGCCCAGGCCGGGTAGTCGAAATCGTCCATCAGGCGGTCGTAGACCTCAGCAAATCGGTTGTACATCGCTTCTCCTCTTTACCGCGAAAGGGACCCCCGATCAAAGGGATCCCATCCGCTTTGCCTTTTCCCGGGCGGCCCGGCCCACCAGTCCTCCGATGCGGCCGGTTTCCTCGGCGGTCAGCCCGCCCCAGCCCACCTCGAGCAGCTTGTCGATCAGGCCCAGCTGCCTGGCCGCCTCATATTTTTGCCTCTGCGCACTCGAAAGCGGCAAAAGCCTGTCGTCCTCGCGCATATCGATCCCTCCTGCGGGAAGTATGCGCCAAAGGGCCGGATTTTATTACGCCTTGGGAAGGGTCGGGTCGTTCTCGTCTTCCTCGTCGTCTTCCTCGTCGTTGTACTTGGGATCGCGCAGACCCATATTGACCTTCGCGCCCTCAATGCGCGGGTTCAGGTAGCGGTCGAAGCAGCTCACGGCGTAGGACACCTGCATGAACAGTACGCCCGACATGCCGATCAGCAGATAGAACACGATCATCACAATCCAGCCGTAGGGCACGTAGAACGCCGCGAGGATCGTGAGCGCCGGGGGCAGCACCGCGAAAAGCAGCGTGAACGGCAGGCGCGCCAGGCCCATGATGAAGCTGTTGCGCACCAGCGTGCCGAACTTCATGTCGTAGGTCACCATCATCGGGAAGAGCAGCATGTTCACAATCCACCACAGCGCGCAGATGCACACCACCAGCGTGCGCGGAATGATCCAGAACACCGACTCCTGCGCCATCATGCCGTAGTAGCGGTAGCACACGAACGTCACCGTCAGCGACAGGCCGTTGATCAGGCCGACCAGCAGCGTCTGCTTCCAGTTGTTCTTGATCGCGTCCTTGAAGTCGCTCATGACGAAGGAGTGCTGGTCACGCGCCCAGTTGCGCAGCACGTAGGTCACGCCCGTCGTGCCGAAGGCCAGGATCATCAGGCAGGGAATCATGCCCAGCAGGTAGACGTTGACGTAGCCCAACAGCTCCTGCGTGGACACCGTCGCCTGGCTGATCAGCTCGCCCGCGTCGCTGTACGCCGTGCCCGCGCCGCTGATCGCCATCAGGTTAAAGATCGTCCACAGGATCGCCGGCAGCGCAAACAGCAGATACAGCAGGTTCATGCCGATCAGGCCGCTGAAGCGGATGCGGAACATCGAGAAAAAGAGCTGCACGCGGTTGGCAGGCAGCTGCTCCGGCGTGAAGTCGGCCTGACCGGCCTTTCCGTAGTAGAAGTTGTTCATCATTCCTGACATGACAAAAGTATCCTCCTTCGTCTCCCATTAGATATGTATAGTTTACCACACTTTTCGCAAAAGGGGAACTGTCTTTCCGCCCGCAACAGAAGTTTTTCCATTTCGCCACACCCCAGGCTGAGCCTGGATGCGGTGCTGCCGGCAGGCTGAGCCTGCACCCACCTGCTTCCGCCGGATAGCACACGAAATCGACCGCCATACATTGGAGCGGTCGATTTCTTCGATCTCCCGGAGATTCTCCGGGAGATTTTTGTCGGCGCTGCCGACAACCACCTGCTACCGACGTGCAGGCTGAGCCTGCACGCACTGGCTGCCGCCGATTCTGGCGACGAATTCGGAAACCATAAATTCGAGTTCCCGAATTCTGCGAATCCGCAAGCTTCCTTGCGGATTCAGACTGTCAAAAAACCCCCGGAGAGCTCGAGAGGACCGCAGCCCTTTCGAACTTTCAATCGTGCCCAGCGGCGTGTACGGTGGGCACGGGGCGATTTTTGCGCCGGAAAATC
>CAKUFI010000055.1 GCA_934647305.1 uncultured Clostridia bacterium | reverse complement strand
GGTAAACGAGCCTGAGGAAATCCAAAGGATTTCCTCAGGCTCGTTTGGGTAGGGGTCCGGGGGAGGGTACCTCCCCCGGGGAATCTGCAGGGTGGCGGCTATGCTGCCGCCCTGCGGACGTACCCATTGGTATGATATGACTTGCCTTTTGCAGCGGACAACGCCGCGCTATGCCTCGATCAGCTCGGACAGCTGCTCGTCCCGCAGCACGCGCGCCATGGCGTGGTAAGAGGCCTCCTCAGGCGCGTCGGCAACCCGGCAGCGCAGTGCGCACTGTTCATGCAGCAGTGCGTCCAGCCCGCCGATTCGCGCACCGCCGCCCGTGAGCACGATGCCGCTGTCCAGCAGGTCGGCGCACAGTTCGTCCGGTGCCTGCCCCAGCACCTCGAGCGCCATGCGCACCGCCGCGTCGCTGATTGGATCGACTGCGCGCTTAATCAGGCCCGCGGAGACCTCCCTGCGCACTGGAAAGCCGCACGTCAGATTCAGTCCGGTCACGCAGGCGGTCTCGCCCCGGTCGGTCAGGCGGGCGCTGAGCGCCTTTTTGAGCGCCTCGACCTGCTCAAGGCCCACACCCAGCCCACATTCCTCGCGCAGCAGCCGCACGATTCCCCGGTCGATTTCCTCCGCGCCCTGCGTGCGGCGGACGCAGCGCACGATCCGGCCATAGGAGACGATGAACGCGCTCATCGTGCCCGCGCCCACGCGCACCACCAGCGTGCCCTTGGGGTCGGCCACGTCTACGCCGGAGCCGATGGCGGCGAGCAGGTCAGCCTGAATAAACCCGCAGCGGGACGCGCCCAGCTCGGTCACGGCGGCGCGCATCAGGTCAAGCTCACTGCGCCTGAAAAAACCGCTGTCAACCAGTGCGACGGAGGGTTTGGACAGGCGGGAGGCGGACAGAAGCGGCCCCAGTATCCGCGCGATCCAGCCGCCCAGCAGCCGGGGATCGGCCACGGAGCCGTTCTCTACCGGCCTGCCGACACTCACGCCCTTCAGCGTGCGGCCGCGCATGCTCAGTGCCTCGTCGCCCAGCGCGATGGTTTCGCCCTTTCGGCTCGCGCCCCAGGCGGGGGAAACCAGCGTCTCGCCCCGCTCCCGCGTGCACAGCCGCACCCCTGTCTGCCCGATTTCCAGTCCAATGTCCCACTGCATGGCGCATCCTCCGAAACGTTCATTTGCTCACATTGTATCACACTTTGCCCGCTTAGGCAACCGCGCGTATTTGCAGCGGGTGGCCTCGCCGCCGCGCAGATGCCGCTGCGCCTTGTTGAACTGCAGTACCTGGGCGACTGCCTCGGCAAGCGGGGCGTTCAGCTCGGGCAGTCGCTCCCGCATGTCCTTGTGCACCGTGGTCTTGCTGATGCCGAAGTGCCCCGCGCACGAGCGCACCGTCCCGCCGTTTTTGAGCAGGTACTCCGCGATTGCCAGCACGCGCTCCTCGATATATTGTCTCACTGGCCGCTCCTCCCTCACGCTAACTTGTCGCTCAAGCGTATGCGGGGGGAGGCCGGGGCTATACGGGGACAGGCCTGCCGGCACAGTCGGGCTGCGCGGCTTGCTTCAGGCTGCTCAGCCTCCGCAGACCCAGGCGAACAGCGCGTCGTGTACCGCGTCCACCTCGGGGTGGAACTGCACGCCCAGCAGCCTGTCGCTCAATTCGAGGCCTTCGATCGTGCCGTCGGCGGCGCGTGCGGAGACCGTCAGGCAGGGCGAGGGCTGCGTGACGCGGTAGCGGTGCATCGTGGCGCCCAGCAGCGTGTCCTGCCTGGTCAGGCGGTGAAGCAGCGTATCCGGCGCGATGGACACCGGGTGCTTGGCCTCGTCCACGTGGCCGCGGGTCATGTGCACGTCCCAGTGATGCTCGACCGGCTCGGTGAACATGTACCTTTCCTTCTTCATGGTTTCGTACAGGGAGAGCAGCGATCCGGTGTATTCGCGCCTGGCCGCCTCGTCCTCGACGATGAAGTAGCTGTGCAGTACCTGCAGCCCCAGGCAGATTCCCAGGACGCGCTTGCCGGCCTTCACCGCGTGCTCCATGGCCTGGAAGTGGTAGGGGAAAATGCGGTTTCCGCCGCAGAATACGAACGCGTCACAGGCTTCGAGCGTATCGGCAAGGGCATAGCCGTCGCCCGGCAGCAGGCCCAGCGGGATTCCGTCGTTCGCCGCTACCCGCTTTGCGTAGTTGTTGACGAAGATGTAGTTGTCCTTGTAGTAGTCGTCCGTGTCGAACAGCCGCGCCGTGGGCACGATGCCGATCAGTCGTTTTTTCATGGCGAGTTCCTCCTTGATGCTTCCCTGACATTATAGCAGAGCGCCGCGTCAGGCGCAAGGCCGGTGCGGGGGCCGTCGGCCCCACACCGGCTGGGGGAGACTCCGCGCTGCTTCGTGCTCCCCCAGACCCCCGCTGAAGTTTGCCCGCTGTCCCCCTGCCCGGCGCAGTGCGCCGGGCGGGGTGCGGGGGCCGTTGGCCCCCGCCTGGGGCGGCACTGCCGCCCCGATTCCGCGCCGCGAATGCGGCGCTGCCCGGCGCAGTGCGCCGGGCGGGGGTGCGGGGGACTGTGTCCCCCGCCTGGGGCGGCACTGCCGCCCCGGCATTGCTTCCCTGCAAATTTCACTTTTCCGGCGCGTAGAATTGTGGTATACTGAAGAGCAATGAGGTGATGGGCTTATGATGCGAATCCTGTTTGTGGACGACCAGCAGCGCGAGCTGGACGGCATGACGCGCATGCTGAACTGGGCGGAGCTGGGCGCGGAGGTCGCGGGCGCGGTGACGGACGGCCGGGCGGCGCTGGAAATTGCGAAGACGCAGCCGATCGACGTGGTGATCTCGGACGTCATCATGCAGAACATGGACGGATTGACGCTGGTGCGCGAGCTGAAGGCCTGCCGCCCGCAGATCAAGACCATCTGCATCAGCGGCTTTGACGACTTCAAGTTCGTGAGCATGGCGATCAACAACGGCGCGTCGGGCTACGTGCTCAAGCCGATTCTGGTCAACGAGATTCGCCAGGTGCTCGAGCGCGTGTTCGAGGAAATCCGCAAGGAGCGCAGGCTGCAGGCCCGGCGGCAGGAAATCGACCGCTCGCTGCTGGCGCTTCTGTGCGTGGGCGCGGAGAACTGGTGCGGCGGCCTGTCCGAGGAGGAAAAGGACACGCCGGTTCGCCTGGCGTACGGACTGCGCCTGCCTGTGGGCGAATGCCTCTGCCGGCTGGACATGCACGGCGGCGAGTGCCTGTGCCTGCTGGGCGCGGGCATGCAGCCCCCGCAGGGCGCGCTGGTCAGTTCGGAAATCCCGCTGCGCGAGGCGCGGGAGGCCTACCTTTCCCTGCTGGGCCAGACCTCGAAGGTGACCGACGAGCAGGACGCGGTCGCCACCATCAAGCAGAACGTGGAAAAGCACCTGAGCGAGGACGCGGCTACCGAGACGCTGCTTGAGAACGTGTATTTAAGCAGCGGCTACGCCAACGCCCTCTTTAAGAGCGCGACCGGCATGACCATCCACCGCTACGTGGTGTTCAGGCGACTTGAGAAGGCGGCGCAGCTGCTCGTCGAGCAGCCGGAGACCCGCGTCAAGGACATCGCCTGGCAGTGCGGCTTTTCGGACGCGTCGCACCTGATCAACAGCTTCCAGAAGACCTATGACATGACCCCCGAAAAGTATCGCAGGAGGCACGCCAAGCCGTGAAAGAACATTCCCTGAACGCCCGCGGCCTGTCGCTGACCGGGCGGCTGATGCTGACCATACTGCCCATCCTGCTGGGCGTGATGATTCTGTTCGGCCAGCAGAGCAACCGCCTGTACGCCGACACGATTACGAACGAGCTGGTCGAGCAGCTGGAGCTGCAGCTGGACAGCGTGGCCTCGCAGCTCAGCGGCAGCCTGAGCGAAATCAACCGCATGGGGTTTTACGTCTACGCCCATCAGGAGCTGCGCGACGAGCTGGCCCGGGCGCTGTTTCACCCGGACGACTTCACCGCCGCCGACCGCATTTCGCTGCAGAGCGACCTGATCGAGCCGATGATGCGGATGATCGACAGCCCCGGAAACTACTCCTACATCCTCTATCCGGTTTCCGACAGGGTGTTCTGCGACTATTCCAACGTGCGCCCGCTGTCCACGTTTCCGGAAGCCCTGCCGCTGGAGGAAATGATGAGCGGCGGCTACGCGCATACCTTTTATCATATGGCCAGCTTCAAGCAGGAGAAGCGCGTGCTTCCGCACCTGTGCATCACCCGGGTGATCTACTATTCCGACCGCACCCCGCTGGCCGTGCTGCTGACCACCGTGCGCGCGGACAGGCTGGAAAAGGCCATCCAATCGATCCTGCCCGAGGAGGACGCGTACTATTACCGCTGCGCGCTGGAGAACGGCGACGTGGTCTTCGAGGGCGGCGTGCGCGAGGACGACATGATCTTCATGAACGAGAGCACCTTCGGCGGCAAGGCGCGCCTGGAATACGGCGTGCGCCCCAGCCTGATCGAGGAGCAGCTCGCGGCGCAGAACCGGGAGCTCGTGCGCTTCGCGGTTCTCATGCTCAGCGCGGCCATGCTGCTCATCGCGGTGCTGTCCAACCTGGTCATGCGCAGGATGCAGCTGGTGCTGCGCAAGTTCAGCCGCCTGACGCCCGGCCAGGAGCTGACCGAGGCACCCATCTCCGGGCGCGACGAGGCCGCCCTGCTCGACCAGACCTTCACCCGGCTCTATCGCGACTACCGCGCCGGCGTGATCAGCCAGCAGAAGCTGCGGGAGAGCCAGCGCCTGCTGGAAAACAACCTGCTGCTCTCGCGCATCAACCCTCACTTCCTATATAATACGCTCTCCGCCATCCGCTGGAACATGCCGGTGGAGAACTGGGGCACGATCGACGAGCTGGTCGCCTTTTACCGGGGCATTTTGAGCAAGGGCAAGGAAATCGCGCTTCTGTCCGGCGAGCTGGAGCTGATGGGTCAGTACCTGTCGCTGCAGCGGTTCACCTATTCGCGCAAAATCGACTACACCCAGGAGCTGGCCGAGGGCACCGCCTCACTGTTCATCCCCAAGTTCATCCTGCAGCCGGTGTTCGAGAACGCGCTCAAGTACGGCGGCGGCGAGGAGACCATTCACCTCACCTTCCGCGCCCGGCTGGACGGCGACCTGCTGATCTTCTCGCTGCAGAACGACGGCGCGCCCATCGACGAGGAGACCAAGCGCCGGCTGAACAACCTGAACCTGCTGGCCGAGGATCCGCTCTACAGCATGAATTTCGACAAGGACGACGCGTTTGGCTACGGCGTGTTCAACGTCATCATGCGGCTGCGGCTGCTGTTCGGCTTCGGGTACGGGCTGTGGCTCGAGCGGCCCCCGGAGGGCGGCACGCTGGCGCGGTTCATACTGCCCGCCTGCCCGCAGCCGGAAATGCTGATGAATTGGAAAAAATGCGACTGACGGATTGATATTTTGCAATTTGAACCGGTTTTTTGTACAATTCAGGCGAAACTGCGGCGTTGCTTTCAATCAACTGCCGCAGTTTTTACAACAATTTTGAGCGCATCTGTGATAATATATTAGAAGACGTGTTACGCATATGTTTTAGAGCATGGAAGGAGCAATGAACATGGCCCAGGAGAGCATGAAATCCTCCGGCGCGATGAGTGCGGCGGACGCCAAGCGCATCGCCAAACGGAACGGCAAAAAAACAGCGAGGAACCGATTTAAGAAAAGCCTGAGCCTGTACGCCCTGCTGATCCCGGGCCTGTTTATGATTATACTGTTCCACTACGTGCCCATGTACGGCCTGGCGATCGGCTTCAAGAAGTACAACATCTTCCTGGGCAACAGCCCGTTCGACGCCATCCGGCTGAGCCCGTGGGTGGGCCTGGCCAACTGGAGCAAGCTGTGGATTCAGAGCAAGTTCCGCCAGGCGATCATCAACACCTTCGTCATCAGCGCGATGAAGATCGTCATCGGCTTCCCGATCCCGATCATACTGGCCCTGATGATCAACGAAGTCCGCGGCACCATCACCAAGCGCGTGCTGCAGACGGTCATGTACCTGCCGCACTTCATCAGCTGGGTCGTCGTGGGCGCGCTGTTCATGAACATCCTGGGCACGACCGGCATCGTCAACAGCTGGATTAACGCCATGGGCGGCAAGACGCAGAAATTCTTCATGGACAACCGCTGGTTCCGCTGGATTCTGCTGCTGACCAGCGTGTGGAAGGAATCCGGCTGGGGCACGATCGTATACCTGGCGGCCATCACCGGCATCGACCCGGCGCTCTACGAGGCGGCGAGGATCGACCGCGCCAATCGCCTGCAGCAGATCTGGTACGTCACCCTGCCCGGCATCGCCGGCACGATCGTCATGATGCTGATCCTGCGCCTGGGCGGCATCATGGACGCGGGCTTCAGCCAGATCCTGGTCATGTACAACTCCACGGTCTACAAGTCCGGCGACATCATCGGCACCTTCGTCTACCGCGAGGGCATCGGCAAGTTCAACTGGAGCCAGGGCACGATCGTCGGCTTCTTCAACTCGATCATCAACATGATCCTGATGCTGGGCGGCAACTACATCAGCCGCAGGATGACCGAACGCAGCATCTGGTAAAGAAGGGAGCGCAGAAAAATGAGCAAATCCGAAAACAAGGCGGCCGACCGCAAAAGAAAGCGCTCGAACGAGACCTTCGCCCTGACCGGAGGCGAGCGCACCTTCGAGACGATCAACCTGATTGTGCTGATTCTGATCGGCGCGCTGATGCTGTTCCCCTTCCTGAACATGGCGGCCAAGTCCTTCTCCAGCGAGAACGCCATCCTGACCGGCAAGGTTCTGTTCTGGCCGGTGGGCTTTCAGACCGGCACCTACAAGTACGTCATGCGCCAGGCGCAGTTCTGGAACTCCTTCAAGGTGTCCGTGATGATCACCCTGATGGGCACCGCGGGCGCGATGATCATCAGCTGCCTGACCGCGTATCCGCTGTCCAAGACCTGGCTATACGGCAGAAAGCCGCTGCTTCTGCTGTTCGTGTTCACGATGCTCTTTGGCGGCGGCATGGTGCCCAGCTACCTGCTGATGCGCTCTCTGGGCCTGATCAACACCATCTGGGTGCTGTTCGTGCCGGCCATGCTGAGCGTGTACAACATGATCCTGCTGAAGAACTTCTTCGAGGACATCCCCGACTCGATCGAGGAATCGGCCGAGCTGGACGGCGCGGGCAGCCTGCGCATCCTGGTGTCCATCGTGCTGCCCATGTCGCTGCCGGCCATCGCGACGATCGGCCTGTTCTACGCCGTGGGCTTCTGGGACAACTACATGAGCGGCCTGCTGTACATCACCAAGCCGGAGCTCAAGCCCCTGCAGCAGTACCTCTATGAAATCGTGACCGAGTCCATCAACGTGGACAAGGAGATGTCCATGGACGCCCAGGAGAACGCCGCGCTCAACACCGACGCGATCCGTTCGGCGACCATCATGCTGGCCTGCGTGCCGATCATGTGCGTGTACCCCTTCCTGCAGAAGTACTTCGTCAAGGGCATGCGCGTCGGCTCGGTGAAGGGCTAAATCATTTCGAATCTTCCCCGCCGCAAGGCGGGTAAGAAAATAAAAAGGAGGAAATCCCTATGACCAAGCGTATCCTTTCGATCCTGCTTGCACTGGCCATCCTGGCGATGGGCGTGTGCGTGTCCGCCGAGGAAGTGGACAAGTCCAAGACCATCAAGGTCCTGACCGGCAGCAAGTCCTTCGACATGAACTCCGACTACGTCTCCAAGCTGCTCGAGGAGAAGACCGGCTATCACGTCGAGTACGAGTACTATTCCGACCAGAACCAGCTGGCCATGGAAGTGGCTTCCGGCACCGAGGCCGACATCATCGCCCTGAACACCACCATGTATCAGACCCTGCTTTCTCAGGGCGCTCTGAAGGACATCTCCGGCCTGCTGGAGAAGCATCCGGACATCAAGGAAGAGATCGCCGACCTGGGCTGGACCTACGTCACCCATGACGGCGGCATCTACGGCATCCCCCAGGTTGACGACGCGGTCTACGCGGGCGGCATCGGCTACCGCGAGGACATCTTCGCCGATCACGGCTACACCGAGCCCAACACCATCGACGAGTTCTACAAGCTGCTCTCCGACATCAAGAACGACACCGGCCTGATCCCGCTGACTGGCAACGCCGCCGTGGAAGCCGTCATCGCCTCTGCGTTCGGCCTGTCCTACGACTTCATCGTGGACGAGGAGACCGACACCATCAAGTCCTGGCTGCGTCAGGACGGCATGAAGGAATACCTGGCCTGGATGAACAAGGCGTACACCGAGGGTCTGATCGACGTCGACTGGCCCGTGAACACCGGCTCCACCATCAACGAGAAGATCAGCTCCGGCGAAGCGGTCATGACCTATGCCGCCCACTGGTCCACCCTGTCCTGGGTCAACGCGCTGCGTGACTCCGGCGACGAGGACGCTTACTTCAAGACCATCGTGCCCCTCGAGGACGCCAACGGCAAGCGCCACATCGCCGTGTCCAACGGCGTGAGCCTCGTCTGGGCGATCCCCGTGACCAAGTCCGACGAAGAGGCCGACTACGCCCTGGGCATGGTCGCCTCCCGCCTGGAGCCCGAGACCTACTGGCTGTTCAACGACGGCATCGAGGGCACCCACTACAACTTCGACGAGAACAACCTGCCCATCCCCGTGCTGCCCATCTTCACCGATGACATGAGCAACGGTCACGAGTATCAGATCGGCCGCAACAAGGACGTGCATCCGCTGTCCTGGATGGCCCGCGTGCATAAGACCCAGGTTCAGTGGGATACCTTCTATGACGCCAACAGCAAGGCCGCGAAGTACGGCTTCGAAGGCAAGCCCCTGACCTTTGCGCAGTTCCCCGAGTACACCGACTACTCCGCCGCCCTGTCCACCCTGTGCAACGACTACTTCATCCAGGTCATCGCCGGTACCGAGTCTCTGGACACCTACGATGATTTCGTGGCTGAGTGGGAAGCTGCCGGCGGCAAGGCCGTGGAAGACGCCGCGACCGAGTGGTATCACGCCAATCCCGACCTGGTGGAGGCGGCCCGCAAGAGCACCTCTCCCTACAACGACGTGTTCGGCTACACCATCAACTAATCGAGTCTCTGCCTGCTGAATTGATTCAGCGCCGCGGAACCCATCGCTCTTCGCGGTGGGTTCCGCGTTTCATTTGGCGGCGGGGAAGCACCTCCCCCGCCAATGCCACCCTCTCGAGCTCTCCCGGTGTGGAGAAAGTCAGAGTTTGTTTTTCTGCGGTTTTCATTGGTTTTTCCCTTGAGAATCGCGTCATGACGTGTTACAATGTTCCTGCGCCGAAAAAAGGCGCGGAGATGATATGGATCGGAGGAACTGAATATGGGCGTTTCTGCTTATACCGATAAAAAGTGGGATCTGATCGTCGTGGGCGGCGGCATGACCGGCGTGGCGGCGGCCGTTTCGGCCAGGAGACTGGGCCTGAGCGTGCTGATTCTGGAGAAGGCCGGCTTCCTGGGCGGCGCGGCGGGCACCTGCCTGATCAACCCGTTCATGCGCTACTTCACCACCGTGGACGGCAAGCGCTTTGACCTGTCCCGCGGCTTCTTTACCGAGATGCACGCTCTCATGACCGAGGGCGGCAGCATGAAGGAGGGCCACGGTGAGGACATCCATGAGGAATACCTGAAGGTGGTCATGGATCGGCTGGTCGTCAGGGAAGGCGTGGACGTGCTCTATCACGTCATGCTCTGCGGCGTGGAGAAGGAAGGCGAGAAGCTGACGGCGGTCAAGGTGGCCTCCAAGGCGGGCCTGCTGACCTTCAGGGCCGACTACTTCATCGACTGCACCGGCGACGCGGATCTGGCCATGCAGGCCGGCTGCCCGTTCCGCCTGGGCCGCGACGACGGCCTGTGCCAGCCCATGACCCTGTGCTTCCGCATCGGCAACGTCGACCTCGAAAAATATCGCGAAAACCGCCAGATGATGCAGGAGCTGTACAAGAAGTTCCAGGCCGAGGGCAAGATCACCAACCCGCGCGAGAACGTGCTGGTGTTCAACACGCTGGTGGACGGCATGCTGCACTTCAACACCACCCGCGTCATCAAGCACAACCCGACCGATCCGCTGGACGTGACCCATGCCGAGATGATCGCCCGCGAGCAGATGCTCGAGATGTACAACTTCCTGCACGACAACATCCCCGGCTTCGAGCACAGCCAGCTGCTCTACTCCGCCGGCGAGATCGGCGCGCGCGAAAGCCGCATGATCATCGGCGAGTATGTGCTCAACGAAATGGATCTTAAGGACTGCACCAAGTTTGAGGACGGCATCGCCGCCGGCAACTACGACATCGACATTCACAGCCCGGACGGCAGCGGCACCAGCCACTACTACTTCCCCGAGGGAACCTGGTACACCATCCCCTATCGCTGCCTGCAGCCCAAGAACGCCAGCAACCTGCTGGTCGCCGGCCGCTGCATCTCCACCACCCACGAGGCGCAGGCCTCCGTCCGCATCATGCCCATCGTGACCACCCTGGGCGAGGCCGCGGGCGTAGCCGCCGCGCTGGCCAGCAAGGCCGGTGTGGACGTGAAGCACGTCGACGTGAAGGCCCTGCGCGAGCAGCTCACCAGGGAAGGCGCGTTCGTCGGCTAGTCAGCAGTGCTGACGGCCACTTGCTGCCGGCAGGCTGAGCCTGCACGCACTTGCTGCCGCCGGATAGCACACGAAACCAGCCGCCATAGATTGGAGCGGCTGGTTTCTTCGGTTTTCCGGGACTTGCCCGGAAAACTCATGTCGGCGTTGCCGGTCGGGCAGTGCCCGGAACCACCTGCTGCCGCCGGATAGCACACGAAACCAGCCGCCATAGATTGAAGCGGCTGGTTTCTTCGAATCCGCAGGATTCCCTGCGGATTACTGGTCGGCGTTGCCGTCGGGCAGTGCCCGGAACCACCTGCTGCCGGTCGGCAGGGCCGACACCCACCTGCTGCCGCCGGTTCTATTGACGAATTCGGGAACCATAGATTGGAGTCCCCGAATTCTTCGTTGGCGAACCCCACCGCCCGCACTGCGGGCACCTCCCCTTTCAGGGGAGGCCAGACTGTCGAAAAACCCTCGGAGAGCTCGAGAGGGTCGCAACCCTCTCGAACTTTCAATCGCGCCCAGCGGCATGTACGGTGGGCACGGGACGATTTTTGCGCCGGAAAATCTTATTTTCCAGAGCAAAAATCGTTTCCTTGCAGTTTTTGCGCCCGGAAATCTCTTAGATTTCAGCAAAAACTGGTGAGGGTGGTCGTGGCGGGGGAGCTTGCTTCCCCGTCCACCAGCTTGTCAAAACCTTTTTTGACAAGCTGACCTCCCTTTTCAGGGGAGGCATGAGCACGCCGTAGAGGCTCTCCTGAAAGGGGAGCTGTCGCCGTAAGCGACTGAGGGGTTCGGTCGGGCAGCGCCCGGTTTGTAGTGTCACCAGCCGCCTGGATAGTATCATAAGAGACTGTTTTTGCCTGCGGAGAGTCCGCAGCGGTGCCCTGCAGGGGCGGCGGAATGCCCCGAAATCGCCCGCCTGGCAGGCCTCACCCGGAGGCAGGAAAAACCCCGACCGCTCACTGTGAGCAGCCGGGGTGATTTATATGTGGCTTGCCGGGCGGCCATTGAGGCGTTCAGCGGTCGATTCAGGCGGGCAGATTCCGGCGCAAATCGGGTCGGAATGAGGTCAGAATGGGGTCAGAATGGGGTCGGAATCGGGCCGGAATGGCGCCTTTTCGGTGTGGGTCAGTTCTTCTGCGCCTTGGCCCAGCTGTCCTTGAGCGGCACGGTGCGGTTGTACACGGGCAGCTCGGCGGTGGAGTCCTTGTCCTTACAGAAGTAGCCCATGCGCAGGAACTGGAAGCGGTCGCCGACGTTGGCCTCGGCGATGACCGGCTCGGCCAGCGCGCCCTTGACGACGGTCAGGCTGTTGGGATTCAGGCGGGAGATGAAGTCCTTGGCCGGGGCGGCCTCGGTTTCCTCCACGCCGTCCACGGCGGGGGTTTCCTCGTCGATTTCGTCCTCGTCGTTGAGGATGGGCTCGTAGAGGCGCACCTCGATGGGACGCGCGTCGACCTGGCTGACCCAGTGCAGCGTGCCCTTGACCTTGCGGGCGGCGCCCTCCTCGCCGGACTTGCTGGTCAGGTCGACCGAGCAGATCAGCTCGACGACGCGGCCGGTTTCGTCCTTGACAACCTCGTCGCACTTGATGATGTACGCGCCCTTCAGGCGAACCTCACGGCCGGGGGCCAGGCGGAAGAACTTCTTCGGAGGCTCCTCCATGAAGTCCTCGCGCTCGATGAACACGGTCTTGCCGAAGTGCACGGTGCGGGTGCCCATTTCGGGGTGATCGGGATGGTTTTCCATCTCGATGTCCTCGACGCGATCCTCGGGCCAGTTGCTGAAGGTGACCTTGAGCGGGTCGAGCACGGCCATGGCGCGGGGAGCGATGTCGCCCAGGGCCTCACGCACGCAGTGCTCCAGCAGGGAACCCTCGACGGTGGAGTCGGCCTTGGCCACGCCCACGCGGTCGATGAAGTCCTTGACGGCCTCGGCGGGATAGCCGCGGCGGCGCATGGCGATCAGGGTGGGCATGCGCGGATCGTCCCAACCGGAGACATATCCCTCTTCAACCAGGCGGCGCAGGTAGCGCTTGCTCATGATGGTGCGGGTAATGTTCAGGCGGGCGAATTCGATCTGGCGCGGCGGATGGGCGGTGAAGCCGGCCTGGGCCACGACCCAGTCGTACAGCGGGCGGTGGATCTCATACTCCAGGGAGCACAGCGAGTGGCTGATGCCCTCGATGGCGTCCTGCAGCGGGTGCTGGAAGTCGTACATGGGATAGATGCACCACTCGTCGCCGGTGCGGTGATGATGCATATGCAGGATGCGGTAGAGCGTGGGGTCGCGCATGAGCACGTTGGGGGAGGCCATGTCGATCTTGGCGCGCAGCACGCGGCTGCCGTCCGGGAACTCGCCCTCCTTCATGCGGCGGAACAGGTCCAGGTTTTCCTCCACGCTGCGGTCGCGATAGAGGCTGTTGACGCCGGGGGTGGTCAGGGTGCCGCGGTTCTTGCGCATTTCCTCGGGACTCTGGTCGTCGACGTATGCTACGCCCTTGCGGATCAGGTCCTGGGCGATTTCATACAGCCTGCCGAAGAAGTCGGACGCGAAGTGCAGCTCGTGCCACTTGTAGCCCAGCCACTCAATGTCGGCGCGGATGCCGTCCACGAACACCGCGTCCTCCTTGGTGGGGTTGGTGTCGTCGAAGCGCAGGTTGCACACGCCGCCGAACTTTTCCGCCGTGCCGAAGTCGATGCACAGCGCCTTGGCGTGGCCGATATGCAGATAGCCGTTGGGCTCGGGCGGGAAGCGGGTGTGTACGCTCTCGCAGCGGCCGCTGGCCAGATCTTCCACAATAAACTCCTCGATGAAGTTCGAGGGCTTTCTCTCCATGTTCTCCATCGTGCATTCCTCCTACGTCTATATACCCTATATCATATCACGATTCCGCGCGAAAATACAGGGGTTCGGGGCAAATTTTACCGGGTTTTCGCCTTTAAACGGGCGATGATTCCCCGTCAGTCATAAAACCGCGTCGCGTCGATGCGGTCGTGCAGAGCCTTGAACTCGGCGGAGATGGGCGAGGCGCACAGCTTCTGCGTCGCCTTCTGCGCGGTGCTGGCGGCGCAGGTCAGGGCGTCGATCAGCTGTTCGACCTCCTCGCCCGCGTCGTTTTCCCAGGCCGCGCCCAGGCAGTGGCGAAAGACCATGGTGTTTTTAATCAGGAGCGCGGCCTCTTCGCTCAGGTACTCGCGCAGCAGCAGTCGGTTTTTCTCGTTCATGCAACCCCTCCGTTCTCTTATTTCCGAACATGCGTTTGATTATGGTACATTATAACTTCCTTTTCCGCGTTTGTCAAGTCCGTTTTTAGGAAACTGCGGATCAGGATACATCGTTATTGTATGTATTTTCACCGTGTACTATTCTCGACACGGCGCAACATTTTTCGCGCGTCCGGCTTTTTTTTCGCGGAAGAGGTAATGAAACGCGCCCCGAGCCGGGGGGACTCGAGGCGCAAGAGGCTTGTTCTGTCTGCGTGCCCGTCTGTTCAGCGCACGTCGAAGAGCAGCTTTCCGTAGGTGGGGTAGGGCCACACGTCGGTGGGCATGAGCAGCTCGGTCTCGTCCACGACGGCGCGCAGCTCGTTCATGACGGAGAACACGCTGTCCTTGTAGTATTTCGCCTCGTCGATCAGCGCCCCGGCGTCGGCCGCGCCCAGCAGGCGGTCGCTCAGCAGTGCGCTGCGCTCGACGATCGAGGCGGACAGCGCGGACAGCTTCTCGGCCATCGCCTTTTCAGGTACGGCGGTCAGGCCCAGCTGCGCCTTCTTGAGGGCGTTGTCGGTGAGGAAGCCGGTGTAGCGCAGGATGGCGGGCAGTAGGTCGCGGTTGACCATGTCCTGCATGGTGAGCGCTTCGATGTGGATGACCTTGATGTAGTTCTCCAGCAGGATGTCCCGGCGGGAGCGGATCTCGGTCTCGCTGAAGATGCCGTAGCGGGTGAACAGGGCGACGTTTTTCTCGTCGGTGAAGTGGGGCAGCGCGTCCACGGCGGAGGGATAGTTGAGCAGACCGCGGCGGGCGGCCTCGGCGCGCCACTCGTCGGAGTAGTTGTTGCCGTTGAAGATGATGCGCTTGTGGTCGCGCATGGTGTGGCGGACGATGCGGTTGAGCTCGACATTGAAGTCCTCGGCGGCCTCCAAGCGGTCGGCAAACTGGCGCAGCGCGTCGCCCACGATGGTGTTGAGGATGATGTTCGGGCCGGCGATCGAGAAGCTGGAGCCCAGGCTGCGGAACTCGAACTTGTTGCCGGTGAAGGCGAAGGGCGAGGTGCGGTTGCGGTCGGTGGTGTCCCGGCTGAAGCGGGGGGTGACGTTCACGCCGATGTCCAGACGGGTCTTCTCGTGCGCGGAGACCGCCTGACGGCTCTCGATGGCGGCCAGCGTGTCGGTCAGGTCGTCGCCCAGGAACATCGAGATGATGGCCGGCGGGGCCTCGCTCGCGCCCAGACGGTGATCGTTGCCCGCGCTGGCGACGGTGATGCGCAGCAGGTCCTGATTCTCGTCCACCGCCTTGATCACGGCGCACAGGAACAGCAGGAACTGCGCGTTGTCGCTCGGGTTGTCGCCCGGCTCGAGCAGGTTCACGCCGGTGTCGGTGGACATCGACCAGTTGTTGTGCTTGCCGCTGCCGTTGACCCCGGCGAAGGGCTTCTCGTGCAGCAGGCAGACCAGGCCGTGGCGCGCGGCCACCTTGCGCATGAACTCCATGGTCAGCTGGTTATGGTCGGTGGCTACGTTGGTGCTGGCGAAGATCGGGGCCAGCTCGTGCTGCGCGGGGGCGACCTCGTTGTGCTCGGTCTTGGCCAGGATGCCCAGCTTCCACAGCTCCTTGTCCAGATCGTGCATGAACTCGGCCACGCGCGGCTTCAGCGTGCCGAAGTAGTGATCCTCCAGCTCCTGGCCCTTGGGCGGGCGCGCGCCGAACAGCGTCCGGCCGGTGAAGATCAGGTCGGGCCGCTTGTCAAAGTCGGCCTTGTCCACCAGGAAGTACTCCTGCTCCGCGCCCACGGTGGTGGTGACCGAGTTCACGTCGGTCTTGCCGAACAGGCGCAGGATGCGCAGGGCCTGGTCGTTAATCAGGCGCATCGAGCGCAGCAGCGGGGTCTTCTTGTCCAGCGCCTCGCCGGTATAGGAGCAGAAGGCGGTGGGGATGCACAGCGTGTTGTCCTTGATGAAGGCGTAGGAGGTCGGGTCCCAGGCCGTGTAGCCGCGGGCCTCGAAGGTGGCGCGCAGGCCGCCGCTGGGGAAGGACGACGCGTCCGGCTCGCCCTTGACCAGCTCCTTGCCCGAGAACTCCATGATGACCTGGTCGCCGTCGGGGGTGATGAAGGACTCGTGCTTCTCGGCGGTGATGCCGGTCATCGGCTGGAACCAGTGGGTGTAGTGGGTCGCGCCCTTTTCAATCGCCCAGTCCTTCATGGCGTTGGCCATGATGTTGGCGATCTCGCGGGAGAGCGGACGGTTCTCCGCAAGGGTCTTCTTGAATTCCTTATAGGTCGCGTGGGGCAGGCGCTCCCGCATCACGTGATCGTTGAATACCATCGAACCGAATACGTCGGACGGATTGAACGTTTCCATTGAGGAAGTCTCCTTTCGTATCGTCGGGTATGTGATTGCACTTACAGCAGCTTCACGCCGGCCTCTTCGCAGATCCTGCGGGTGGTCTCGTCCCACAGGCTGACCTGCACCTCGCCGATGTGCGCCTTGTCCAGCAGTAGCATGCTCAGGCGGGACTGGCCGATGCCGCCGCCGATGGTCAGGGGCAGCTCGCCGGCGAGCAGGGCCTTGTGGAAGGGCAGGGCGCGGCGGTGGTCGCAGCCGGCGATGCGCAGCTGGCGATCCATGGCCTCGGGATCGACGCGCACGCCCATCGAGGAGATTTCCAGCGCGTTGTCCAGCACCGGGTTATAGAACATGATGTCGCAGTTCAGGCTCCAGTCGTCATAGTCGGGCGCGCGGCCGTCGTGCGGCTTGCCCGAGCGCAGCGCCCCGCCGATCTGCAGGATGCAGGCGGTGTGGTGGTCGCGCAGGTAGGCGTTTTCGCGCTCCTTGCTGGTCAGGTCGGGATACATGTCCTCCAGCTCCTGCGTGGTGACGAAGCTGACCGTGCGGCAGGGCCTGAAGGAGAGCTGCGGGTAGCGGGCGCGCATGGCGTCGCTGGTCAGGCAGATGGCCGAGACGATGGTCTCAACCGTGTCCTTGAGGTAGGTCAGGGTGCGATCCTCGCGGCGAATGACCTTCTCCCAGTCCCATTGGTCGACGTAGATCGAGTGCAGGTTGTCCATGACCTCGTCGCGGCGAATGGCGTTCATGTCGGTGTACAGGCCCTCGCCCACCGGGAAGCCGTAGGTCTTGAGCGCCATGCGCTTCCACTTGGCCAGCGAGTGCACCACCTGACCGTGGCCGCTGGTGTCGGCGATGTCGAAGGACACCGGGCGCTCCACGCCGTTGAGGTCGTCGTTCAGGCCGGTGCCCGGATCGACGAACAGCGGCGCGGAAACGCGCTTCAGGTTCAGCGCGACCGACAGCTGATCCTCGAAAATGCGCTTGAGCTGGCCGATGGCGGCCTGGGTATCATACAGGCTCAGGGCGCTTTTGTAGCCCGCGGGAATGTAGGTTCGACTCATGACCGGGTTCCCTCTTTTCTTCGTAAGCGTTTTGAAACAATAAAAAAGCGACGCCGCGAGTATTTACTCACGGCGCCATTGCCATGGAATGGAGGTATTATAGCAGGGGAACATGCCCCTGTCAACTGAAATTTCAGGATTTAACGAAATGCAAACCGGCGCTTTTCAGTCGAAAAACCGCGGTTTCTGGGTGAAATCCGGCGGAAGCGCATAGGATTCCTGCAGATTCAGTTCGCCCCGGCGTAGTTGATGAGGATACTGCGGGCAACCTCGGCGCGGCTTATGCGCAGGTCCATCGCCTGCTTTTCGATGTAGCGGTGCGCCTGCGGCTCGGTCATGCCCAGGTACTGCATCAGCAGCAGCTTGGCCCGGTCGATGTGCCTGACCTCGTCGAGCTGGGTGCGCAGGTGGCTGTTCTCGTCGCCCAGGTTGTTCAGCCGGCGCGAAAGGCACGCCGCGTGCCGCACGGCTTGCAGAAACAGCGCGCGGGAGAGCGGCTTGCTCACCCAGAACGCGCCCGCCTCCTCGGCCGCCGGGCAGGGGGTCTGGCTCAGGATCAGCACGCCCATGCCGGTCTGCCGGGCCAGGGAAGCGGCGAGCGCCTGCGCGTCCTGCCCCTCGAGCGGCGCGTTGATCACCGCCACCTCGCAGGTCGCGCCGCCCGCCTCCTCCGGCGAAAGCGCGCGCAGACCCGCCTCGGCCAGCAGCGCGGACAGCGCCTGGGTCGCCTTCGGGCTGGTGGAATACACAATCGCGTCCATGCGCGCCTCCTTTCTGGGCGAGCCTGCCTGCTTCTTGTAGGGTGAATCTTGAGCGCTCCGAAATATCCCGCAGCAGTCGGCAGCGCCGACTTTCAATCCGCAGGGAATCCTGCGGATTCGAAGACCTTGGCCGCTCCAATCTATGGCGGCCAACGGTCGTCGATAGAACCGGCGGCAGCCAGTGGGTGCAGGCTCAGCCTGCCCTGACCCCTCAGTCATCTTCGATGACAGCTCCCCTTTCAGGAGAGCCCAGACTGTCAAAAAACTCGGGAGAGCTCGAGAGGGCCGCAGCCCTTTCGAACTTTCAATCGTGCCCAGCGGCATG
>CAKUFI010000054.1 GCA_934647305.1 uncultured Clostridia bacterium | reverse complement strand
TGGGCACGGGACGGTTTTTGTAAATCTCATTTTCCAGAGCAAAAATCGTTTCCCTGCAGTTTTTGCGCCCGGAAATCCTTCGGATTTCAGCAAAAACTGGAGAGGGTGGCAGGAAGGCTGAAAACCCAAAGGGTTTTCAGGTTTCGCCCTTGGCGAAACTGCCGACGGCTCAAATCGTAGATTTGAGCCGTCGGCACCTGGTTGTGGAGAGGCTTTTCTGAGAAAAGCCTCTCCACAAGCCTCTCACGAAAAGCACCTCGATCCGCGCTTCGCAGGGAAATGACGGAAGCGGTTCTCCGAAAACAAACGTCGAGCGGGCCTGTTTTCCAATTGGCCGGTCTGCTCTGAAGCGTTTGAGTCAGGAGAATCGCTTTTATTTCTTGACAATGGACGAATTCGCCGAACCCCGTGTTTTCCCCAAAGCTCTCATTCGGGGAACTGCGTATCTTTTCGCGCTTTCGATATGCGGATCAAAGTGCTTTCCGGGAGAGCTCGAGAGGGGCCTTTCTCAGAAAGGCCGCCTCAGGAACGTTTTCCCTCGCATTTCAGGCGAGAATTTGTTTGTTTCTGGGCGTTTTATCTGTCTCGCAAGTGTTTTCCGGGAGAGGTCTGGGGAGGCGCCTTTTTCAAAAAGGCGGCCTCCCCAGCGTTCCTCCTTACCCCAGACGCACGATCGACAGGGTCGCGACGGTGTCGGCGGGGGCGTTGGGGGTGATCTGCAGGGCGGTATCGCTGACCAGACTGACGGCGGACTGAGCGCACAGGGGCACGAGCACCTGTGCGGAGACGCTGTGGGCGGTGCCGGCGGTATCGGCCATGAAGCGCGCGTCGCTGCCGGGGATGGTCTCGCCGTTGGCCAGCAGGGTGAAGCGGGCGTTAGTGACGGCGGCGACCGGCCAGGTCAGGCGGTACTCGATCAGGTAGAGTCCGGCCTGCTCGATGCGGATCTGGGTGTAGTCCTGCGCCATGCCCTGGGCCTGCGAGGGGCCGTTGAAGGGCACGCCGCTGCCGGCGGCCAGACTGAGCGCGCCGACGTGACTGAAAAAGCCGTACGCCTGGGCGGCAGGGCCTCCGCCGAGCGCGCCGCAGGGCAGGCCGTTTGTGCCCCGGCACCAGCCCGGACAGCCGTTGAT
This sequence comes from uncultured Clostridia bacterium, assembly GCA_934647305.1. GTDB lineage: Bacteria > Bacillota > Clostridia > Christensenellales > Aristaeellaceae > CAKUFI01. The sequence continues at coordinate 17,244 of CAKUFI010000054.1, read as the reverse complement.
GGGGCGCGTTCCGGGACAGGGGCCGTTGTAGAAGGGCCAGTCGCTGTGTTCGCCGGCCGCGTAGTTCATGTTCGCATAGGTAACGCCGTTGTTGAGCGCCTGACGGCAGCCGCAGCCGCCGGGGCGGTTTCTGGTAACATTCGCCACAGGAATTCTCCTTTCATGCTGGAATCCACTGCATCCTATGCGTCCGCGCCCGTCCGGGTGCGCCGGGCGGCGTGACCTGAAAAGGAAACAAACAGTCAACACAATTCGCACGTTCGCGCGTTGACAGCGTAAAACGATCGTGATACAGTAGGGACAAGCGTTTGAGTAAACGCGAACGTCATGAAACAGGGCGGGGCGCGGGAATCGCGCGGAACACCGCCGCGAAAAGGAGAATCAGTATGAAGAAGGATCTGGACTGGGCGAACATCGGCTTTGGCTATCGGCCCACGGACTACCGGTTCGTGGCGAACTACAAAAACGGCGCGTGGGACGAGGGCGCGCTGACCACCGACGCGACGGTCACGCTGTCCGAATCGGCGGGCGTGTTCCAGTACGCGCAGACCTGCTTCGAGGGCATGAAGGCCTATACCACGCAGGATGGCCACACGGTCATCTTCCGGCCCGACCTGAACGCCGAGCGCATGATGAACAGCTGCGCGCGCCTGTGCCTGCCGGTGTACCCGAAGGAGAGGTTTCTGGAGGCGGTGGTGAAGACCGTGCGCGCCAACATCGACTGGGTGCCGCCCTACGGCTCGGGCGCGACGCTGTACATCCGCCCCTTCATGATGGGCACCAGCCCGGTGCTGGGCGTGTCCCCGGCGGCCGAGAGCCAGTTCCGCGTATTCACCAGCCCGGTCGGCCCCTACTTCAAGGGCGGCGTGCGTCCGCTGCGCCTGAAGGTCAGCGGCTATGACCGCGCCGCGCCCGTGGGCACCGGCCACGTCAAGGCCGGCCTGAACTACGCCATGAGCCTGTACGCCATCGGCGAGGCGCATGAGCAGGGCTTCGACGAGAACATGTACCTGGACTCCAAGACCCGCACAAAGATCGAGGAGACCGGCGGCGCGAATTTCCTGTTCGTCACGAAGGACGGCAAGGTGGTCACCCCCAAGTCCTCGACCATTCTGCCCTCGATCACCCGCCGCTCGCTGATGACGGTGGCAAGGGATTACCTGGGCCTTGAGTGCGAGGAGCGCGAGGTGCCCTTCGCCGAGCTGGGCGAGATGGCCGAGTGCGGCCTGTGCGGCACGGCGGCGGTGATTTCCCCGGTGGGCAGCGTCGTCGACGGCGCGAAGGAGTACACCTTCGACACCAGCGACGGCAACATGGGTCCTGTGACCCGCAGGCTGTACGAAACCCTGACCGGCATCCAGATGGGCCGCATCGAAGCGCCCAAGGGCTGGATCTGCCGCGTGGACGAATAATCGCGATCATTCCCAGAACTTCATAGCCAGAACCGGCGTCGCAATCGAGCGGCGCCGGCCAGCTTGTCAAAAAAGTTTTGACAAGCTGGTGGACGGGGAAGCAAGCTCCCCCGCCACTGCCACCCTCACCAGTCTCCGCTAAAAATCGAAGATTTTTCGGGCGCGGAGCCTGCAAGGAAACGATTTTTTCTCTGGAAAATGGGATTTTCCGGCGCAAAAATCGCCCCGTGCCCACCGTACACGCCGCTGGGCACGATTGAAAGTTCGAAAGGGCTGCGGCCCTCTCGAGCTCTCCCGAGTTTTTTGACAGTCTAACCGACGCCGCAATCGAGCGGCGCTTTTTTTATACACAAAAACGGGAGGAAAATGACATGAAACAGACGGAAACGCAGACCTATGGCTACGTGCGGGTGTCCTCGAGGGACCAGAACGAGGCGAGGCAGCTGCTGGCGATGCGCCAGTTCGGGGTGGCGGAGGAACGGGTGTACCGGGACAAACAGTCCGGCAAGGACTTTAACCGGCCGCAGTACAGGCGGCTTGTGCGCAGGCTGAAGGCGGGTGACACGCTGGTGGTGGCCAGCATCGACCGGCTGGGCAGGAATTATCGCGAGATCCTGGAGCAGTGGCGCGTGCTGACGCGGGAAAAGCGGGTCGAGATCGCGGTGCTGGACATGCCGCTGCTGGACACCCGGCAGGGGCGCGACCTGACCGGCACGCTGATCGCCGATATCGTGCTGCAGCTGCTCTCCTATGTGGCGCAGACCGAGCGCGAAATGATCCGCAGGCGGCAGGCGGAGGGCATCGCGGCGGCGCGGGCGAGAGGCGTGCGGTTCGGCGCGGCGCCGCTTCCCCGGCCGGAGGGGCTAAGGGGCCGGGTCGAGGCATGGAGCCGGGGCGAAATCTCCGCAAGGAAGGCCGCGGGCGAGCTGGGCGTCTCCCACACCACCTTTCTGCGCTGGGCGAAGGAAGAAAAAGGGCGGAATTTGATGTAGACTTTTCGTTCCAGACCGGTTTTGCTCCGAAGAAGGGCTGTTCTTCATTCCATTATGCCGATTTTGCATAGGTACCTACCGCATCATCGACCGGCCCAACGACGACGAGCGCAAAATGGCCTATGTGCTCTCCATGCGCGACGAGATCGTCAGCCTGCTGTCCTATATATGAATCGGGTTCTGGCGGGCATCAGGGGTGAGACGGAGGCGGCGCCGCCCGAGGATGAGGAACCCGTGGCGTGGAGTGAGGAAGAAATTTGGACGGCGGAGCCTGAAGAGGACGGGGAAGACGAGACCGAACCGGAGGCGTATTGGCAGACAGAGGAGGCCGAAGAAGAGGAAGACGAGACTGAACTGGCTGCCGAGGCGCAGGCGTTCGAGCCCGCGCCTGAACGCGCGGAGCGGCCTGGCGAGGCGCTGGCCTGGGCGAGGCGGGAGGCCGCCAGAACGTACAGCGCGCCGCGCACTGAGACGCACAGTCTGTACGGGGAGCGGCGGCAGAGCGCGCAGCCCACGCTGGCCGAGCAGATGCTTTCGGGCGGAACGCAGCTCACCTCGGGCGGCAGAAGCGAGCGCAGGCGGGCCCGCGCCGAGGCGACGGAGCGTAGGATACTGGCGCTGGAGGCGGAAAAGGCCGGGCTCAGGGGCATCCGCAACCTGTTCAGGCGACTGAAGCTGCAGCGGGAAATCGACGCGCTGTCCGAAAAGCTGGCGCGCTACCGGCGGCTGGAAGAGGAAAGGTAAGAGTTACTTTTGTCGGATGGCCCTCGGTTCCGGTGGGATCGGGGGCGCATTCTTTTTTAGAGCGGGCGCTTGCGGCAAGGCGGCGGGTGTGGTACAATAGAACTGCTGGTTAAATAAATCTAACTGAAGGAGAAACCACATGACGGAGGTAATCTATGGGATTCTGATCCCGTTTCTCGGCACGTCGCTGGGCGCGGCGGGCGTGTTTTTCATGAAGCAGGTGCTGAGCGACCGACTGCGGCGCGCGCTGACCGGGTTCGCAGCAGGGGTGATGGTGGCGGCGAGCGTGTGGAGCCTGCTCATTCCCGCGATTGAACAGAGCGCGGAGCTGGGCCGGTGGGCGTTTTTCCCGGCCGCGGCAGGGTTCTGGGCGGGGATACTGTTCCTGCTGGCGCTGGACCATATCGTGCCGCACCTGCACGTAAACGGCGCCGAGGGCCCGCACAGCAGTCTGCAGCGCACCACGATGATGGTGCTCGCCGTGACCATCCACAATATTCCCGAGGGCATGGCGGTGGGCGTGGTGTACGCGGGATTCCTGTCCGGCGGCGCGCAGATCACGGCGGCCGGCGCGCTGGCGCTTTCCCTGGGCATCGCGATACAGAACTTCCCGGAGGGCGCGATCATCTCCATGCCCCTGCGCGCGGAGGGCACGGGCAAGTGGCGCGCCTTTGCGGGCGGGGTGCTGTCGGGCGTGGTGGAGCCGATCGGCGCGGCGCTGACGATCCTGGCGGCCAGGCAGGTTGTGCCCGCGCTGCCCTACCTGCTGAGCTTTGCGGCGGGCGCGATGCTGTACGTGGTGGTCGAGGAACTGATTCCCGAGGCGTCTCAGGGCGCGCACTCCAACCTGGGCACGCTCTTTTTCGCCGTGGGCTTCAGCGTGATGATGGTGCTGGACGTGGCGCTGGGGTAGGGGAGGGCGCAGATAGATCTATGTCGAGTCTGTTTTTTCTCCCGAACTCGTTCTGGAATTCAGCCTGAAGAAGTTTGTCAAGCATGCGTACGATTTCCTGTGCAGGGGAATCAGCACAAATGTCCCCAGGAGCAGAAGCAGAAACGAGCAGATAACGGCCTGCGTCGGCGTTTCAAGCTGCAGACTCAATCCGGCCATACGAAGCAGATGTGCTTCGCAGTCAGGCCCGCCCCGGATACGCGGCGGCATTACTGATGCTTGAAACAGGCCTGCGGGTGGGCGAATGCTTGGCACTGACATGGGATGACATTCGCTGGGAAAGGCGGGCAGTCCACATTGGCAAGACACTGATTCGCATCACCAATCACCGCCGAATGGAGGTTCAGGAGGGTGCAAAGTCGTTTACGAGCAACCGCACGATCCCACTGAGCACCAATGCGTATGCGCTCCTCGAAGGTCTCCGCGCCGAAACGAAGGACGGACACGGCTATATTTTCCAGGGTAAAGACGGTCGTCCGCTGTCTTACGAGGTCATGCGATACCAGATCCAACTGGCGTGTGCTCAAGCCAATGTTCCCTATTTGGGCCAGCATGTGTTCAGGCACACCTTCGCGACCAACTGCTATGAGCGAGGCTGCGATGTTAAGATTCTGTCAAAACTGCTCGGGCATGCCGATGTGACGGTTACCTACAATATCTACATCCATCTCTTCGGCGATGCGCTGGAGGAGATGCGAAGCGTTGTCGGCTAATTGCACAAAAAAGTACGACCCGGTTGCAGCGGATCGTACTAAGAAAATTGGCAGGGGCAGTAAGATTCGAACTCACAACAAAGGTTTTGGAGAGCGCTGTTGAAACTGTGAATATGAGCAAAGAAAAATAAAACGAAATAGTGCAAACCGCACGAGTGTAAGTCAGTTTGTCATCGTCTCAAGTGAGTATAAATCGGGGCGGTACCGATTGCGATGAACGAGATCAATAATTTCGCGAAAAATGCAAGCCCCATTATGGAGAAACCTGATTATATTTTGGAGGTGGTAAGATCATGATGGGAATTGCAGGAGCGATGTTTATTGCCATTGGGGCTACCTGAGCATGCTTCAGGGAAGCAAGGAGGAACAGCGCAAGTGGTGGCTGTACAACCGGTTCCGCTACATGGACGCCAAGTACAACGCGGGCGACAGTCTGAGCGACATTGTGACCCTGCGCGGCTACGCCAAGGCTGACATCACGATTGAACCTTACGCCGATATTTACGCCAGTGTCAAGTACGGCAGCTATCTTCAGCAGGTACGAGCCCTTCGAGGCAGCAGCTACACGCTGACCTGTCCGCTCACCAACGTGAACGACACCGAGATTTATATTTACTCGGCGAGCCAGATCAAGTCGATCGGCGATCTGAGCGGCCTGAAGGTGGGTTATGCGGAATTCAGCCATGCAACCAGACTTCAGAGCCTAAAGCTGGGCGACGGTGCAGAAACCTATTCCAATGGCAACCTGACGGAGCTCTATCTGGGCAATAACACCCTGCTCAAAACGCTGGACGTGCGAAACTGTCCGAATCTGAAGCAGTCAATCGACGCCTCTGGCTGTTCGAATCTTCAGACCGCATGGTTCACCGGCACGGCGATTACCGGTCTTTCCCTGCCCAACGGCGGCATCGTAAAGGAGCTGAAGCTTCCCGGCACGCTGACCAATTTTACCATTCGGAATCAGAAGAAGCTGGAGACGATTGAGGTCGGGGGGTATGGCAGCCTTACTACGCTGTTTATCGAGAACACTCCCAATCTGCCCATCGAGTCGATTATCGCCGGTGCAAGCCAGCTGAGTCGAGTGCGACTTGTGGATGTGGACTGGACGGCAACGAGCCAGGAAACTCTTCAGGCGACGATTACGAAGCTGATTGCCTCTGGCGGCCTGGACGAGAATGGTCAGAATACTCCGAACGCCGTAGTAACCGGCAAGGTTCGGGTACCCTCCATTACGAGCGAACTGCTGCTTAACATCAATGAGCACTTCCCCGAGCTGGTGGTCATCGCAAATGGCGTGGCTCAGTATCTGGCGAAGTACTATGATTGGGACGGCACGCTGCTGTACACCGCAGTTGTCGCGAGCGGCGAAACGCCGATCAACCCGGTGGAGACCGGCGCAATCACGGCACCTACCCGTCCGGACATCAGCACGCAGGGTTATGTCTTCAAGGACTTCGGTACGCTGCCTACGAATGTGCAGAGTAACTGTCGATTGACCGCGCAGTATACCGACGTGTGGTTCGTGAAATACGTCAATTCGGACGGTACGGTGCTGCAGACGAAGCGGGTGCCCAACGGCGAAGGAACGAGCTATACCGGTTCGACCCCGACGAAGGCGAGCACAGCGCAGTATACGTATTCCTTCGGCGGGTGGAGCTCCGGCAGCACAAACGGCATGCTGACGAATGTGACGGAGTCCATGATTATTATGGCGCAATACACCTCGACCGTACGCACTTACACGGTGTATTTCTACAACGGCACCACGCTGCTTCAGACGGTTCCGAACGTGGCCTATGGCGGCAGCGCAACCTATACCGGTGCCACGCCTGTCTCTCCCGACGGCACAGCCGACGATGGTTACGAATTCACCGGCTGGAGTCCGCAGCCGACGAACATCACGGGCAACACATCCTGTTACGCTCAGTTCGGTACGCCCATGGTGGATGAAGAGATTACGGACGACTGGGAGACTATTCGAAAGAACGTCGCGAACGGCATTCACGCCACGAAGTACAAGGTCGGCAACTACAAGAGCATCGACCTGGGCAACGAGGGCGTGATTAACATGCAGATCGTGGCGCTCGATAAGGATCAACTGGCAGACGGCAGCGGAAACGCGCCGATCAGCTGGATTGCGAAGGAGCTCCTCACCACGTCCAAGCGATTCAACCCGTCTCTATCCAAGAACTCCACTGGAGAATACGTGGAAGGCACTGGTGCAATTGGCGGTTGGAAGAAGTCTGAGCTGCGTAGCTATCTGAAGAACACGGTTAAGCCGCTGATTCCGGAGGTTGTGCGCAACCAGATCGCTCTCGTAACAAAGACTCAGTGGTCCCGTGATACGGCAGGTACCAGTGTACTCCAGACTACTCAGGACGATGTATGGATCCCGAGTTACGGTGAGCTGGACGACCGTACCAGTCTGTACCATACTGTATATCCTGATAACGCAAGTCGAATTAAGCGGAAGCCCGGCGCCACCTCAGCCTCTGACTGGTGGCTGCGGTCTGCGAGCGACTACCGCAACGCCCAGTACATCACTCCGAACGGTACCTCGGGCAACGCCAATGCCAGCATCTCGTTTGACGTGGCTCTCGGCTTCTCTACCGGCGCCGATACGATTACGGATTCCTGGGAGGAGATCATCGCCTCCATGGACGACGGAACCTACGCGACCAAGTATGCGGTCGGCGACACGAAGCTGCTCGACCTGGGCAGCGAAGGCATTGTCTGCGCGACGCTCGTGGGCATCGACGTGGATACCTTGGCCGACGGCAGCGGAAAGGCAAAGATGACCTGGCTGACCGAGCAGCTGCTCAAGACCGACCGTCGAATAAACCCGAGTCGTTCCGGCAGCGAAGGCGCCTATACCGAGGGCACCGGCGCAATCGGCGGCTGGGAGAAGAGCGAAATGCGCTCCTATATGAAGACGACGCTGAAGCCCCTGATTCCCGAAGCAATTCGAAACCGCATCGCAGAGGTGACGAAAACCCAGCCGTCATACGACACGACCGGCGCAAGCAGCATCACTCAGACCACTCAGGACGACGTCTGGGCACCGAGCTATAATGAGCTTTTCGAGCCTGATGGACTGTATCACAGCGTATTCCCTGATAACGCCAGCCGCATCAAGCAGAAACCCGGCGCCACCTCAGCCTCTAACTGGTGGCTGCGCTCTGCGTACGACAGCAGCCTCTTCAGGTGCGTCAATTCGATTGGTGACTGGGACTACTACATTACCGTCGGTTCACGTAGCGTGGCTCTCGGCTTCTGTCTAAACTAATTCCATTATCTCGTATACTCCTCCCGCCACAAAATATCCGAGACGGGAGGAGTACTTCATTTCGACCTGACATTTTTCGCAAAGGAGGGTGTCTATGAAAATCGCCGACGTCAGTAAATGGCAGGGTGCGATAAACTGGAAAAAGGCAGCTAAGGAGCTGTCTTTTGTTATTCTCAGGGCGTCCTGCGGCAGCGGCATGGACTCGAGGTTCCTCGAGAATGTTGAAGGCTGCCGGAAAAACGGGATCCCCTTCGGGGTGTATCATTATGTGATGGCCGGCAACGCAAACGATGCCTGCAAGGAGGCAAGCTATTTTGTCCAGTGCGTCGAGAAGGCCTCAACCGCGCCGAAATTCTACATTGCCGACATCGAGTACAAGGCTCAAAACGAAGAGACGACTGAAGAGGTTTGTGTCGCATTCCTGGAAACACTGCGTGCAAAGGGCTGCGAAAAAATCGGCCTCTATATCAACCAGCGCTACAAGTGGGCCGGTAAGGCGATTGGTATGTGCGATATTATGTGGATTCCGCACTGGGGATCCAACGATGGACAAATTCCCACCGAGGACAGATTTAAGCCTAAATACCCCCGCGATCTGTGGCAGTATACCAGCAAAGGACGAGTGGATGGTATTGACGGAAATGTTGATCTGAGTGTCCTCGCCGGCACGAAGCCTTTGGAGTATTTCATTGGCGAGAAAACCGCCGAGACCAGAGAAGATTTGGAGGAAACAAAAATGACCTATGATCCGAAAAAGGTTATTGCGATCGCAGAAGCCGAAGTCGGTTATCTCGAGAAGAAAAGCAATGCCGATCTCGACGATAAGACGGCCAATGCTGGCGATAAGAATTACACCAAGTATGCTCGCGATCTGGATGCCCTGAATTTTTACAACGGCCGCAAGAATGGCTACGCCTGGTGCGATGTGTTCGTGGACTGGTGCTTTGTGCAGGCCTATGGTAAGAAGGCCGCGCTCGAACTCACCTGTCAGCCCACAGACCGGACGATCAACTATGGTGCCGGCTGCAAATGGAGCCGAAAATACTACGATTACAAGGGACAGCTCCACAACACGCCTCAGCCCGGCGACCAGATTTTCTTCTGGCCCAAGGGTAAAATCGGCGGCCCCGAGGTCGCTCATACTGGTCTTGTGTATGCTGTGGATGACGTCTACGTTTACACCGTCGAGGGCAATACTTCTGGCGCAAACGGCGTGGTTGCGAATGGCGGCGGTGTTTGCAGAAAGAAATACAAGCTGAATTATGACCGCATTGCTGGATATGGACGACCCAACTACGGAATGACTGTCACCGAACCTGAAAAGCCGACTTCTGCTTCCGGAAAGAAGCGGATCGTCGTGACGGGCAATTCCGTCAATATTCGCCTTGGCGATTCGACCGATTATGATCGAGTTGCTTATCTGAACAAGGGTGATACGATGGAATGGGTCGCCACCGCGGAAAACGGCTGGTATGCCGGTCGCTACGAGAAACAGATCGTCTGGATTTCCGGCAAGTATTCGACGGTCGAAACTACCTGATAAAGGAGGGGAAACAGTGTGGAATCATGGATGCAGATGGCGCTGACCGTGGTATGTGCGGTGATTGCTTCCTCGGGATTCTGGGCCTACATCCAGAAGCGTTCGGAAAAGAAGGATGTAAAAACGCAGATGCTGGTGGGACTGGCGCACGATCGAATCCTCTTCCTCGGCATGCACTATGTCGAGCGAGGCTCGATCACGAGGGATGAGTATGAGAATCTCTACGAATACCTCTACCGGCCTTACGAGAAAATGGGCGGCAACGGATCGGCGAAACGGGTCATGCAGGAAGTCAATAAGCTGCCGATTCACAACGGCTAGGGGTGGCGCCTATGTTTTGCGTAACGGCGGACTATCCGTCTACCTGGCCGGACGCGCGGGTTTATATTCTGTCCGACCTGCATATCGGCGACTCCAAGGCAGACCTTACGGCCATCCGAAAGAGGGTTCAGACGATTGCGGATGACTCTCGAGGTCTCTGCGTACTGAACGGCGATCTGCTCAATACCGCGGTACGAAACAGCGTATCCGACATTTACTCGGAGGTTGTCCCGCCCATGGAGCAGATCAAACTGGCCGTCGAATTGCTGAAACCCCTGAAAAAGCGCATTATTGCCGCAGATACCGGAAATCACGAGAACCGGGTTTATCGAACGGACGGTCTCGATATGATGAGACTGATCTGCCGGGAATTGGGCGTGGAATCGCGATATGCGCCGGAGGGCGTGCTGTGCTTCCTGAGATTCGGCGAGAAATCCGCATCGGAACGTTCGAACGGGCGCAAAAAGCAGCCGTATATTTACAGCATTTATGCGACCCACGGCACCGGCGGTGGACGAAAGGAAGGCGCAAAGGCGATTCGACTGGCCGATATGGCGAGCATTGTCGACGCGGATTGCTATATTCATTCGCATTCTCACATGCCGATGATTATGAAGCAGTCCTTCTTCCGAGTAGACATCCAGAATCAGAAGGCAACCGCCGTGGACAAGCTCTTCGTCAACGACGCGGCGGCTCTTGATTACGGCGGGTACGGGCAGGCCGGAGAATTCAAGCCCACGTCCAAGGACAGCCCCGTCATTCATTTGAGCGGCGACTGTAAATTCATGAAAGCGACTTTGTAAGGAGGAAAACAATTATGCTGAGCAATAAGGCTTATGACACTCTGAAGTGGATCGCGATGTATCTGCTGCCCGCCCTGGGCACGCTGTATTTCGCACTGGCGGGCATTTGGAGCTTCCCCTACGGTGAAGAAGTGGTCGGTACGATCACTGCCGTGGATACATTCCTCGGCGTGCTGCTGGGCATCAGTACCGCGCAGTATAACAAGGTGGAAGGCGTCAACAAGCAGTAAAAATCAAGCATATCGAGAGGCGCTCGTCCGTGCGGCGGGCGCTTTTCTTTTGAAAATGTGATTGAATGTATAACCTTGGAGTGGTATAGTCTAGAGGCTGACTTACACTCTTTCGGAGGTTCGAAGGAGGAAACATGAAAACCCTTTACGACGCCATAGGAGAGTGGATGACTCAATACAAGGCCAACTCGGTAAAGCCGACAACGTATGATCGACTGGAAACATCCCTGAGAACGCTGGCAAGCTACCGAATCGCCGAGATGGATGTCTTATCGATCCGGACGGAAGACCTGCAGGCATTCATAAACAGCATGGTCGAGGACGGGTACGCACTGACAACGATCAAGAAGCAGTATCATCTCGTCACCGGTTACCTGAAGTTCGCGAACACCGAAGGGGTCATTCCCAGGCCGATCTACAACAACGTCAAACTGCCGACTCAGCAGGCCGTGAAAAAGAAGCGAAGGGAGGTTCTGGGTTATTCTCATTCAGAGCAGGATGCATTGAGGCATGTGCTTCGCAGTCAGGCCCGCCCCGGATACGCGGCGGCATTACTGATGCTTGAAACAGGCCTGCGGGTGGGCGAATGCTTGGCACTGACATGGGATGACATTCGCTGGGAAAGGCGGGCAGTCCACATTGGCAAGACACTGATTCGCATCACCAATCACCGCCGAATGGAGGTTCAGGAGGGTGCAAAGTCGTTTACGAGCAACCGCACGATCCCACTGAGCACCAATGCGTATGCGCTCCTCGAAGGTCTCCGCGCCGAAACGAAGGACGGACACGGCTATATTTTCCAGGGTAAAGACGGTCGTCCGCTGTCTTACGAGGTCATGCGATACCAGATCCAACTGGCGTGTGCTCAAGCCAATGTTCCCTATTTGGGCCAGCATGTGTTCAGGCACACCTTCGCGACCAACTGCTATGAGCGAGGCTGCGATGTTAAGATTCTGTCAAAACTGCTCGGGCATGCCGATGTGACGGTTACCTACAATATCTACATCCATCTCTTCGGCGATGCGCTGGAGGAGATGCGAAGCGTTGTCGGCTAATTGCACAAAAAAGTACGACCCGGTTGCAGCGGATCGTACTAAGAAAATTGGCAGGGGCAGTAAGATTCGAACTCACAACAAAGGTTTTGGAGACCCACGTGTTACCATTACACCATGCCCCTATCTGCCGGAAAGCGAAACTCACTTGCCAACGACTGTCATTATAGCACATAAGCAGCGCATTGTCAACACGTTTTAGGAAATTTGTCTTCAGGAATTGCGCGGCTCATCGGCGCGGCGCGCGGCGGGCCACAGGCCGTACTGCTCGGTGTTGCGCAGCGCGGAGAGCATGAGCTCGCGGGCGTTGGGCACGCGGCGGCAGATCAGGTCGAGCAGGTCCTTCATGTCCTCGCGCTTGGTGCGGCCGTTGGCGGGGCAGGGCGAGGCGACGACGGGCAGGTCCAGGCGGCGGGCGTAGTGCACGATCACCTTTTCCGGCGCGTAGATCAGCGGCCGAATCTGCACGACCGGGGTGCGGTCGAAGCGCGTGACCGGCTGAAAGGTGTGCAGGCGGCCCTCGTAGAGCAGGCTCATCAGCAGGGTTTCCAGCGCGTCGTCGCGGTGATGCCCCAGCGCCAGTTTGGTCACGCCCAGCTCGCGGCACAGATCGTTCAGCGCGCCCCGCCGCATCTTGGCGCACAGCGCGCAGGGGTTCTTTTCGCGGCGCTCCTCGAAGACGATGCGGCCGATCTGGGTCTCGCGCACGACGTAGGGCACCTCGAGCCGGTCGCACAGCGCCTGCACGCCGCTCAGGTCAAAGGGCTCAAGGCCCATCGTCAGCGTGACGGCCTGCAGCGTGAACGGGTGCGGGCTGAAGCGCCGGTACAGGCTCAGCGCATAGAGCAGCAGCAGGCTGTCCTTGCCGCCCGACACGCCCACCGCCACGCGGTCGCCGTCCTCGATCATGCCGAAGTCCTGATCGGCGCGGCGTATGCAGCCGAGAATCTCTTTCATGGTGCAAACCTCCTCGTGGGCAGGCAAGTCGGACGGCGACACAGCTTCTTTTCGGATGGTTGTGCCCGTTCCGGCGGTAAACCGGGGGCGTCTGTTCAGGCGGATTTCCCCGGCCGTCGTCCTAGAGCACGAGGCGGGCGATGTTGAACAGGATGGTCAGCGAGCAGGCGTCGACCAGCGTGGTGATGAGCGGGGAAGCCATCAGCGCGGGGTCGAGTCCGATCTTCTTGGCGATCATGGGCAAGGTGCAGCCGATCGACTTGGCGATGACCACGGTTAGGAACATGGAGACCGAAACCACGCCCGCGACCATCAGGTTGTCCGGGGAGGTGCCGTAGAGCAGCACCTGCCGGGCGAAATTGACCACCATCAGCACCAGGCCGCACAAAAGCGCCACGCGGGACTCGCGCGCCCAGACCCTGAACAGATCCTTGAACTCGACCTCGCCCAGCGCCAGGCCGCGGATGACCAGCGTGGAGGCCTGAGAGCCGCAGTTGCCGCCGGTGTCCATCAGCATGGGCAGACAGGCGGTCAGCATCACGCCCAGCGCGGCCTTTTCGGTCAGCACCTCTTCGAAATGGGTGATGATCATGCCGGTGAACGTGGCCGAGATCATCAGGATCAGCAGCCAGGGAATGCGGTTTTTGAACAGCGTGAGGATGGGGGTCTTGAGGTAGTTGTCCTCCGACGGGGTCAGACCGGCCATCTTCTCGAAGTCCTCGGTGTTCTCATCCTCGATGACGTCCATGATGTCGTCGGCGGTGATGATGCCCACCAGGCGGCCCTCGTTATCCACGACGGGAATGGACAGCAGGTCGTATTTGCGCACGGTATCGGCGACCGCTTCCTGGTCGGCCAGGGTGTGCACCGAGATGACGTTGGGGTCCATGATCTCGGTGATCGGGGAGTCGTCCTGCGCGAGAATCAGCTTGCGCAGGGCGACCGAGCCGATCAGGTGCCGCTGATCGTCAATGACATAGCAGGTGTTGATGGTTTCCTTGTCCAGGCCGGTCGCACGCAGCGATTCCATGGCCTTTTTAACGGTGAAGGAGCTGTGGAACTCGGCGAACTCGATGGTCATGATGGAGCCGGCCGAGTTTTCGGGGTAGCGCAGGAACTGGTTAATCAGGCTGCGGGTCTTTTCGTCGGTGTTGGCCAGCACGCGCTTGACCACGCTGGCGGGCAGCTCCTCGAGAAAGTCCACCGTGTCGTCCAGGAACATCTCGTCCATCAGCGAGCGGATTTCGCTGTCGCCGATCGACTGGATCAGCACCTGCTGCTGATCGGAGGGCATATAGGCGAACACGTCCGCCGAGATGTCCTTGGGCAGAATGCGGAACACGGTGAGCAGCTTGTCGGGCGCCAGCTCGCTCATGAACTGTGCGATATCGACTACGTTAATCATCAGAAGCGCGCCGCGCAGTTCGCTCAGGCGGTTCTGTTCCAGCAGCTTGTTAAGGCGCTGGTTGATGGTTTCCCAATCCATAGTTGTTTCCTCCTCATCACAAAATAGTCTGTCCGCCTTTCCTCAGGCGAAACGCACCAATGCGCGCTTAAAACACGCAGAATAGACACCTGCTAAAAAGACTAGCGGTGCCATTGGCTTTGGTGATGTGTGATGAAAGAAAGGATGCCCAGAAGGTCAGATCGAGAAGGATCCAGCTGCGCGCGCAGAGCGGGATGCACGCGCGCGGCGACTTCGAGGCACGCCTTCGATCGTCTGACATCTACCGCCAACGTCCATCCGACTCCACCTCCCGGTCTGCTGAATTGAAAATTGAAAGGTTTACCTTCATTAGCATACAACGCTTTTCCGCGCTTGTCAACCCCGCCCAAAAACTTCGCATAAAGACAACAGGATGTCGCGTCCGGTCGCATCGGGCGAGGTATCGTGGAGGCGCCGCTGCAAGAAAACAGAACGATGAAAGGAGAAGACTGGATGAAGAGACTGAACCTGAAGCAGCCGGAGGACGAGCAGGAGGCCATTCGCGCGGTCGAGCAGGCATTGTTCATGCGCGCGGTAGGCTTCGTGCAGAAGGAGGAAAAGACCGTGACCGAGGATGACGGAAAGGGGGGATACCGCGAAAAGCGCGAGGTGGTCATGAAGCAGGTGCCGCCCGACTCGGGCTGCATCATGACCTGGCTCAAGGACAAGCAGCGCGACCGCTGGGAGGCCGCGCAGGGCGAGTGCGCCACGCAGATCCAGGTCGTCAGCGAGGCGCCCCGGCCGGAGGAGTAGGCGTTTACGTGGCGCATCCCGGAGAAAGGGAGGGAACATGAGAATTCGACTGGATTACAGGCCGACCGAGAAGCAGCGACTGTTTCACCGGTCGGCCGCGGATGAGGTGCTCTTTGGCGGCGCGGCGGGCGGGGGAAAGAGCAAGGCGGTGGTGATGGAGGCGCTGCTTCGGTGCCTTGAGCACCCGGGCACGCAGGCATACCTGTTCCGGCGGACGCTGCGCGAGCTGGACGATACGCTGGTGGCCGAGGCGCTGCGGTCGATTCCGAGGTGCCTGGGCAGCTATTCGGGATCGACGCACGACTACCGCCTGGCAAACGGCAGCGCGCTGCGGTTTCGATACTGCCAGAACGAGCGGGACAAGCTCAATTATCAGGGCGCGGAGATCCACTGGCTGTTTATCGACGAGCTGACGCACTTCGAGCAGGGCATCTACGAATACCTGAAGACGCGCTTGCGCGCGCGGCGCTCGCTGGACATCCGGCCGGTGGCGCGGTGCACCTCCAACCCGGGCGGGCCGGGACACGCCTGGGTGAAGAAGTACTTCGTGGACGCGGGCGAGCCCGGCCAACTGGTGCATACGAAGGTGTTTTCGCGCCTGCTCAACCGCGAGCAGGATCGCACCCGGCAGTACATCCCCTCCCGGGCGACCGACAATCCCTACCTCAGCGACGACTATATCTTTGAGCTGGAGCAGAAGCCCCGCGCGCTGCGGGAGGCGCTGCTGCTGGGCAGGTGGGACGCGTTCGAGGGCCAGGTGTTCAGCGAGTTTACCGACGATCCGGCCCACTATGCCGATCAGCGGTTCACGCACGTCATCAAGCCCTTCGATATTCCGGTCAACTGGCCCAGGTACCGCAGCTTCGACTTCGGCTACGCCAAGCCCTTTTCGGTGGGCTGGTGGGCGATGGACTGCGACGGCGTGGCGTACCGGTATCGCGAGTGGTACGGCGCGTCGGGCGCGAACGAGGGCATCCGCCTGTCGCCAGCGGAGATCGCGCAGGGCATCCGGCGCATCGAGCGGGAGGCCGGCGAGGAGCACGTAAACGGCGTGGCCGATCCCTCGATCTGGGACACCAGCCGCGGCGAAAGCGTGGCCGAGCAGATGGAGCGCGAGGGGGTTTACTTCCTGCCCGGCGACAACGCGCGCCTGTCCGGCAAGATGCAGCTGCACGGGCGGCTGAAGTTCGACCAGGAAGGCCGGTCCGGCCTGTACGTCTTCGATACCTGCCGCGCGTTTCTGCGCACCGTGCCCGCGCTGTGCTACGACATGAGCCGCTGCGAGGATGTGGACACCAGCGCCGAGGATCACGTCTACGACGAGACGCGCTATTTCCTCATGCATCGCCCGATTCGCGCCGAAAAGCCGCGCGCAAAGCGGGTCTACAATCCATTGGAGTAGCGTGGTTCGGGGAAAACGTGCCGTCCCGCGGCGGCGCTGCCGGTCGGCAGGGCCGACAGCCACCTGCTGCCGCGCATCCTCTCGACGACCGTTGGCCGCCATAAATTGGAGCGGCCAAGGTCTGCGAATCCACGAAATTCTTCGTGGAATGACGGTCGGCATTGCCGACTTGGGCGATGCAAATGCGCAGCGTGGGCAAGGGGCGCTTTTTACGCCGGAGAAACTCATTTTCCGGAGAAAAAAACGTTTCCCTGCAGTTTTTGCGCCGGGGAACCTTTTAGGCTTCGGCAAAAACTGGTGAGGGGACTCCGTCCACCGGTTTATCAAAGCCTTTTTAACAAAGCTGAGGCCGCACTCCTTTATATGGAGTGCGGCCTCAGACTGTCAAAAAACCCAGGAGAGCTCGAGAGGGCCGCAGCCCTTTCGACCGGGCAGTGCCCGGCTCCACTTGCTGCCGCTTTTCCATAAGAAAGGCAGTGCAAATATACAACGTGGGCACGGGACGGTTTTTGCGTCGGAAAATCCCATTTTCCAGAGAAAAAAGCGTTTCCTTGCAGGCTCCGCGCCCGAAAAATCTTTGATTTTTAGCGGAGACTGGTGA
>CAKUFI010000053.1 GCA_934647305.1 uncultured Clostridia bacterium | reverse complement strand
TTTTCCGGCGCAAAAATCGTCCCGCGCCCACCGTACACGCCGCTGGGCGCGATTGAAAGTTCGAGAGGGTTGCGACCTTCTCGAGCTCTCCGGGGTTTTTCGACAGTCTGAGCTCCCCTTTCAGGAGAGCCTTATGTCCGCGAAGCGGACGGTGGGGTTCGCGGAGGCAACGCCGGCAAGAGTTTTTCGGAGAATTCCGAAAAACCGGAGAAATTGGGAACTTGAGCCTATGGTTCCCAATTTCGTCGCCAGAACCCGCGGTAGCAAGTGCGTGCAGGCTCAGCCTGCCGACCGGCAGAAAGTGGCAGTCGGCAACGCCGACTCACAGTAGCATGCAAACTTCGGTGGGGGTCTGGGGGAGCGCGAAGCAGAGCGGAGCCTCCCCCAGCCGAGGCGGCAACGCCGCCCCATAATCCGCAGAGAATTCTGCGGATTCGAAGACCCCAGCCGCTCCAATCTATGGCTCCCGGGGTCGTGTGCTATTCGGCGGCAGCAACCGGCTGTCGGCACTGCCGACCTGCACTGCCGACCAGCGCCGTACCGTTCCGATACTCAATCGTCCAGCGCTGCCCGGCGTGATACACGCCCTCGACCCGGAAGGCGCGCCACGAATCCGGCACGAGCGGCCTGCAGACCAGACCGTCCGCGTCCGCGTCGATGCCCAGCAGGCCGGAGAGCACCAGGTCGCAGAAGGTGGAGTGGTTGTAATTCCTGCCGCGTTCGTAACCGCCGCGCCTTTCCTGCCAGCCGTCGCGCATCAGCTCGCTGCGGGCGATCCAGTCGCCGGTGTACGGGTTCATGTCCTCGTCGATCCAGGGGACGAAGCGCCCGTCCTCGCCCCGCAGCCTGTGCGACAGGGCGTACTGCCTGAGCAGCACCCAGTAGTCCTGCTTCGTGAAGGCGTCGGTCGCCGGGTACTCGCGCAGCACCCGCGCCGCGGCGGTCAGCACCTGCGAGGTCGCAAACGGCCAGACCGGGCCGTTCCACAGGCATTCATGCTCGTGCCGGAACATGAAGCGCGGGTGGCGCTGCTCGGCGGTGGTCAAACCCCAGGGCGCGAAGAAGCCGTTCGGGTCGGTCAGCTGGCCAAACGCAGCCTCCTTGCCCGGCCGGGGCAGGCTGAAGTACCACGGAATGTAGCCCACCAGCTCCCGCACGCGGTGCGCCGCCTCGACCTTAGGCCGCGCGGAAAACGCGCCTTCGCCCTTTTCGCAGGGCAGCGTGCGGTAAAAGTCCCCGTCCCACAGCAGCCGATCGACCGTCTCCCGGAGCGCCGCCGCCTTTTGGGCATACGCCTGAGCCACGTCCGTTTTGCCCACGCGCGCCGCAATCCGCGAAATAGCCGTCGCGTCGCCGTACTGGTAGCAGCTGATCGTGGGGCGCAGGCCGGAGCCGCCGATCGAGTACTCCATCCCGTCGCGGTTGTCGCTGGCCCAGTACAGCCCGCACGCCTCCAGACTGCGCGCCTCGCGGCCTTCGTACAGGCGAATCAGCCCGTCCAGGCACTCCACGGCGAAATCCCAGTCGCCCCGCAGCCGGCAGTAGTCCTCAACCGCCGTCCCCAGCCACATCGCGTAGGCGTAAGAGCTGCCCTTTTCGGCCAGCCAGAACCGGATGTACTCCTTCAGCCAGCCAGCCTCGTCCCGCAGCCAGCGTCCCTCGCGCACATGGTGGCTGCACGCGCAGTTAATCGAGTTGTGCAGCCCCGCCCAGGGCACGCTCGGCAGAAACTCGGTCACGATGTGCCCGTCCGGCGTGTCCTTCAGGTGCTTGCGATACGTCCACCACCGGAAATAATAGGTCTCCTCCAGCGCCGCGTCCGGGCACTCCAGCAGCGGAATGTTCTCCGCCAGCCACTCGTACGCCCGCGCGTTCGGGATCGCCTGCACGCAGGTCTCCTCGTCCAGCGCATTGAACTTCTCCACATATCCGCGGAGTTTTTCACGCAAGTCCATCACATAAACCTCCTTTGCCGGGCAGGCTGAGCCTGCACCCACTGGCTGCCGCGCATCCTATCGACGACCGTTGGCCGCCATAGATTGGAGCGGCCAAGGTCTTCGGTTTTCCGGGACTCGCCCGGAAAACGCTGGTCGGCGTTGCCGGTCGGCAGGGCCGACAGCCACTGGCTGCCGCGGGTTCTCTCGACGAATTCGGGAACCATACATTGGAGTTCCCGAATTCTGACTTTCCAGTCTCCCCGCTGGCTCTCCGGCTGGGGGAGGCTCCGCTCCGCTTCGCGCTCCCCCAGACCCCCACCGAAGTTTGTTTGCGGTTGCGAACCCCTCCGTCCGCTTCACGAACACCTCCCCTTTCATGGGAAGTTTTCGGCCTGCGCAACGTAAGACTCTCCTGAAAGGGAAGCTGTCGCCATAGGCGACTGAGGGGGGTGGAGATTCCCCACACCCTGAATCGCATTCAGGCAGCCGCCTGCTGTAAACCGCTCCATCTAACCCGCGCCGCATTCGGGGAACCACGTTCCTTCCTGTCATTCTTTTGCGCGGATCAAAGTGCTTTCCGGGTGGGGTCTGGGGAGGCGCCTGTATAGCAGGCGGTATGGTTTAAAAACGCAGAATTCGGGAATTCCAATGTGCTTGTTCCAGGATTCGTCGCTTGAATCGGTCACAGCGCAGTCGGCAACGCTGACAGATGTTTTCCTTCTGGCAATGCCATGATGGAAAAAGCGAAGACTTCGGCCGCTCCAATGTATGGCGGCCGATAGTCGTCGATAGAATCGGCGGCAGCAAGTGGCTGTCGGCCCTGCCGACCGGCAGCAAGTGGGTCCGGGCACTGCCCGGTCAAAAAGGCGGCCTCCCCAGCGTTCCCCCGTCCCTAAAACCCCAGCTCGCCCTCGAGCACGGCCGCGCCGATCTGTTCCTTGTGCTCCCTGCGGCCGTTGTACCAGAGCATCCAGCGGCCGCCCATGTCGAGCACAAAGGGCTTATAGCAGGCGTCGCCGTCCCAAGCGCCCTCGTCCGGGGCGATGATCGGGTTGTGGGTAGAGCGCTCCCAGCCGGTCACGCCGTCTCTGGAGCGAGCCATGCCGATCTGGGCGTAGTCCTCGTTGTGGAAGCCGATGTAGAACATGCGGTACCAGCCGTCGTGATAAAACACCTGACAGGCGGTCGTCTTGTGCTGCTCCCAGGGGTTGGCCGGGTCGGCCTTGAAGATCGGATTGCCCGCATGCTTGCGCCAGCGGAGGCCGTCCTCGCTCTCCGCATAGCCGATGGCGTTGGGCTCATACTGCTCGCCGCCCGAGTACCACATGCGAAACAGCCGCTTCTGCTCGTCCCACAGCACGCTCGGGCACATGACCGAGGTGATCTCCCAGTCCTCGTCCACGCGCAGCACCGGCTCGTCCGAGGTGCGGGTAAAGCGCACGCCGTCCTCACTCACGGCGTGAAAAATGGCCGAGGTGGTCTTCGTCTGGCCGGTGTACCACATGTGATAGATGCTGCCCACCTTCACGATCGAGGGGCGATTGAGGCGGCTCTCGCGGCCGTCCGGCGTTTCGCGCGGGTCGATACAGGTCTCGGGCGCGCTCCAGTGTACGCCGTCCGCGCTGGTCGTAACCGAGATGTTCTTCCTGTCGCGCCAGGAAAAGTACATCCGGATCAGGTCGCCCTCCCGGAGCATCGAAATGTCAAAGCAGGTGCCCAGATCGCCGCCCAGCAGCGGGTTTTCAGGCAGCTTCCTCCAGCCGCCCTGCGTGCCGTGACAGAACTGTTCCATCGTCAGATCCTCCTTATGCCGCATGGGCGCGTTTTTGTGCTTGCGCCCGCGCGCTTCTGATGGTATTATATAGGAGAATTATGCGAACTTCTACGCAAAAAGGCGGCTAAACCATGCAAAATCGATCCACTTTCCCGGTTCGACTGGACGAAAAAAACCTCCCTGCCGACTTCCCGGCGCACTGCCAGAGCTATACCCAGGTCTATCAGCGGGAGCACGCACTGCACTACCATAACTGCCTGGAGATCGGCCTGTGCGTCGAGGGCGGGGGCGTGCAGTTTCTGGGCGGCGAGCTCTACCCGTTCTCGGCGCAGACGATCAGCATCGTGCGCAAAAACTGCGTGCACGACGCGCATATCGTCATGCAGGATCCCGGCGAGCGCCCCAGCCGCTGGAAATTCATCTTCGTCGACCCGGAGGCACTGGGCGTGCCCGAGACGGCCGGCCGCAGCTTCCTGAGCGCAGATCGGGCGCTCGTCTCCCTGTTCGAGCTGCTCTTTCGCGAGCTGGACGCGCGCCCGGAGGGCTACCAGGCACAGTTTCGGCTGCTGCTTCAGGCCTTTTTCGCCGAGGCCAGGCGGGCCGAGCCCAGCACGCGTCCCCTGCGCAGCACCCCCGCCTCCGACCAGATTGCGTCGCTTCTGCACTTTATCGCGCACGAGTACGCCAACGACCTGACCGTCGAAGAGCTGGCGCGCCGCTGCCAGATGAGCCCGGGGTACTTTCGCCGGGTGTTCCGCACCTGCGTCGGCATGGGGCCGCAGCAGTACATACTGCACGTGCGCCTGCTCATGGCCGAGCATCTGCTGCGCACCACCGCCCGCCCCGTCCTCGAGATTTCCGAGGAGGTCGGGTTCGGCTCCGTGTCCTCTCTCAACCGCCAGTTCCTGCGCGCCTACGGCCTTTCGCCCCGCGCGTTTCGCCGGGCGCAGGGAAAAATGTAGGTTCCCGCAGACAAGCTTCAAAAAGAAATCAGGCCGTGGGCGGTGCTTCAAAATGACCTCCAAAAGAGCGTTTTTGAGGCGATTTTGACGCGCTGCGAACGCTTCAGAATGCGGCGTGTCCCGGAAAACCAGCCGAACGCACAAAAACCGGTGCAGCCTTACGGCCGCACCGGTCTGACTGTCGAAAAACCCCGGAGAGCTCGAGAGGGCCGCAGCCCTTTCGACCGGGCAGTGCCCGGCTCCACTTGCTGCCGCTTTTCCATAAGAAAGGCAGTGCAAATATACAACGTGGGCACGGGGCGATTTTTGCGCCGGAAAATCCCATTTTCCAGAGCAAAAATCGTTTCCTTGCAGGCTCCGCGCCCGAAAAATCTTCGATTTTTAGCGGAGACTGGAGAGGGTGGCAGGGAGGCTGAAAACCCTTTGGGTTTTCAGGTTTCGCCTTTGGCGAAACTGCCGACGGCTCAAATCGTAGATTTGAGCCGCGGCACCTGGCCGGGGAGCTTGCTTCCCCGTCCACCAGCTTGTCAAAACCTTTTTTGACAAGCTGACCGGTGCAGCCTTACGGCCGCACCGGTTTTCTTCGTGTGTAATTCCTTACGCTTCGGGCGCGTCCATGTTGAACTCGTCCAGCGCGTCGGAGGGGGTCTCCATCGCCTCGTCGGTCAGCGCCTCGCGGATGCTCAGGCTGATGCGCTTGGCGTCGGTGTCCACCTTGAGGATCTTGACGCGGATCTCATCGCCCACGTTCACGGCATCCTCGACCTTGTCAATGCGCTTGAGGGCGCACTGAGAGATATGCACCATGCCGTCCAGGCCGGGCTCGAGCTCCACAAACGCGCCATAGGGCACGATGCGGACCACCTTGCCGGTCACGATGTCGCCCGCCTGATACTTCTCGCCGGCGACGTCCCAGGGCTTGGGCTGAGTGGCCTTGTAGCTCAGGGAGATACGGCCGCGCTCGGGATCCAGCTTGATGATCTTCACGTCGATCTCCTGACCCACGCTGACGACCTCAGAGGGATGACCCACGCGATGCCAGGACAGATCGGTCACGTGAACCAGGCCGTCCACGCCGCCGATGTCCACGAAAGCGCCGAAGTTGGTCAGGCGGCGAACAACGCCCTTGACCACGTCGCCCTCATGCAGCTTTTCCCAGGCCTCGGCCTTCTTGGCCTCTTCCTCGACCTGCAGAACCGCCTTGCGGGACGCGACGACGCGCTTCTTGGCCTTGTCGATCTCGATGATCTTCAGGTCCATTTCCTGGCCCACGAACTCGTCGATCTTCTCGACGTAGCGCAGGGACAGCAGGGAAGCGGGAATAAACGCACGAATGCCCATCACGTCGGCCAGCAGACCGCCCTTGACAGCCTCCTTGCCCACGCCCTTGACGGTCTCCTGGTTGTCATAAGCGGCCACGATCGCATCCCAAACCTTGCGGTTCACGATATTGCGCTGGGAGAGCAGCACATTGCCCTCGCCGTCGTTAACCTTCACAACTTCCACTTCGATCTCGTCGTCGATCTTGACATCCGTAGAGGAGAGGTCGCACTTCTTGACCAGACCGTCGGCCTTATAGCCCACGTTGACGCACACTTCGTCGTCGGTAATCTGCACAACCTTGCCGGTCACGGTCTGGCCGGGACGCAGCTGTACCAGGGTCTTCTCGAAATCTTTCATGAAATCGGAATCGCTGGTCTCCTGAAGTTCAACCTGTTCCTGTTTTTCGATGTCGCTCATTCGTGCAACAACCTCCTTAAATGTACCGTCGGGCGTTGATGCGCCGGCGGTAATGCCTATCCGATCCCGCGGGAGAACCGGAACGCCTTCCAGCTCCCGGGCGGTTTCGACAAGAAAAGTTCGGGGACATACCTTTTGGCACAGGCCCTGCAGCTTCCTGGTATTGGAGCTGTTCCGGCCGCCCACCACCAGCATGACGTCCACGCGGCTCGCGATGTCCACCGCCTCGCGCTGACGGCGCTCGGTGGTTGAGCAGATGGTGCGGCGTATGTCCAGCTCGGCGACGCGCTCCCTGAGCCGCTCGTGCAGGTACTCGACCCGCCCGACCTCGGCCGTGGTCTGCGAAACCACGATGGCGCGCGCAACCTCGCCCGGCGCAGGCAGATCAGACTCGCTCTCAAGCGGCCTGCCCATCCCGCGCGACCAGCCCAGGATGCCCTGGACCTCCGGGTGCGTTTTATCGCCGATGACGTATATCGGTATGCCCTTTTCGCCGGCCTCGTCGGCGATTGCATGAATGCGCTTCACAAAGGGACAGGTTTCGTCTATCACATGGGTCGATCGCGCCTCAAGCCCGTTCATGACCTCGCGGCCCACGCCGTGGGTTCGGATCATGACCGTTGCGCCGGGGGGAAGCTCGTCGGGCGTATCGACTGGCAGCGCGCCGCGCGCTCTGAGGGAGGCGACCATCTGCGGATTGTGGATCACCTCGCCCAGCGTGTACACCACGCCGCCGCTCTCAAGCAGTCTTTCGAGCTCGTCAATGGCGCGTCGAACGCCGAAGCAGAAGCCGGCGCTTTCGGCCGCCAGGACTCGCCCCATACATAAATACCTTCCTGTAACCGATTCTACGGGCTAAATATTTCTGTCTTCCTTCGCCAATTCCTGCCGGATTTTCGTCATTTCATGAACGTTTAACGCTTTCGTGAAATCTGCTCACATCGCATGATTTATCCTTATCCTGCCCATCTTTTTACAGCAAATAAACCCATGCCGGGCAGCATATGCTTATAATGATGTATACTGCCCTGACGACGGCGGTGCAGGAGGAATAAATTATGAAACGCATTGTATTGACCGGAGGCGGCACGGCGGGACACGTCACGCCCAATCTGGCCCTGATCGCGGCCCTACGCAAAGAGGGCTGGGAAATTCACTATATCGGCACGGCGAACGGCATGGAGCGCGGCCTGATCGAGCCGCTGGACGGCGTAACCTACCACGCGATCAAAAGCGGCAAGCTGCGCCGCTACTTCGACCTGAAAAACTTCACCGACCCGTTCCGGGTGCTGCAGGGCGCGTTCCAGGCGGCTTCGCTCATGCGCCAGATCAGGCCCGACATCGTGTTTTCCAAGGGCGGCTTCGTGTCGGTGCCGGTGGTGTACGGCGCATGGCTGCACCATGTGCCGGTGCTGCTGCACGAATCGGACATGACCCCCGGCCTGGCCAACAGGCTGTCCACCCCCCTGGCGGTCAAGGTGTGCTGCACTTTCCCCGAGGCGGCGGCGCAT
Organism: uncultured Clostridia bacterium; assembly: GCA_934647305.1. Taxonomy (GTDB): domain Bacteria; phylum Bacillota; class Clostridia; order Christensenellales; family Aristaeellaceae; genus CAKUFI01. The sequence continues at coordinate 10,480 of CAKUFI010000053.1, read as the reverse complement.
ATTGGCAAGAAGGGCGTCGTGACCGGCACGCCCCTGCGCACCGACCTGTTTTCCGGCCGGTATGAGGACGGCCTGAAGCGCTTCGGCTTCACCGACTCCCGCCCGGTGCTGATGGTGACCGGCGGCTCCTCGGGCGCACAGGCCATCAACGCGGCGCTCAGGAAGGCGCTGCCCGCGCTGACCGAGTGCTTCCAGGTGCTGCACCTGTGCGGCAAGGGCAACCTGTCTGCCGACTTCGAGGGCGCAGCCAACTATCGCCAGGTCGAGTACCTGAACGACGAAATGAAGGACGCGTATGCCTGTGCCAGCGTCGTGATCTCCCGCGCCGGCTCCAACACCGTCTGCGAGCTGCTGGCCCTCAAAAAGCCCATGCTGCTCATTCCCTATCCCAAGGAGGCCAGCCGCGGCGACCAGATCCTCAACGCCCGCTCCTTCGAGAGCCGCAAGCTGGCCCACGTGCTCATGCAGGAGGATATGACCCCCGAGACGCTCACCGCCGCCGTCATCGACACCTACAAGGATCGCGGCGCGCTGATCGACAACATGGAGCGCGAGACCTCCGCCGACGGCGTGAAGAACGTCATGGCGCTCATCCACAAGTATGCCCGCCCCTACAAGTGAATCTTTACCGGGCGGTGAGCCGATTTGATTTGACAAACGCGCGAAAGTATCCTATAATATGAGCCATAGCAATCCATCGCCGCGATGAAGGGAACCAGTAGGATCGCCCTCCTGCCCACAGAGAGCCGCCGGATGCTGCAAGGCGGCGCAGGAGCTTTCCGAACTCAGCCCCGAGCAGCGCCGGCCAGCCCCCGTTACCGGGCCTCAAGCGGGTCGCGAAGGCGGCCAACAAGAGTGGTACCGCGAAAGGTTGACGCCTTCCGTCTCTTCGGGGACGGAGGGCTTTTTCTTTCCGGGCCGGGCAGAACCCCACCGCCCGCGCTGCGGGCGCCTCCCTTTCATAGGAAGCTGTCGCCCAGGCGACTGAGGGGTTCACCCGCCGCGCCGCAAATTCAACCCGTACACAGTCATCCGAACATCCTCACATCAAAGGAGTGAATTACCTCATGAAGGAAATCCCGCAGTACAATCCGGCAGAGATCGAAAAGAAGTGGCAGGCGCACTGGGATGAAACCGGCGTGCTCAACGCCTCGAGCGACCATTCCATGCCCAAGTACTATCCCCTGATCGAGTTCCCCTATCCCTCCGGCCAGGGCCTGCACGTGGGCCATCCCCGCTCCAACACCGCCATGGACATCATCGCCCGCAAGCGCCGCATGGAGGGCTACAACGTGCTCTTCCCGATCGGCTACGACGCGTTCGGCCTGCCGACTGAGAACTTCGCCATCAAGAACCACGTGCACCCCGCCGTGGTCACCAGGCAGAACATCGACCACTTCCGCGAGCAGCTCAAGCGCCTGGGCTTCTCCTTCGACTACACCCGCGAGATCAACACCACCGATCCCAGGTACTACAAGTGGACCCAGTGGATTTTCCTCAAGCTGTTTGAACACGGCCTAGCCTACAAGAGCGAGATGCCGATCAACTGGTGCCCCAGCTGCAAGTGCGGCCTGGCCAACGAGGAGGTCGTAGGCGGCGTGTGCGAGCGCTGCGGCAGCGAGGTCGTGCGCAGGGTCAAGAGCCAGTGGATGCTGAAGATCACCGCCTACGCCCAGAAGTTGATCGACGGCCTGGAGGACGTGGACTTCATCGACCGCGTCAAGACCCAGCAGATCAACTGGATCGGCCGCAGCGAGGGCGCAGAGGTCGACTTCACCCTGTCCTCCGGCGACAAGCTGACCGTCTACACCACCCGCCCGGACACGCTCTTCGGCGCGACCTACATGGTCATCTCGCCCGAGCATCCGATCATCGAGCAGCGCAAAGAGCAGATCGCCAACTACGACGCGGTCATCGCCTATCGCGAGGCGGCCGCCCGCAAGTCCGACTTCGAGCGCACCGAGATGAACAAGGACAAGACCGGCGTGCGCCTGGAGGGCATCACCGCCACCAACCCGGTCACCGGCACGCAGATTCCCGTGTGGGTGTCCGACTATGTGCTCATGAGCTACGGCACCGGCGCGATCATGGCCGTGCCCGCCCACGACGAGCGCGACTATGCCTTCGCCAAAAAGTTCGACATTCCCATGATCGAGGTGGTCGCCGGCGGCGACATCTCGAAGGAGGCCTATACCGACATCCAGGACGGCGTGATGGTCAACTCGGGCTTCCTCAACGGCCTGAAGGTGGCCGAGGCCAAGAAGACCATCATCGAGTGGCTCACCGAGAAGGGCCTGGGCAAGAAAAAGGTCAACTTCAAGCTGCGCGACTGGGTGTTCTCCCGCCAGAGGTACTGGGGCGAGCCCATCCCGCTGGTCAAGTGCGAGAAGTGCGGCTGGGTGCCGGTTCCCTATGACCAGCTGCCCGTGACGCTGCCCAACGTGGAGCACTACGAGCCCACCGACGACGGCGAATCCCCGCTCTCCCGCATCCCCGAATGGGTCAACACCACCTGCCCGCACTGCGGCGGCCCCGCCAAACGCGAAACCGACACCATGCCCCAGTGGGCCGGCTCCAGCTGGTACTTCCTGCGCTATATCGATCCGCACAACGACAACGAGCTGGCCTCGATGGAGGAGCTCAAGTACTGGCTGCCGGTCGACTGGTACAACGGCGGCATGGAGCACACCACGCTGCACCTGCTCTACAGCCGCTTCTGGCACAAGTTCCTGTATGACATCGGCGTGGTGCCTACGCCCGAACCCTACAAGAAGCGCACCAGCCACGGCATGATCCTGGGCGCGAACGGCGAGAAGATGTCCAAGTCCCGCGGCAACGTGGTCAATCCGGACGACGTGGTGGACGAGCTGGGCGCGGACGCGTTCCGCATGTACGAGATGTTCATGGGCGCGTTCGATCAGGCCATTCCGTGGTCGACCGAGGGCGCGCGCGGCTGCCGCAAGTTCCTCGACCGCGTGTGGCGCCTGATGGAGGTCATGACCGACGAGGAAGGCATCCGCGACGACATGGCCTACGACATGCACACCACCATCAAGAAGGTGGGCGAGGACTACGAGCGCATGAAGTTCAACACCGCCATCGCGGCGATGATGTCGCTGGTCAACGCCTTCTACACCAAGGGCAGCATTTCCCGCGGCGAGATGAAGGTACTCATCCAGCTGCTCAACCCGGTCGCTCCCCACATCACCGAGGAAATCAACCAGATCTGCGCCTTCGGCCCCGAGCTGGTGCGCGAGAAGTGGCCTGAGTACGACGAGAGCAAGCTGACGAAGGCCACCGTCGAAATCGCGCTGCAGGTCTGCGGCAAGGTTCGCGGGCGCATGGAGGTGCCCTCCGACCTGACCCGCGAGCAGGCGGACGAGTACTTCAAGAACTGCGAACAGATTCAGAAGCTGGCCGCCGGCAAGCCCATCCGCAAGCTGATCTTTGTGCCCGGCCGCCTGGTGAACCTGGTGGTCTGAGCATAGGTGAGCGGCATGAATCTCAAACAGTCCATTTTACTGGGCCTTTTGCAGGGCGTGGCGGAGTTTCTGCCCATCAGCTCCTCGGGTCACATCGAGCTCCTCAAGGGCGCGATGGGGCTCGAGAGCGTCCCCCTGCTGCTTGAAACCTTCCTGCATCTGGGCACGCTGCTGGTCATCTGCGTGATGTACTGCAAACGCATCTTCCGCATGCTGCGCCACCCGATCAAATCCGACCTCAAGTGGCTGATCGTGGCCACGCTGCCCACTGTGGCGGCGGTGCTGCTGCTGGGCGACACGCTGGATACGCTCTTCGGCGGCTGGCACCTGGGGGTGTGCTTCCTGATCACCTGCGTGGTGCTGCTCGTGGGCGAGGCGGGACACATGATGCACGATGAAAAGCACAAGAAGGTCAACTGCTTCGACGCGCTGGCCATGGGCCTTATGCAGGTGCTGGCGATCATACCGGGCGTTTCCCGCCTGGGCTGCACGATCACCGGCGGCCTGTGCACCGGCCTGACCAGGCGGCGCGCGGTGGACTTCTCCTTCCTGATGTCCATACCCGCCGTGCTGGGCAGTCTGGCGCTCAACCTCAAGGACATTTACGACCAGGCGCAGGCGGCCGGAACCACCTTTTCCTTCCAATTTTCGCAGGGCATCCAGGCGCTGGGCGGCTACACCCCGGTGCTGGTCTGCGTGCTGACGGCCGCTGTTGTGGGCTTTGCCTCCATCAGCCTGTGCCGCCTGATCATCCGCAAGTTCGGCCTGAAGATCTTCGCCTTCTACACCGGCGCGCTGGGTCTGATCCTGATCGCCCGCCAGCTGCTGGCAGGCTGAGCCGGGTCGGCAGGGCCGACAGCCACTTGCTACCGCGGGGTTGCACACGATTCCGCCCGCCATAGATTAGAGCGGGCGAAATCTTCGCGGGAGGAAATTCAAGTGAATTTCCCCATAACCTGGCAGGCTGAGCAGGCAGGGCCGACGGCCACTTGCTACCGGCAGGCTGAGCCTGCACCCGGTTGCTGCCGCGGGTTCTATTGACGACTATCGGCCGCCATAGATTAGAGCGGCCGAAGTCTTCGCAGGAGGAAATTTAAGTGAATTTCCCCATAGGCCATTGATTAAAGCCTAAGGATTCTTCGGAAAGTCGGAGAACAGCGTTCTCCCTCTCGAAATCGACAGTTGGGCATCACCGACTGACCTTGAACCTTCCCCTGATTTGTGATTATATAAGGAGAGAAACGACATGGAAGTACGTACCCGTTTTGCGCCCAGCCCGACCGGCTACATGCACCTGGGCAACCTGCGCACGGCGCTCTACACCTACCTGTACGCCCGCCGGATGGGCGGCAAGTTCATCCTGCGCATTGAGGACACCGACCAGGAGCGCGAGGTGCCCGGCGCGGTGGACGTGATCTATAAATCCCTGAAGACCGCCGGATTGACCCACGACGAGGGTCCCGACGTGGGCGGCCCCTGCGCGCCCTACGTGCAGTCCGAGCGCCGCGGCATGTACCTGCCCTACGCCAAGCAGCTGGTCGAGTCCGGCCACGCCTACTACTGCTTCTGCACCAAGGAGCGCCTGGATGAGGAGCGCGCCAAGGCTGAGGCCAAGGGCGAGACCTTCAAGTATGACAAGCACTGCCTGCACCTCTCCAAGGAGGAGGTTGAGCGCCGCCTGGCTGCGGGCGAGCCCTACGTCATCCGCCAGAACGTGCCCACCGAGGGCAAGGCCAGCTTCGACGACGTGATCTACGGCCACGTCGAGGTGGACTGCGACACGCTGGACGACAACGTGCTCATCAAGGCGGACGGCCTGCCCACCTACAACTTCGCCAACGTCATCGACGACCACACCATGGGCATCACCCACGTCATGCGCGGCAACGAGTACCTGTCCTCCGCGCCCAAGTACAACCTGCTCTACGAGGCCTTCGGCTGGACGCCGCCCATGTACGTGCACCTGACCCCGGTCATGTGCCGCGACTTCCAGAAGGACAAGGACGGCAGCTACGTGCTGGACGAGCACGGCGAGCGCATCGAGATCACCCGCAAGATGTCCAAGCGCAAGGGCGACCCCTCCTTCGAGGATCTGCTCGAGCAGGGCTACCTGGTGGACGCAGTCATCAACTACATGGTGCTGCTGGGCTGGAGTCCCCGCGGCGAGCGCGAGTTCTTCACCCTCAAGGAGCTGGAGGAGAACTTCGACCTGGAGGGCCTGAGCAAGTCCCCGGCCATCTTCGACGTGAACAAGCTCAACTGGTTCAACGCCGAGTACATCCGCAAGCTCACCCCCGAGCAGTTCCACGAGAAGGCGCTGCCCTGGCTTGAAAAGGTGCTGGACGTGTCCAAATTCGACACCCGCCGCCTGACCGAGCTGCTGCAGAACCGCACCGAGGTGCTCAACCAGATCCCCGGCATGGTGGACTTCCTGGCCGAGCTGCCCGCCTTCGAGAACGACCTGTACCTGAACAAGAAGCAGAAGAGCACCCTCGAAAGCTCCGCCGCCGCGCTTGAGGCCATGAAGCCGGTGCTCGAGGGCATTGACGAGTGGACGGAGCAGAACCTGCACGACACGCTCATGGCCGCCATCGCGCAGTCCGGCATGAAGAACGGTCAGGTGCTCTGGCCGCTGCGCATCGCCATCTCCGGCAAGTCCTCCACCCCCGGCGGCGCGTTCGAAATCGCCTATCTGCTGGGCAAGGACGAGACCCTTCGCCGCCTGAACGCCTCCCTCGCCCGCCTCAAGGGCTGAGAGCAGGCCGGCCATTCCCCGCAGGTTCAGCGCGGCTGAGCCTGCGGTCAGCTTGTCAAAAAAGGTTTTGACAAGCTGGTGGACGGGGAAGCAAGCTCCCCCGCCACTGCCACCCTCACCAGTTTTTGCTGAAATCTAAGAGATTTCCGGGCGCAAAAACTGCAAGGAAACGATTTTTGCTCTGGAAAATGAGATTTTCCGGCGCAAAAATCGTCCCGTGCCCACCGTACACGCCGCTGGGCGCGATTGAAAGTTCGAGAGGGCTGCGACCCTCTCGAGCTCTCCGGGGGGGTCGACAGTCTGCCCGCAGGTTCAGCGCAGCTGAGCCTGCGGTTTTTCTCTGCGCCGGAAGGAAGCGGGCCTTCCCGCGTCGAATACACCGGTACAGTCGGAGCAGCGAAGGGGGGCGGGCGCGTGGCGCAGCGAATCAACGTGCGGGCGGTGGCGGAGTTTTACTGCGAGGGCGGCGACCTGTCGCGCGAGAGCGACCTGTACGCGCGCATGCAGGAGGGCTCCCGCGCCCACCGTGCCCTGCAGAGCCTCTACCCGGACGACTACCGCGCCGAGGTTCCGGTCAGCCGCACGGTCGAGTGCCTGGGGATTGAGTTCGCGCTCTACGGCCGGGTGGACGGCCTGTGGCGGCGAGGGGACGAGCCGGTGATCGAGGAGATCAAGTCCACCCTGCGGGAAGTCACCTCGCTGACCGGCGGCGAGTACCCCGCCCACTGGGCGCAAGCGCAGCTGTACGCGGCCATACTCTGCCATCAGGAGCAGGCAAACGGCGCCTGGGTGCACCTGGTCTACTGCCAGGCGGGCACGATGCAGACCACCCGGCTCGAGCGGCACTATACCGCCGGAGAGCTGGAAGACCTGATGCAGACCTGTCTTGAGCCGCTGGCCCGCTGGACGGGCGCGCTGAACGCTCACCGCGAGGATCGTCTGCCCACGCTGCGCGCGCTGACCTTCCCCTACGACCGCTTCCGCGCCGGGCAGCGGGAGATGGCCGCGAACGTCTACGTCGCCCTGCGCGACAAAAAGCGCCTGCTCTGCCAGGCCCCGACCGGCATCGGCAAGACGGTCGCCTCGCTGTTTCCGGCGCTCAAGGCGCTGGGCGAGGAAAAGGCCGAGGCGGTGTTTTACCTGACCGCGCGCACCACCGGCGCGAGGGCGGTTCTCGACGCGCTGGAGCGGATGCGCCGCCAGGGCGCGCATGTGCGCACGGTGTTTCTGCGGGCAAAGGACAAGGTCTGCCCGTTCCTCGAGGGGGACTGCGACCCGGCCGTCTGTCCCCGCGCACGGGGCTACTACGACCGCCGCCGCGCCGCGCTGTACGAGTCGCTGTTTACCGACCGGCTCGGCCCGGACGAAATCGCCCGCCTGGCCGGGGCGCACGAGCTGTGCCCGTTTGAGCTGTCGCTGGACTTGTCCGAGACGGCCGACCTGATCGTGTGCGACTACAACTACGTCTTTGACCCGCGCGTGCGGCTGAAGCGCTGGTTTTCAGGCAAAAGCGGCGCGTCGCTGCTGATCGACGAGGCGCACAATCTGCCCGCGCGCGTGCGGGACATGCTCTCCGCGTCGCTTTCGGAGAGGGACGTGGAGCTGCTGCGCCGAAGCGTGGGGCGCGAAAAGGGGCGAAAGCATCTGCTTTACCGCGCGCTGACCGCCCTGCTCGCGCCGCTCAGGGTTCTGCGCGCCGAGCATCCCCTGGAGGAAGCCTCGAGCGATCTGCCCGCGGCGCTGAAGGACGCTTCTCAGGCGTTTCAGGAGGCCTGCGCGCCCTTCCTCGCCGAGCCCGCCGGGTACGCCGGCGCGCTGTGGGAGCAGTACTTCGCCGTGCTGGACTTCCTGGCCGCATGTGGGCGCTTTGACGGGCACTACCGCGCGCTCTACCTGCCCGAAGACAGGCATCTGACCGTGCGCCTGTGGTGCGCCGACCCCGCCGACCACATCCGCGAAACGCTTTCCCGGGTGCGCGGCGCGGCGCTGTTTTCGGCCACGCTCACGCCCCTGCCCTTTTATCGCGACCTGATGGGCCTGTCCGAGGCGGACGGCGACGCGCTGCTCGACCTGCCCTCCCCCTTCCCGCCCGAGAACCTCGAGGTGCACAGGGTTTCCCTGCCCATGCGCTACCGGCAGCGGGATTCCTCCGTGCAGCCGCTCGCCCGCCTGATGCTGCAGGCCGTGCGCGAGCAGCCGGGCAACTACCTGGCCTGCTTCCCCTCCTACGCCTTCATGCGGCAGGTGTTCGACGCGCTCGAGGCGGACGCGGGCGAGGTGCGCCTGCACATGCAGTCCCCGCAGATGACCGAGTTCGCCCGCGAGGACTTCCTCGCCCAGTTCACCCCTCATCCCGAGCGGCCGCTGCTGGCGCTGATCGTCATGGGCGGCGTGTTCTCCGAGGGAATCGACCTGCCCGGCGACCTGCTGCGCGGCGCGTTCATCGTGGGCACGGGCGTGCCGCAGGTCTGCCTGGAAAACGACGCCCTGCGCGCCCTGTTCGAGGACAAGTTCGGCCCGGGCGCGGGCTACCGCTATGCCTACCTCTACCCCGGCCTCGCCCGCGCGTTCCAGGCCGCCGGCCGCGTCATCCGCACCGAAACCGATACCGGCCGCGTCTTCCTCATCGACAGCCGCTGGCTCGACCCCGAGCACGCCGCGCTCCTCCCCCGGCACTGGGGGAGAGAAACAGGGGAACGGGGAACGCTGGGGAGGCCGCCTTTTTAAAAAAGGCGCCTCCCCAGACCCCACCCGGAAAATACTTTGATCCACGGAAAATAAAAGCAAATAGAAATGTGATTTCCCGAATTTTTCGCGGGTCAGAAGTGGGAGAGCAAGGCCATACCTCTAAACAGCCGCCTCAGACCCCACCCGGAAAATACTTTGATCCACGGAATAGAACAGCCAAATGAAATGTGAATCCCCGAATGCTACGTGGGTTGAAGGCGGGAGAGCGAGGCCGTACCTCTGAATCACCAGCCCGGAAAACGGCCTGATTCTGTCGCCTCGCGGCAGGATTTTCACCCCGTCCGGCGAATAATAAGCGGACGATGTTTCATAACGAAAGGAAGGTACATTCTCATGCTGAAAGGTATTTCCCCGATTCTTTCCCCTGAGCTGCTGAAAATCCTGATGGAGATGGGCCACGGCGACGAGCTGGTCATCGGCGACGGCAACTTCCCGGCGGCGGCGAACGCGCAGCGCCTGGTGCGCCTGGACGGCCACGGCGTGCCGGAAATACTGGACGCGATTCTGCAGCTCTTCCCGCTGGACACCTATGTGGAAGCGCCCGTCTCCCTGATGCAGGTCATGCCCGGCGATCCCTGCAAGCCCACCATCTGGGCAACCTATCACGAGCTGGCCGACAGGCATGAGGGGCGCGAGGTGCCCTTCGAGATGGTCGAGCGCTTCGCCTTCTATAACCGCGCCAAGACCGCCTACGCCATCGTGGCCAGCGGCGAGAGCGCGCTGTACGCCAACATCATCCTGCGCAAGGGCGTGGTGAAGTAATGGGAAGGCTGGCCGGCGAACGCGTCGTGCTGCGCGAGTTCCGGGAGGAAGACCTCTCCGGCATGCGCAGCTGGATGATCGACGCGGAAAGCACTCGCTACCTGGGCGGAAACACGCTCATGCCGCCCTCCTGGGAGATGAGCGAAACCGCGCTTCGCCGCCTGCTTTCAGGCGACGCGGGTGGGTATAACTGGGTCATCGCCGAAAAGGACAGCCTGCGCTACCTGGGCCAGGTCAGCCTGATCCTGATCGATCACCTGAACCGCCGCGCCGAGCTGACGCTGGTCATGGCGCCCGATCAGGCGGGCAAGGGCTACGCGAAGGAGGGCGTGCGCCTGGCGCTGCGCTTTGCCTTCCGCCAGCTCAACCTGCACAGGGTTTACCTCAAGGTGGCTCAGCCCAATGAGCGCGCCGTGCGGCTGTACGAAAAGTGCGGCTTTCAGGTGGAGGGCTGCCTGCGCGACGAGCTGTTTTTGGACGGGCGCTATGCCGACGCGCTCGTGATGGGGATTCTGGAGGGCGAGTTCGCATAGAAGCCCGCCTGCCGGCGACAGTTCAAGGTCTCAGGCTGTTTCTCTCGCGTTTTTCCGCTCCTGAGCAGTCCTTTCGCTGTGCCCAATGAGAACGCCGGCCCGCAGCGGCAATGCCGCTGCGGGCCGATTTACTGGGGAGGGCGGCGATGCCCGGCACGCGCCTCCCCAGCCCCCTCCCACAGGCCTGCAGGCCTGCGGGG
>CAKUFI010000052.1 GCA_934647305.1 uncultured Clostridia bacterium | reverse complement strand
CGGCATTGCCTCCGCACCCCCGCTGGGGGAGGCTCCGCTTCGCTTCGCGCTCCCCCAGACCCCCACCGAAGTTTGTCCAGTCGGCTGAGCCTGCACCCACCTGCTGCCGCGCATCCTATCGACGACCGTCGGCCGCCATAGGCTGAAGCGGCCGAGGTCTGCGGTCGGCAGGGCCGACGGCCACCTGCTGCCGCGCATCCTATCGACGACCGTCGGCCGCCATAAGCTGAAGCGGCCGAGGTCTGCGCGGTTCCGCTCCGCTGCGTCTCTGGCTGGGGGAGGCTCCGCTTCGCTTTGCGCTCCCCCAGACCCCCACCGAAGTTTGCCTGCCGCCGGACAGAGCACGCCCCCGGGAACCATAAATAGGAGTTCCCGGGGTCTTCGTCTTTCGGAAATCGCAGCGGAGTTTGTTTCCCCATCCGCCGGCCTGTCAAAGCCTTTTCGACAAAAGCAGCCGCCCCGAGACAGCTCGTCCCGGTGCGATTGCTTTCATTTATAATTGTTTAATTGAATCAGGTGCGCTTGAGCAGCACGGGAGTGGACGTCACGCCCTCCTCGCAGAGCATGTAGTCGTAGCACCAGGAATCACCCTCGGTGCGCCAGGCCTCGGGGCCAATCCAGCGCGCCACGAGATCCGCCAGATGCACCGGGCCGAAGCCGTTGCGGCGATGGCCGAAGAGCGTGAGGCTGATCCTGTGCTCGCCCGCAGTCAGGCGGCCCAGCTCGAGCTGATAGGGCGGGTAGACCAGGTATTCCTGCTTTCCGCCGTCCAGCGAGACCTTCATTAGCGTGCCGCGGTAGTGCGGCGCCTTGAGCGCGTACTCGCCGTCCTCCGGCACGCGGATCGGCAGCTCGTAGGTCACGTTGCCGCCGTAGAAGGGCAGCCCCTGCGACACGAAATTGCCGAAGGCGAGCTTTTCAGGCCGCGCGACGAGCCTCTTCATGCGTCCGCTGGCCTGCACGCCGAACTCGCCCAGCAGGTAGCACCACTCGATGTTGGCGCGCTGGCCGAAGGGGATGTCGATTTCGAGCGTGTTCTCGCCCGCGTGCAGCGGCGGCAGCGCGACGGTCTTGATCGAGCGGTCGACGTACCAGCCGGTGATTTCATTGGACACGGGCTCGCCATTCAGGCGGATGGTCAGTCTCTCCGCATCCTCGACGGCCAGCTGCGCGCCCGCGTAGTCGATCTCGCTGTCGATCGTGAAGCGCAGGTGCACGACGTGGGTCAGCGGCTCCTTGGGCACGACCCAGGGCTGCGCGACCGACTTCCTGCGCGACGGCCAGCCCAGCCTCCGGCGGCACTCGTTGTCCAGGCGCAGCATTTCCTCCTCAGGCTGCAGCTCGCCGTCGTCGAGCGCCCAGCAGGCGGCGTCGAGCAGCATCGCGTTGGGCTCGGAGAGCGCATAGCTCATCAGGCGCGGCGGGCGCACGCCGGTCTCCCGATACGCGGCGGCGTTTTCCGGCTCATACGCACCCTCGGCGACCGGCTCGAGCCAGAGAAGCAAGCTGTCGTAGTCGTACAGGCGGGTGCGGATCTCGGTGCGGCCGTTTTCGGCGGTATAGGCGATGGCCGCCTTTTCGCCGGTGATCGTGTCGTAAACCGTCGGGCGGAACGCGCCCTTGAGGCGAATGCGCACGTCCTCGAAGCGGGAAATATCCTTATTATAAGGCTCGACGCCGTGGGCGACGAACAGCCAGCAGCCCTCGCCGTCGCGGCGCATCTGGTGAAGCAGCGTGGTCGTCATGCTGCCGCTGGCATTGCGGATCTCCACCATTCGCTCGGGCTCCACGGCCTGAAGCAGCGCGCCCTTGCTGAGGGCCGCCTGCTCGCTGCGCTCATACAGCGCCCGTCCGCGCGCGGAGGGCACGGCGTTTTCGTACTTGGGCGCGTCGCCCAGGAAGATCAGCCGGCCGCCCGCGTCCCTGAAGGCCTCGAGCCGATCCAGCGTGCTCGAGCGCAGCGTCTGGCAGCCGGGCACGATCACCGCGTCGTAGGCCATCTGGCCGACCTTGAGCGGCGCGCCGCCCTTTTCGCACTGCGCCGGCAGCAGCGACTCGCTGATGAAGTCAAAGTCCACCGAGCCGAACAGCAGCCACTTGGTCACGTCCTGGAACATCTGATCTAGCTGGTCGCGCTCGAGCGCGGTCTGCTCGCTGGGGCCCCAGTGCAGCCAGTAGCTCTCGATCGGGTGCACGACCGCTACCTTGACGAGGGGCTTGCCGCGGGTCATGGCGGTGTTCACGCGGGCGAAGTGGTTTTCGACGTAGCTGTACTCCCTCCACCAGGGGGACTGGTAGTTGATCGAGGCCGGGTAGTCGCGCTTGGCCTCGCCCGCCATCGACACCCAGCTCAGGTGCGGCACGCGCACGGTCACGCCCAGCGCCGCCTGCCAGTCGCCGTGCAGCTTGTGGCCGCGGAAGTCGAAGTCCCAGTTGGTCACGCCGTAGAGCTCGCTGGTCATGCCCTCGTAGCCGAACTGGTGCACGGCCGACTGCGTCTGCTTGGCGGTGGTGTACTCAAAGCTCGCGCACAGCATGTCGATGCCGGGCAGGTCGAACCCGCGATACGAGCGCATGGCCTCGCCCAGGGCGGCGGTCTGCGAGCGCAGCGTCGGCTCCTCCATCATGTGGCCGGTCAGCTTCAGGTGATGGTCGCGGCACCACTTGCCGCAGTTGTCCGCAAACGCCTCGGTGAAGCGCTCGCAGATGTGGTCGTGGTAATGATAGCGGATGACCGAGACCTTCCCGTCCGGCAGCTCCCAGATCAGCTCCGGAACGCCCGCGATCAGGTCCTCGCCATAGGCCGCGCGGAAGGTGTCCGCCAGATCGTCCGTCCAGGGCAGCGTCACGTCCTCGCGGTCCTTCGCGAACTTCAGCGTGCCCTTGTGGGAGAACTGCGGCTCGTCGGTGAAGATCGAGGGCACGGTCCGGTCGAACTCGTCCGCAATGGTGCGGTTATAGCTCTCATAGGTGATCTCGATGAAGCGATCCATCGCCTTCTTGTCCAGGGTATTGACGTAGGTCTGGTTGTTGTACCAGGGGCTCTCGGTCGCAATCTCGAGATAGGCGTACCACTTGTCGCCCTTCGCCGGCTCGTCCCGCCCGATCAGGCGGTAGCCGGTCAGGTAGCCCCGCTCGTCCAGCTGCACGTCGTAGCAGCCCAAAAGCGTGCCGTTTTCGGTGCGGGTAGCGGCCGCGGTCGAGCCCTCGTACCTTTCCCCTTCCTTCGCCGCGCCGTAGGGCACCGGCGTGAAGAGCAGGTGCCGCGCGCGGAACCGCACATCCTTGGTCACCAGGCCGCCCGCCGCGCCCGAGGGCCAGCGGTCCTCGTCGTACAGGTAGGCCAGCATCTGATCCTTCTTCGCCTTGTCTACGCAGTTTTTAATCAGCCCCATGTACTCCTCGCTCAGGTACGGGGTGTCCATGCCGGTGCGCACGTGCATGTGGAAGCCGCCGAAGCCCATCTCGTGCAGCACGTCAATCTGCCGCTCCAGCTCCTCGCGCTCCAGCCTGCAGTTCCACGCCCAGAAGGGCGCGCCCCGGTATTCCGAGGTCGGCGCTTTGAACAGCTCGTCCGTCAGCCGCGGCGCGTCGTTCTTCTTGTAAAGCATCGTATTCTCCTCCCTTTTTTACAGGTATCCATTCCCTGCCTACATTATAATCCTTCTTCCCCGTCCTGTCACCCCGCGCCCGAAATTCAGCGCGGATTTCGTCAAGGGAGGGGACGTTCGAGAGGCCGCCTTTTTGACCGGGCAGTGCCCGGAGCCAACTGCTGGCGCCAACCACGCGAATCCTTCGGCCATAAATTAGAGCCTCAGGATTCTTCGTCATCCGAAAGCTCATGGATAGTGCCCCTCAAGAGTTTCCGGACGGGTTTGCTCTCGAGCTCTCCCGGAAAACACTATGATCCGCATTACATATTGGTTTTAGAAGTGTGCTTTCCCAAAAGAAACGCTTGCGGGAGAGCATCTTCGTTGTAATGCACGACCTCGCCCGCTTCCAGCTCTGAACCCTTTTTCCGCGCCGCAGGTAACGAGTGCTTCTCATGTTTATTTCTCTCAAGGAATGCCACTACGCAGATAGTTTCCCTCCACCCACGCCGCATTCTGGGTACCGCATATCTCTCACTTATTTGTTTCGTGGATCAGAGTGCTTTCCGGGTGGTGTCTGGGGAGGTGCAAAAAACGCGCGGCCAGACTGCATCGGCCGTCAATGCGCACTGCTCATGGCTCCGCGGCAGCAAGTGGGGCCGGGCACTGCCCGGTCAGAAAGTCAGCCTCCCCAGCGTTCCCCTCGTTCTCCCAGGAACTCCTCGATCAGGGCGGCGGCCTCGGAGAGCGGGTCGGCGGTCATGTCGAGGTAGTGGATGTCCTTGTCGCGGCGGAACCAGATACGCTGCCGTTTGGCGAACTGCTTGATGGCGGTGGCGAGCAGCGCGATCATTTCCTCGCGGGAGGCGATTTCGCCGGTGAGGTAGCGGGTGATGAAGCGGTACTCGAGGCCCAGCTTGTCCAGGAACTCGACGCTCACGCCCGCGTCCAGCAGGCCCTTGACTTCCTCGATCATGCCCTCGCGCAGCCGCCTGTCCAGGCGCTCGTCGATGCGCGCGCGCAGGATATCGCTCTCCCAGCTCACTCCCAGCTTCAGGCAGTCGTAGCGCGGCCGGTTGGGCTCCTTGAGCGTGTCGCCGTCGTGCGCCTTTTCCAGGATGCGCATCACGCGGTTGCGGTTTTTGGGGTCGACATCGGTGTCCGGGTCGAGCGCCTGCACCCGCGCGTACAGCTCGGGCGTGGTCAGCTTCTCCAGCTCCGCGCGATAGCTCAGGTCGGGCGCGACGTCCGAGAGCACATACCCTTCGGTGACCGAGGCCACGTACAGCCCGGTGCCGCCCACCAGAAAGGGCACCTTTCCCCGCGCGGCGATGTCGTCGATCGCCTGATACGCCAGGCGCTGAAAATCGTGCATCGAAAAGAACTCGCCCGGCTCGCACACGTCCAGCAGGTGGTGCCTCACCCCCTGCATTTCCTCGGGCGTGATCTTGCCGCTGCCCAGGTCCAGGCCGCGAAACACCTGCCTGGAGTCGGCTGAGACCACCTCGCCCCCGAATCGCTTCGCCAGCGCCACGCCCAGATTGCTCTTGCCCGAGGCGTTCGTACCCATGATGACAATCAGTTTCTGCATTGGTTTTCACTCCATTTCGCCGCGGATGTTCCGTCCGGGCGGTTGATGCTTCTATTATACCAGCCTTTTTCCCCGCTGGCAAGTTGTGGGATAAATCCCTTTTCTTCCGCTGTTTTAGGCCGTTTTATCAGCCGTATTCCCTATTTTTCACGCATTTCATCCGCAATTTAAAAGGGAGAGCCCCTGTGTAAGGCTCTCCCCTGCGTGTTTACTTTTCGAGGCTCCTGACCGCCGCGGCGATGAACCCGGCGAACAGTGGGTGCGGGCGGTTGGGGCGGGACTTGAACTCGGGGTGGAACTGCACGCCCACGAAGAAGGGATGGTCGCGCAGCTCAATCGCCTCGACCAGGTTGCGCTGCGGGTTCACGCCCGCCACGACCAGCCCGGCCTCCAGCATGGGCGGCAGGAAGTTGTTGTTGACCTCGAAGCGATGGCGATGGCGCTCGGTGATCATCTCCTGGCCGTACAGCGCGCGGGCCTGCGTGCCCTCGGCCAGCCGGCAGGGATAGCCGCCCAGGCGCATCGTGCCGCCGGTCTGTACCTTGCCCTGCTGATCCTCCATGATGTCGATGACCGGGTAGGCGGTGTGCGGGTCGAACTCGGTGGAGCTGGCGCCGACCATGCCGCAGGCGTCGCGCGCGAACTCCATGATGGCGATCTGCATGCCCAGGCAGATGCCCAGGTAGGGAATTCTGTGCTCGCGGGCGTACCTCGCCGCAGCCATCTTTCCCTCGATGCCCCGGTTGCCGAAGCCGCCGGGCACCAGAATGCCCTGCACGTCACCCAGCTTCTCGTCCAGGTTCACGCCGTCCTCCACCAGCTCGTCGGCCGCGATCCAGCGGATCTTCACGCGCGCCTTGTTGGCGATGCCGCCGTGCGCCAGCGCCTCGACCACCGACAGATACGCGTCGTGCAGCTCGATGTACTTGCCCACCAGTGCGATCGTGACCTGCTTCTCCGGGCAGTGGAACCGGTGCACCAGCTCCTCCCAGTCGCGCAGCTCGGGCGTGCGCTGGGGCAGCGACAGCGCCTCGCACACCTTGTCCGCGAAGCCCTCCTTCTCGAGCATCAGCGGCACCTGGTACAGGCTCTCCGCGTCCAGGTTCTCGATGATGTACTTGGCCGGCACGTTGCAGAACTGCGCCAGCTTCTCGCGCATGGCCTGAGGCACCGGATAGTCGCTCCGGCACACCAGCATGCCCGGCTGAATGCCCATCGACTGCAGCTGCTTGACCGAGTGCTGCGTGGGCTTGGTCTTGAGCTCCTGGCTGCTCTTAAGGTAGGGGATCAGCGTCACATGGATGAACAGCTGATCCCTGCGGTCGATTTCCCACTGGAACTGGCGGATGGCCTCGATGAAAGGCTGGCCCTCGATGTCGCCGATCGTGCCGCCGATCTCGGTGATCACGATGTCGGCCTTCTCGCCCACGCGGTACAGCTTCTCCTTGATCTCGTCGGTGATGTGCGGAATGATCTGTACCGTGCCGCCGTTGTAGCCGCCGCTGCGCTCGCGGTTGAGCACGGAATAGAAGATCTGGCCGGAGGTGACGGACGAATGCCGGGTCAGGTTCTCGTCGATGAAGCGCTCGTAGTGGCCCAGGTCGAGGTCGGTCTCCATGCCGTCCTCGGTCACGAAGACCTCGCCATGCTGATAGGGGTTCATGGTGCCGGGGTCGACGTTCAGGTAGGGATCGAACTTCTGGATGGTGACCGAATAGCCCCGCGCCTTGAGCAGGCGTCCCAGCGACGCCGCCGTGATGCCCTTGCCCAGCGACGACGCGACGCCGCCCGTGACGAATACGTACTTGGTTGACATGGCGAGTTCCTCCTTATGTATTCACTTTCTCCCAAAAAAGGTGAGAGCGGCGCACAACACGCCGCTTTCAAGTGGTCAAGCTGTTCTGTTCGGCCCTTTGGCAAGTGGTCGTGCAGGTTCTCAAAAAACAAGATTGAATTTTACCACATTCATGGCCCGCTGTCAAACGTTTTTTGCGTTAACAGCTCGCGTTTTCCTGCAATTCCACAGAGAAACCCACATCTTTCCGCGCAAGTCTGCATCTCCCTTCAGAAAATCCTGCACAAACCGCCCGGACGTATGACCCAAGTCCTGCATATCCACGTCCTTCATCTCATAAATGCACCTTTTCCGCCACAGAATCTTTTTATTTTTCCCCCTTGAAAAGCGCGCGCGGGGCGGTTATAATGAATGAGTGAGGAAATGATTTCCTCCCGGAGAATTGTCGCTGATTATATTTTAATATTCAAGGAGGCTGTTCACTATGGCAAACCGCATCGTATTAAACGGCGTTTCCTATCATGGCAAGGGCGCGATCCAGGAGATCCCGAACGAGGCCAAGGCGCATGGCTGCACCAAGGCGTTCGTCTGCTCCGACCCGGATCTTCTCAAGTTCGGCGTGACCAAGAAGGTCACCGACGTCCTGGAGCAGGCCGGCCTCACCTATGAAATCTATTCCGACATCAAGGCCAACCCCACCATCCAGAACGTCCAGTCCGGCGTGGCGGCGTACAAGGCCTCGGGCGCGGATTACATCATCGCCATCGGCGGCGGCTCCTCCATGGACACCGCCAAGGCCGTGGGCATCATCGTCAACAACCCCGAGTTCGCCGACGTGCGCTCGCTCGAGGGCGTGGCGCCCACCAAGAACCACGCGGTCTTCACCATTGCCGTGCCCACCACCGCCGGCACCGCGGCTGAGGTCACCATCAACTACGTCATCACCGACGTGGAAAAGAAGCGCAAGTTCGTCTGCGTCGACGTGCACGACATCCCCGCCGTCGCCGTGATCGACCCTGACATGATGAGCACCATGCCCAAGGGGCTGACCGCCGCCACCGGCATGGACGCCCTGACCCACGCCATCGAGGGCTACATCACCAAGGGTGCCTGGGAAATGACCGACATGTTCCACCTCAAGGCCATCGAGATCATCTCCCGCAGTCTGCGCGGCGCGGTGGCCAACACGCCCGAGGGCCGCGAAGGCATGGCGCTGGGCCAGTACGTCGCCGGCATGGGCTTCTCGAACGTCGGCCTGGGCATCGTGCACTCCATGGCGCACTCCCTGGGCGCGGTCTATGACACCCCCCACGGCGTGGCCAACGCCATCCTGCTGCCCACCGTCATGGAATACAACGCCCCCTGCACCGGCGACAAGTATCGCCACATCGCCGAGGCCATGGGCGTGAAGGGCACCGCCGGCATGACCGTCGAGGAAGCCCGCAAGGCCGCCATCGACGCCGTGCGCCAGCTCTCCATCGACGTCGGCATCCCCCAGGACCTCAAGGCCATCGTCAAGGAAGAGGACCTCGACTTCCTCTCCGAGTCCGCCTACGCCGACGCCTGCCGCCCCGGCAACCCGCGCGACACCAGCGTCGAGGAAATCAAGGCGCTCTACAAGAAGCTGCTGTAAGGGAAGGACGATCGAGAGGCGGCCTTTCTGAGAAAGGCCCCTCTCGAGCTCTCCCGGAAAGCACTTTGATCCGCCTAACAAAAATGCTGAAAGAAATGCAGCTCCCCGAATGAAACGTCGTTCGGGGAGCTGTGTTTTCTGGCGTACTTCGCCTGAAAGTCAGGAAACCCCTCCGTCACCTTCGGCGACAGCTTCCCTTTCAGGAGAGCCTTGAACCCGGTGCGAAACGCCTCCCCTGAAAGGGGAGGTGCCCGCGGCGCGGGCGGCGGGGTTAACCCGCGCAGACCTCGGCCGCTTCAGCCTATGGCGGCCGACGGTCGTCGATAGGATGCACGGCAGCAAGTGGCCGTCGGCCCTGCCGACCGGCAGCAGGTGGCAGTCGGCCCTGCCGACCGGCCGCAGGTGGCAGTCGGCCCTGCCTGCCGGACAAACTTCGGTGGGGGTCTGGGGGAGCGCGAAGCGGAGCCTCCCCCAGCGGGGGTGCGGAGGCAATGCCGACAGATAATCTGCGGGGAAGCCCGCAGATTCGGAGAACCCAGCCGCTCTGATATATGGCGGCTGGGTTCGTGTTCTGTTCGGCGGCAGCAACCGGATGCAGGCTCAGCCTGCCGGCTTTTTTGTTCGCCCCGATTGCGCGGCGCGGAAACGCATGCTATAATAAACTTGGTCATTACGCAGTCAAAGGAGAATGAACATGTCACAGCGCAACATCACCCTGACCACCGGCTGGCTGCACCTCCCCATCCGCCGGGACGCGCCCGGCCGCTACGTCCGCTTCGAGGCGGACGGCGAGACGTTCACCGAGCTGTATCTGCTGCTTTCGGACGCGCCCGACTTCTACTGTCCGATGAACCTGACGAGGTATATCGGGCGGCAGGTCACGCTCGTCTCGGACGACATGTCCCAGTCCCTGCTGGACGCGATCCTCGAGGGCGAGGCGATGAGCGCGCACAACCCGCTCTACGCCGGGCTGTATCGCGAGGCGCTGCGCCCGCAGTATCACTTTTCCTCCCGCCGCGGCTGGCTGAACGACCCGAACGGCCTGTTCTTCGACGGCAGTCTGTATCACCTGTACTATCAGCACAACCCCTACGCCACCGAGCACATGGGCGCGAACATCTGCTGGGGTCACGCGACCAGTCCGGACGGCGTACACTGGACGGAGCATCCGGATGCGATTCACGCGATCACCTCGACCGACCTGATCGCCTCGGGCAGCTGCCTGATCGACCGCGAGGGCGCGGCGGGCTATGGCAAGGGCGCGATCATCGCGGCCTTCACCCGCCTGGGCGCCATGGACTACCGCCAGAATCCGCCCGCCGAGCTGCCGTCTCTTGGCCAGTACTTCGCCTGGAGCATCGACGGCGGCTACACCTTCACCCTCTTTAAGGACAATCCCTGTATCCCCACCGAGGACTGCAAGAGCTGGCGCGACCCGCGCCTGTTCGAGTATCCGGGCGGCGGCTTCGGCGCGGCGGTCTACGAGACCGACGAGACGGGCAACTGCGTGACCTTTTATCATAGCGACGATCTGCACCACTGGACGCGTCTCTCCCGCGCGGAGGATCTGTACGAGTGCCCCGACCTGTTCCGCCTGACCCCGGTCAACGGCGGCGAGCCGCGCTGGGTGCTTTACGGCGCAGACGGCATGTACCGCGTGGGCGCGTTCGAGGACGGCCGCTTCACCCAGGAGGGCGGAAAGCTGCCCCTGGACTGCGGCTCCTGCACCTATGCCGGCCAGACCTGGAACCACCACGACGACTCGGTCGGCCGCATGCACATCAGCTTCATGACCGACTGGCGCTACAGCTGGTCAGCCAACAGGAGCTACCCCGACATGCCCTTCGGCGCCTGCATGACCGTGCCCTGCCTGCTCACGCTGACCTCCATGCCGGACGGCTATCGCGTCTGCCGCAATCCCATTCCGGAAATCGCCGCCCTGCGCGAGGGCGAGGGCGAGCCGGTCGCCTGCTCCCCGGTATGCAATGTCTCCATCGAGCCTCACCTCTCCGGCGACATGGAGCTGGTCATCGACGCGCAGCACCCGGTCACCGTGCGCGCGGGCGGCGTCTCCTTCACCTATGACCCGCACACCGGCGAGGCCCGCTTCTACGGCGGCCGCTCCATGCGCCTGCAGCAAATCGGCCCGCTTCGCCTGCGCGTGCTGACCGACCGCACCTCCTGCGAGTTCTTCCTCCAGGGCGAAGCCTCGGCCAGTTACGGTCTCTCCATGCGCGATACCCCCATCGAAATCACCTCTGCCACCGCTTTCTCTGTCCAGGGCCGCCGCTGGCGCATGCGCAGCATCTGGGAGTAAGGACGGGGGAACGTTGGGGAGGCCGCCTTTTTGAAAAAGGCGCCTCCCCAAACCCCACCCGGAAAACACCTTGATCCGCCTGACAAAAATGCTGAAAGAAATGCAGTTCCCCGAATGAATCGCCGTTTGGGGAGATGTTTTTTCTGAAGGGCTTTTGCCTGAATACATGCCTCTCCTAGAAAACACTCTGATCCACCCGACAAAAACGCTAAAAGAAACGCAGCTCCCCGAATGAATCGCCGTTTGGGGAGATGTTTTTTGAAGGGCTTCTGCCTGAATACATGCCTCTCCTAGAAAACACTCTGATCCACCCGACAAAAACGCTGAAAGAAACGCAGCTCCCCGAATGAATCGCTGTTCGGGGAGCGTTTTTCACAGGCTACAGGTCACACTCAATTCTCCCGGAAAGCACTCTGCTTCCACGACAAACCTGCAAAAAAAGCGGTTCGGGGAGCGTTTTCCCCCTGCGTGTCCTCGGGCGGCGGATAAGCCTGGATAAAAACTGAGCGGAGAGCGCCTTCCCGGCTCCCTCCGCCCTGATTCACTTTATTCCGCCTGCGCGCCGCCGACCGTAAAGTCCTCGGCCTGCTCGTCCAGCGGGGCAAGGCCGGTTCGCTCGCCGTTCTGCACGCACACGTACAGCCGGTACTCTCCCGGCTTCAGGCCGCTCACATCGATGCAGGCGCTGTAATACGCCTCGTCCAGGTGCACGCCGCTCGCCGAGTCGAAGGAGAGGTCGTACACGCCCTTTGTGCGTTCCGCCTGCCAGACCGCCTCAAACGCGCCGTTTGCCGTGTTCTGCGCCAGCAGGTAGATCGTACTGGCGCGCGCGTCCATGCCCTGAAGGTAGGCATGACCGCTGACCGAGAGTGCCTGCTGCCCGCCGGAAAGCGACTGCGAGAAGCTGAACAGACTGCTCTTGAGCCAGCTGCCGTCCGCCTGGGACAGGTCGCCCAGCTGGTCAGGCGCCATGCGCGCGCTGAGCTGCGCCTCGGGTACCGGCGTGGCGGTAGGCTCGGGCGAGGGAGACGCGGTCTGGTATGCGGGCAGGTTCACGTTCAGATCGCCCACCTTTACGTTCTCCTTGAGCATCTTCTCCACCCCGGGCAGCTCGATCGTCCCCTGCAGCACGAACAGGTACACGCATACGCACACCACCAGCAGCACCATTTCGCCCACCAGGAACCGCAGAAAAGCCCTTCCCCTGCCGGGCCGCAGCACCCGTCCGTTCTTCTTTTTCACGCCCTGTCTCTCTCCTTTTTCGCATGTCTCTTCTCATATTATAGTCAAACGCGGCGCGTCTGTCAAGGCGAGCCGTCTTTTCGACGGTTTCCGCGCCCCGAAGGTTTCACTGTGCGCTTTACTTTTCCCCGAAAATGCGCTAGAATAAGATGATGTATTGTTTCCTGCCGACCTTTTTTTGAGGAATACGCCATGAAGCTCATTCACCTTTCCGACCTGCACCTGGGCCGCAGTCTGTGCGAGTTTTCGCTGATCGACGTGCAGCGCGCCTTTCTGCAGGACGTACTGACCTATATCGACGAGCACGCCGTGGACGCGGTGATGCTCTGCGGCGACGTGTACGACCGCACCGCGCCGCCCGCCGCCGCCATCATGCTGCTCAACGAATTCCTAAGCGGCCTGAACGCGCGAAGCATTCCCGTCTTGATGATTTCAGGCAACCACGACTCGCCCGAGCGCCTGGCCTTCTTAAGCGACCTGCTCACCCAAAGCCGCGTCTACATCGCGGGTAATTACACCCTGGGCGCGCCGCCGGTCACGCTAAAGGACGCGCACGGCCCGGTGAACTTCTACCTGCTGCCCTTCTTCCGCCCGGGCGCGATTCGCGCGCAGCTGCCCGACGAGACCATCGCGGGCTATGACGACGCGATTGCCCAGGCCGTCTCGCACATGAACGTGGACGCGTCCCAGCGAAACGTGCTGCTCGCCCACCAGTTCGTCTGCGCCCCCGGCCAGGCGGCGGAGCGTTCCGATTCGGAGATGCTCTTTGCGGGCGGCACGGAGCAGGTCTCCTCGACCCATTTTGACGCCTTCGACTACGTGGCGCTGGGGCATCTGCACCGCGCCCAGAAGGTCGGCCGCCAGACCGTCCGCTACGCCGGCGCGCCGCTTCACTACGCCCTGTCCGAGGCGGGGGACAAAAAGTCCTTCACCGTCGTGGAGCTGGGCGCAAAGGGCGAGGTCTCCTGTGAGCAGGTGCCGGTTCGTCCCCTGCGTGCGCTGCGCCCCCTGCGCGGCACGCTCGCCGAGCTGCTTTCCGCCCCCTGCGACCGGCCGAACGACTTTTACAGCGTCACCCTGACCGACACCGAGGCGGTCTACGACGCGATGCGCCGCCTGCGCGCCCGCTACCCGTTCACCGTACACGTGAAGATGGAGCGCGACCAGTCGCCGGCCGCCGGCGCGCTGACTTCCCTGCCCGCGTCCGGAAAGCAGGATCTGCTGACGCTGTTTGAGGGCTTTTTTGAGGAAACCGCCGGCCGCGCGCTGACCGAACGCGAGCGCGAAGAAATCGTCCTCGCCCTGAAGCAGGACGGCGAAGAGGAGGAATCGCCATGCGACCGCTGACCCTTGAAATGCACATGTTCGGGCCGTACATCGAGACCACGACGGTCGACTTTTCCCGCTTCGGCGAGGGCGGCGTGTTCCTGATCACCGGCGACACCGGCGCGGGCAAGACCACGCTGTTCGACGGCATGGTCTACGCGCTCTACGGCCGGGTGACCAACGACCGGCGCACCGGCCCCTCGCTGCGCAGCGACTACGCCACGCCGCAGGACGCCACCTGGGTGCGCCTGACCTTCGAGCACGCCGGGCTGACCTACGTCGTCGAGCGCTCCCCGTCCTACGAGCGCACCCTCAAGCGCGGCGAGGGCACCACCCGGCAGGAGGCGCAGGTCTGCCTGACCCTGCCGGACGGAACCACCGTCGAAAACGACAATCAGGTCAAACAGACGATCGAGAGCCTGCTGGGGCTGGACTTTGAGCAGTTTCGCCAGGTCTCGATGCTGGCGCAGGGCGAGTTTCTGAAGTTCCTGCTGGCCAAGAGCCGCGACCGCGAGCTGATCTTCCGCCGGCTGTTTTCCACCGATTCCTGCGCCCGGCTGACCGACCACCTGCGCGACCGCACGACCGCGCTGAAGGAGCGCGTGGCCCTCCTGGAGCAGGAGATCGCGCTGCGCCTGGGCATGCTCGATTGGCCGGAGGGCGACCCGGGCGCGCAGGCATTGCGCGGCTGCATTCCCTCGCAGGCCGAGCCGCAGCTTCACCTGATTGCCGAGAGCAACGAGCGCACCGCCCAGTCCCTTTCCGCCGCGCGCGACAGCCTTTCCCAGGCCGACGCGGCCTACGCCCGGGCGCTGACCGAGCGCGAGCGCGCCCTGCGGGAAAACAAACTCTTCGCCCAGCTGACCACCCGGCGGGAATCGCTTGCCCGACTCGAGGCGCAGGGTTCGGACGCGCAGTCCTGGAAAAACGCCCTCGAGGCCGCCCGCCGCGCCCAGCAGGTGCAGCCCCACGCCGCGCTGCTTAACTCCCTGCGCGCCCAGTCGCAGGCCGCCCAGTCGCAGCAGACCGCCCTCGAGCGCACGTGCGCGCAGGCCAAGGATCGCCTTCTCCAGGCGCAAGCCGACGCGCGGCAGCTTCCCGCCCTCGAGGAGGAACAGAAAACGCTCGCCGCCCGGCTCGAGGAATACCGCCGCATCCTGCCCCTGTACGAGCAGCTGGACGAGGCCGCGAAGGCGCTTCGCCTGGCCGAGCAGAAGGCGGCGGAGCTCGCGCCCAATGTCGTGCTGCGCAGGCAGGCGCTTTCGGAGCTTTCCGCGCAGCAGGAACAGCTGACCCGGCAGCTCTCGGAGCTTTCCGGGGTCGAGGAGCGCTGCCGAAACGGTCAGCAGGCGCTTTCCGAGCTCTCCGGCCAGCTGGACTCGCTCTCCGCCCTGGCGCAGCTGCTTCACGACCGCGCCCTGGCCCAGAGCGCCCTGGCCCAGCTCGTCGAGCGGCAGGTTCCCCTGGCCTCTCAGGCGCTCTCCGCCGACACGCTCTATCAGACCGCCTACGCCGCCTTCCTGCGCGAGCAGGCCGGGCTTCTCGCCCATGAGCTTCGGGAGGGCGCGCCCTGCCCGGTCTGCGGCTCGACCAGTCACCCCTCCCCCGCCCGCCTCTCCCCGCACGCGGTCACGCAGAACGAGCTGGCGCGGCTCAAGCGCGCCGCCGAGGAAAACCGCGCCCTGCTCGAGCAGGTCAACGCCGAGTGCGGCCGGGCGCAGGAGCGCATCGACACCTTCGAGCAGGCCGCCCGTCCGGTCGCGCAGGCGCTTTCCCTGCCGCTCGAGGCCGAGACCGTCCGCCTGGCGCAGGCCAAAAAGCAAGCGCTTCTGCGCCGCTGCGAGGACGCGTACCGCGCGCTGCTGGCTCAGTCCGAGCTGAAAAAGAAGACCGAGCAGCTGCATCAGGCCGCCCACGTCCGCGAAAAGCAGCTCACCGCGGAGCTTGAAGCCTGGAACAGCCGCCTCAGCGACGCGACCGCCCAGGCCGAGCGCGCCCGCGCCACCCACCAGACGCTCGCCGCCCAGCTGCCCGCCTCCGCGCCCGACAACCTGCGCGTTCGCCAGAAGCAGGCCGAAGCGCGTCAGGAGCTTCTCCGGCAGACCGCCGAGCGCCTGAATCAGGCCCTGCGCGAGCGGGAGCAGGAAACGGCCGCGCTCGAGGGCCGGCTGCACACCCTGCGCGAGCAGCTCTCCGCGCTCGAGGCCCGCCTCGGCGAGGCGCAGTCCGCCTTTTCCCAGGCCTTGACCGCCCAGGGCTTTTCAGGCGAGCAGGCCTTCCTTTCGGCCCGCCTGGACGAGAACGCACTCTCCTCGCTCGCCGCGCGCCTGGAGGACTACACAAGCCGCCTGTCGCTGACCCGGCAGGAGGTGGCGCGCCTCGAGGAGGAAACCCGCGAAAAGTCGCCCGTGGACGAGCAGGCGCTCTCCTCGGCGCTCGATCGCGCGCTTCAGGCGCAGAAGGCCGGCCGCGAGGCGGTCAAGGCGCTCGAGCAGCGGCTCTCCCTCAACCGGCAGCTCTTCACCCGGCTGACGGCGCTGTGCGCGGGGCACGCCGAGGTTTCGGCCCGCTACGCCTGCGTCTCGGCGCTGAGCAGTCAGTGCGCCGGCAGGAGCGCCGGCCGCTACCGCATTTCCTTCGAGCAGTACCTGCAGCGGCACTATCTCGAGGCGGTGGTCGAGCAGGCCAACCTGCACCTGACCCGCATGACCGACGGGCGCTACCGCCTGGTGCGGCGCGAGCAGCTGCGCGGCCTGACCGAGGGCGCGCTCGAGCTGGACGTGTACGACGGCTTCAGCATGCGCTCCCGCCCGGTGGGCACGCTCTCCGGCGGCGAGGCGTTCCAGGCCGCGCTGTCCCTGGCGCTGGGCCTGTCCGAAATCGTCATGCGCGAGTCGGGCGGCGTGCGCATCGACACGCTGTTTATCGACGAAGGCTTCGGCTCCCTCGACGAAACCGCCCTGGACGAGGCCGTCGCCGTGCTCACCCAGCTGGGCGAGGGCAGCCGCCTGGTCGGCATCGTCTCCCACGTCGCCGAGCTGCGCGAACGCATCGACCGCCAGGTCATCGTCACCGCCCGCCCCGGCGAGGGCAGCCAGGTGCGCCTGGTCACGGAGTGACGGGGGGAACGCTGGGGAGGCCGCCTTTCTGAGAAAGGCGCCTCCCCAGGCCCCACCCGGAAAGCACTTTGATCCACATGACATAGTGTGTAAAACAAACGTGATTCCCCGAATGAGGCGCTGATCTGGTGGACAAGGAAACGGGGAGCACCGGCAACGGGCGCACTTCCCCGAATGCGGCGCTGGTCTGGGGACGGGGAACGCTGGCAGCGGGCGCACTTCCCCGAATGCGGCGCGGTACAAAGTGCGTTTTCATGCGCAGGGTGCAAAAAGCGCGGCGATTTCCCCTTTCTCACGCCGTCCCGGATTATACCTCAGGCGACGCGCCCCGAAACGACATTCGACTCAAAAAGGAGCATATTCCCATGCAAAATATCTCGCGGCATTTCCGCGTGCGCGATGAAAAGAACCAGTTCACCACGCGCGCCCTGTGGGCGCTGATTCTCCCGCTCGTGCTGGAGCAGCTGCTCAGCGTGACCATCGGCATGGCCGACACGGTCATGGTTTCCCGCACGGGCGACGCGGCCGTCTCGGCGGTCTCGCTGGTGGACTCGATCAACAACCTGCTGATTCAGCTGTTTTCCGCCCTGGCGACCGGCGGCGCGGTGGTCACGAGCCAGTACCTGGGCGCGCAGGATCTGCCCATGGCGCGGCGCTCGGGCAAGCAGCTGATCTACGCCTCGGTGCTGCTGGCGGCGGCAATTTCGCTGCCCTGCGCGCTGCTTCGCGGCGGCATACTGGACGCGCTGTTTCACGGCGTGGAGCCGGACGTCATGCGCGGCTGCGGCGAGTACTTCATCCTCGGCCTGATTTCCTACCCCTTCCTGGCCCTGTACAGCTCCTGCACGGCGCTTTTCCGCGCCCAGGGCGACAGCCGCACGCCGCTGTACTGCTCCATCCTGATGAACGTCGCTAACATCGGCGGCAACGCGTATCTGATCTACGGGCTGAATCTGGGCGTGTTCGGCGCGGGTCTGGCCACGCTGATCAGCCGCGCGGCGGGCGGCGTGTTCATGCTGTGCATGCTGCAGCGCAGATCTTCCGAGCTGCGGATTTCCAACCTGCTGCGTCCCGAGTTTGACGGCGGCATGATCCTGCGCATCCTGCGCATCGGCGTGCCCAGCGGCCTGGAAAACAGCCTGTTCCAGGTGGGCAAGGTGCTGCTTTCGCGCCTGGTTTCCTCCCTGGGCACCTACGCCATCGCGGCGAACGCCATTTCCTGGACGATGGCCAGCCTGCTGTGCGTGCCGGTGAACTCGGTGGGCGTAGGCCTGCTGACCATCTCGGGCGTATGCATGGGCGCGGGCAACCCGGACGGTGCGGAGTACTACACCAGCAAGCTCTCGCGCATCGCCTACATTGGCATGGGCGTCACCTGTGGATTGATGCAGCTGTTCATCGAGCCGCTCAGCGGCCTGTTCGGCCTGAGCGAGCCCAGCCGCGTGCTGGCCTGTCAGGTCATCCGTCTCTATGCCGTCATGGTCTTCCTCGAGGCGCCGATCAGCTTCGTCGTGCCCTCCCTCCTGCGCGGCGCGGGCGACGTCAAGTTCCCCATGCTGGTCTCCGCGCTGTCGATGTGGGGCTTCCGCGTGGGCGCGTCCTACCTGCTGTGTAACGGTCTGAACCTCGGCCTGCGCGGCGTGTGGTACGCCATGTACCTCGACTGGACCTGCCGCTGCATCTGCTTCTTCTGGCGCATGGTCAGCGGCCGCTGGCGCCGGTTCCGGGTGATCTGATGGTGGCGGGGAAGCACGCTCCCCGGCCAGGTGCCGCGGCTCAAATCTACGATTTGAGCCGTCGGCAGTTTCGCCAAGGGCGAAACCTGAAAAC
>CAKUFI010000051.1 GCA_934647305.1 uncultured Clostridia bacterium | reverse complement strand
CAGTATATTCAAACGCATATCGGCATCGGCTATCGCATGCTGAAGGTGGATTGAGCGGGCAGATCGCGAGAAAGGAAAGAAAAAGAAATACCACTCAGGCAATGAGCGCAGAAAGAAAAAGCTCTTTGGGCAGCCGTAATATGGAGTGAAGCACACGCACTTGGCTTACCCCTCTGCGCAGATAATTACCAGTCAGTCACCTGTTTTTTCTTTCAGACATCGCAATTAGTGTTTTGCTCTGCACTTGACTTGACAAAAATATGTCAACGGCTGAGAAAAAGTGTCGCAGCTGCAGCACATCATCGAACATGATGCGTCAAAACAGATAACTCTTCGCCTATAACGTTGACTTCCGGCGCATTGTATGGCGTAATGTCACTGACCTCGATATGCGAGGAAAAGGCAATTGTCATACAGTGCAGCAGGAGGAGTTCAATATCATGCGGCGAATTTTGGAAGATTTATATCACGGCAACCTGACCGCAAGCGGGCAGACGTTCCGGCGCGGCACGAAGTATGCCCGCGCGCTTGCCAGAGTAGCGGAGACGGAGGACGCGCTGGGACGGAAATTAGCCCCGGAAGATCATCCGCTGCTGGCCGAATACGCAATGGCCAGCGCAGGGCTGACCAGCGTATCGCTCGAGGAAGCGTATATTGAGGGCTTTCGGACAGGCGCACGGATTATGCTGGCGGTGCTGCAGGAGGACAAACCGCAGGAGAGCAGGGACGAGGACAAGGCGTGAGCTATTGCGACCGGCGCATTGAGCGATGCAGAGCAGCCATTCCGCGTCAGTTTTCCGCATCCCCGTGGATTGCCAGATACCTCTTCACATCTGCTTCTGTCGCGATATTTTCAGGGTCGAGAACGCCTATGACACGCCCGATCAGGTAGACAGATTCCTCGTCGGAGAAGTGCATGATGTCATATTTGGGATTCAGGGAGTGCAGACCGTCCTCCCGGTATTCCTTGATGTATGTCTCGTTGTCGATCATGAACGCCCCGATATCTCCCGGCGCCAGTTCTCCCGAATCAGAAATGCGTTCCACCAGCACCCTACATCCATCCGGGTAATCCGGCTCCATGCTGTCGCCGCTGACAGTAAATACGCAGTCCGCACGGCAGGTGAGCGAATCGTCATACACGTAAATCGGAGTTCCCGAATCCTCGAATTCGTTGGGATCGCCGATGCTCGCCGCAAGCTGATGCTCAAAACGCGTCAGCTTATGGATTTTGCGGCGACCTTCCGCCTGCTGTACCTGCAGGAGATTTTGAGCCATCGCGCGGACGGCGTATTGATGTCCCGGCGTAAGCTGCCGGTAATTCTCCATGAACGCATCTTCCACCGTCGTATATTTGACGGAAGGATCGTCCAGACCATAGAGCTGGTAAAGCGTGATCTGGAGCGCCTCGCAGATGTTCGGCAGGAGATTCACGTCGGGGCGAGCGCGCCCTCTTTCCCAGTTGCTTACAGCGTTGGCCGTAACGCCCACCATGGCGGCCAGCGCTTTCTGTTCCATTCCCAGTTCTTCCCGGTAATGGCGAATACGGTCGCAGATCATGGGCTTTGTTTCCGCGGGCACAGGCTTTCCGGTATGCATATCGATCACACGGCTCTCATACGACGTGGATCGGTCAAATACTCGTTTGGGCATGATGGTTCCCTCCTGATTTGCTTTCTATTTCATTATAGCACAATTATTCACGCCTGTAAACAGGCATATGCGCTTTACAAGCGTCTATAAATATGCTATGATGAATGCAGTGATGGCGCGGCAGCGAGAAATCCTGCCTTGCCTGCAGAGGAACGTTGAAGGGGAACGAAAATGAAGGACGCTGTCATTTTTCATCCGGCAAGAACAACTGGAGAGCGCGCAGGGGCTGCCGTCGGAATGGAGCAAAACGAGCTGGCGGCTGAGTACATCGAATCTGCGCATCCGTATAAGCAGCCAGCGGAAGTACTGCACATTACCGACGAAACGAAAAATCAGACCGGCTATGTGCTGTTTCCCAAGGTGACGAAGTTCAACACCTGGCTTCTCACCCGATATGGGAAACGGCTCGAAGCTGAACTGACGGAAGGGATCATGGCAGGCGGGTATACGGCAACGATGGGACTGAACGGTGTCACCGCTGCGCATATCAGCTGCCGCTTCTCCCCCAGAATGAGCCTGTGGCGGGTGAATCGATATGAGTTTATTACCGACGTACCGGTAGAAATCAGCTGGAAATCATCCGCAGGCGAGGAAACCGTGGAAGGATACGTCTCCCTGAACTGCTGCCTGGACGAGAATTTCTGCTATTTTATTGACAGCGTCAGTCTGGAGAAGCCTGACCGCCCGCTCATCCGGCTGGATGAGTATCTGGTCCCCATTATGTCCTACGAAGATCTTGAAGCCGCAGCGCGGACGATGTGGGAGCTGTATCTGCCTGAGGTTTTCACAGACCATGAATGGCTGAATCCATACCGGCTGGCGGAGCGTATGGGGCTGAAGGTAACGTTCCATCTGCTGTATCGCAGAAAGAAAAAACGCGGTCTGCTGTTTTGGAAGGACGGTACGGTCCAGGTCGTCACCCATACCGATAGAAACGACTTGATTGAAGAAGTCAAAATCGAGGCGGGAACCATTGTCATCAACGACGACGGCGAAGATATAAGCAAGTCCCGTCTGGCCGTATACCACGAGTGTTTTCACGATGAATTTCACTGGCTGTTTTTTCGCCTTCAGGAAATGCATAACGACGATCTGAAAACCATCCAGCGGGTGAAGAAGGCGCGAAATCAGGGAAAAGAACCGCGAAATCCGCTGAAGATACTGGAGTGGGAAGCCCGTGAGGGCGCGCGTATGCTGATGCTGCCCACGGAGATCATTCAGCCGCTGATTCTCAGCCACAGACAGGAATTGAAGTGGACGAAGCACATGGGCGAGCTCTATCAGGGAATCATCTTCGGGGTTGCGGAGGATTTGAACGCCGCCCGGTACCAGGTTCGGCAGCGGCTTTTGCAGCTGGGATACTGGCAGGCGCGCGGTGCGCTGAACTATATACCTCACCGGGACGGTACGGACCGGTACATCCGTCCGTTTATGTTCGCCCGGGAGAGTTGCCCCACCAGCGCCTACACTTTTGTGATTACGCCGCCTGAATCCTTTATTCTGTACCGGGATACGAGAACGGCGTGTACCTGCTTCTGCGAAAGATGCAGGGCGTGTGGTACATCACGGACATTTTCGCTGCTGAAGAAACCATTGCCTACAGGTCTTGATGTCCTGTACGGTAGAAAGACGGTGCGCGGTCATTAAATCGTCTAGCTTCGTCAGCTTTTCAAAGGCGAGCTGAATCTGATGCTCGTTCTCAGCGTCCACAAAAGCAGTCGCTTCATCTGGCGCGCTTTTCGTGTTTCTTGATGGCTGCGTGGAGGTTCTTGAAGGAATGAACCGTCTGCCGGAACACCTTCACCACGGGAATGCCGCGGATGTATTCCATCGCTTCCTTGTTCATAGTCTCCAGGCAACATAGTTCTAGCCGGTACACAAAGGCAAGGTTGCAGAATATATCCCGCGCAGTTGGATGAGGACAAGCCAGTGGAACAGACGGCGAGGCTTGAGAAAGAGGACAGCCCGTTTAAGGGCGGCAGATAACCGAATAGCCCAGAAAAGCGGCCTGACATTCCAGGATTACTTGCGCAGGCTGCGCCCCTGCTCACCCATCCAACGGATGGGTGAATTTGTTAAGTCGCCAATGAAGCCGCACGAAAACGGGCGTTTTCCGAATGCAGAATGCTTTGGCCTTTTTTCCTGAGGCGGACGCTTTAAAAGCGCTTGACGGCGGGTCCAGCATGTGTTACCATAAAAATACGACTATATTAAATAGTACCTTAGCATTGAATAAACACGCCATTGCAAAGGGGCCTGCGACGCGCAGTGATTTGTTCGGGTGCCGCACGCCGGATTTCGCTTTGTGCCATGCTCTGGCGGAGTATCTCAGGGAGGAAAAACATGATGACCGATGATTCGCGCGGGTACATGAAGAAGATATGCTGTCTTTCTTCGCTGGTCAGGCTGTGCGCCATTCCGCTGAACCTCGCGCTGTCGCAGGTGCTTGCCCGCGCGGTGTCCAGCGCGACGCAGGGCGACGTACAGGCGGTGCTCAGGCAGTCGATCTGGACGCTCGTTTTCGCGCTGCTTCTGTTCGCGATCGGTCTCGCGGGGCAGATAGCGCTTCAGAAGCGCACGCTGCAGGCGCTGAATCGGGCTCGGCTCGCCTTCCTTGAAGGGTGCTTGGCAGTCCGCTGTCCCGGCTTTTTGGCGCGGATTACGGCGAGCTGCTCGAAAACCTGAACGACGACATCGAGGCCTCTTCCGCCCGCTACACCCGGCTTTGGCCCACGATGCTCGCGGGGCTGCTGATATAACCCGGTTTCGTCTTGTTCATTCATTGAAGGCTCTGCTAGAGAGAATCTAATTTGAATATCTGTACAAGTATGCAATGATAAAAAACGAACGATTGGATAGGGAAGTGTAGCGAATGCCGCGGCCATTTACGTCAAGAGATGCAAAGGTATTGGTTGAAACTCATGATTCACTGCTCAGGAAGCTTAGTCATGTAATCGATTATGAAGGAATACAGAAAAAGAGAATAGAGTATTGTGCAAAGAACCTGCTGGACAGTGGAGTATTCGCGGAGAATGTGACGAAAGAAACTGTGCAGTACGGTGTGCTGAGCGACGCGCCATCGTCGGAGTTGCTTCCGTTGATTCGAGGATTGTATTCGTATATGCTTGGCGAAGGCTTGTCCGACCAGGCAAAGCTACTGGGCGAGGCGTACCGCGGTGAACTGGTCAGAGATATGGAGATGCTTGCGCCCGCAACGGGAGACATGAGGTGGTTTTTTACTTCAGGCCGCAAAAAGCAAGACGCAATTGCAGCCTATAAACGGCTTTCCAACGCTCAGGTGGGCGAGTATGGGCAGCGAGTTAACAGCCTTGCGCAATGGCTGCAACAAATTGAACAGGCTGATCAGCAGACGATACGACAGGACTTTGATCACCAGAAAGGAGTGTATTTCCGGACGTTGCTGAGCATACTGCCCGACTTGCGCGAGAGGGGAAGTCAACCGCAGAAGTTCATTCGCCTTGCAGAGACGCACAAAGAACTCATGCAACAGGTTGAGCTGGTGCAAATGAGCAAGGCAGACACGGAGAAGCAAATCAAAAATGCGTCAAATCGTTTCTTGGCTGCGGAATCGCTCAGGCAGCTGCAGCGGATGCCAGTGGAGGAACTGAGCCAAGGCATGAGCACTGCGCGTGCAAAGACGTTGAGGGAGGGCGGATTTTGCAATGTAGCGGATGTGTACTCAGCGACGGTGTACAATCTCGCGTCTCTTCGCAGCATCACGGAGGACACTGCGCGCAGTCTTAAGGAAGGCGCAAAGCAATGTGCAGAGAATGTCCAGGCGACTGTGAGAATTCATCTGTCAGCTGACGACAAAAATGATGAATCAACCAGTTTGATATGTGCTGTATATATTTACAGGCAACAAGTTCAGGAGCTTGCAGCACTGGACGAGCTGATGCAGGCGCAGGGTGCGAGAATTGAAAAGGCGTTAAAAAGCCTTGAGACAGTCGGAAATGGAGCGGAATGGCCTTTTTTGGAACGAGAGGAAAAACAGGTTATTGGGGAAGCATATTGCCTGCTGAACAACTCAGCCGAAGGAGAGTATGCTCACACAATACAGAAGGTGCGGCAGAGAATACGTATGATGCAGTCGCCCAACAGCTATGTCGCCTGGGCAGACTTCAGTGAAAACAGTATTGCCTACTTTAATGTACTCGAGGCACTCGTCCCCGGAGCGATTGGTAATTCAGATGCACATTTTGGCCTGTCAGAGGAGCTGGCTCGGGCAATTCAGGAGGAGTGCTTTTTCCCAGATGGACTGAAGTGCGAGCTGCGCCGTTATCAGGAATGGGGCGTGAAATATATCCTTCACCAGGAGCGAGTACTGTTGGGCGATGAAATGGGTCTTGGCAAGACCATACAAGCTATTGCCGCAATGGTTTCGCTACGCAATACGGGTGCGACACATTTTCTGGTGATCTGTCCGGCCAGCGTGATTCCCAACTGGTGTAAGGAAATAGCAGATAAGAGCAAGCTCCACGTCACTAAGGTACACGGGGGAGACCGAGAAAAGGCCTTCGAGGACTGGATTGCGCACGGCGGTGCAGCGGTGACGAACTTTGAGACGACGGCACACCTGAAACTGGACAGGGCATTCCGGTATAGTCTGCTGATTGTGGATGAGGCGCACTATATCAAGAACATTGAGGCAGTGCGGACGAAAAACGTTGCCCGGCTGGGATGGTATGCGGAACGGATGCTGTTCATGACGGGCACTGCGCTGGAAAACCGAGTGGATGAGTTGATTGCGCTGATTAGATTGCTTAGGCCAAGTCTTGCTACCCGGCTGCGAAACCTGTCTGCTCTGCCCTCCGCGCCTAGGTTTCGGGAAATGATTGCGCCGGTGTATTATCGACGCAAGCGAGAAGATGTGCTGACCGAGTTGCCCGAACTAGTTGAAAGCGAAGAGTGGTGTACGCTGTCATCGCGCGAAACTGCTGTGTATGAAAGCAGCGTGTTGAACAGGAATTTCATGTCCGCACGCCGCGTCTCTTGGAATGTAGACGATCCGGCCTATTCCAGTAAGGCAAAGCGTATGAAAGAGCTGGTTGAAATGGCACGGGAGGATGGGCGAAAAATCATCGTCTTTTCATTTTTCTTGGAGACGATTCGCAGTGTCTGCGCGATATTGGGAGAAAGCTGTACAGCCCCGATCGACGGCAGTACGCCAGTACAGAAACGTCAGGAAATTATCGACGAGTTTGGCAATAAGCCTGAAAAAACAGTGCTTCCGGCACAGATCCAATCTGGCGGGACAGGTCTTAATATCCAAGCCGCCAGCGTCGTAATTCTGTGTGAACCGCAGCTGAAACCTTCTATTGAGCTTCAGGCCATTTCTCGGGCCTATCGCATGGGCCAGGCACGCAATGTGCTGGTTTATCGTCTGCTGTGCGAAGGTACGATCGACGAGCGCATCATGGAGATGCTTGAGGAAAAACAGGCCGTTTTCGACGCTTTTGCTGATCCTTCGGTCGCCGCGGCCGCCACGGCGCGCGAGGAGGTGGCAATCGATGATAAGACGATGGGAAAGATTATTGAGCTTGAAATCGCC
The DNA here is from genome assembly GCA_934647305.1 of uncultured Clostridia bacterium. Taxonomy (GTDB): domain Bacteria; phylum Bacillota; class Clostridia; order Christensenellales; family Aristaeellaceae; genus CAKUFI01. The sequence continues at coordinate 11,892 of CAKUFI010000051.1, read as the reverse complement.
CGTATCAACGCCAAACGCGCCGCTGGAAGAGCACAAGCGGAGAAAGTGATATAATAAGGTTATTTTGCTGTATTAATAATTTCTCCGCAAGGCATTGGCCCTGCGGAGAAAGTGTTTTCTCAGTTTACACGCCCGAGTAGGCGGAGAAGCCGCCGTCGATCGGGATGACCACGCCGGTGACAAAGCTGGCGGCCTGGTCGCACAGCAGGAACAGCAGCGTGCCGATCAGCTCGTCGGCCTCGCCGAAGCGCCCCATCGGGGTGGCGGCCAGGATCTTGCCGGTGCGGGCGGTGGGCTGGCCGTCCTGGGTGAACAGCAGCGCGCGGTTCTGGTTGGTGACGAAGAAGCCGGGCGCCATGGCGTTGACGCGAATGCCGCTCTTGGCCAGGTAGACCGCCAGCCACTGGGTGAAGTTGGACACGGCGGCCTTCGCGCCGGAGTAGGCGGGGATCTTGGTCAGCGGGCGGAAGGCGTTCATCGAGGAGATGTTCAGGATGTTGCCGCCGCGGCCGATCATGTCCTTGGCGAAGACCTGGGTGGTCATCAGCGCCGCGATCACGTTCAGGTCGAACACGAAGCGCACGCCCGCCGGGTCGAGGTCGAAGAAGGTCTTCAGGCCCTCGACCTTCGCGTCGAACTGCTCGTCATCGGTGGTGCCGCGGGGATTGTTGCCGCCCGCGCCGTTGATCAGGATGTCGCACGCGCCCAGTTTCTCGAGCACGACCTCATGCGCCTGCTGCAGGCTCTCCGCCTCCAGGCAGTTCGCGGCGACCGCGATGGCCGTGCCGCCCGCCTGGGTGATCTCGTCGGCCACCTTCTGCGCCGCGGCCTCGTTGATGTCCAGCAGGGCGATCTTCGCGCCGCACTCGGCCAGCGCCTTGGAGAAGGAAGAGCACAGCACGCCGCCGGCTCCGGTGATGACGGCAACCTTGCCGCTCAGGTCAATCTGAAAGGGAAGCATAGTTTTTTCCTCCTTGTGAATCATGTTTCGCTGTGTATCGCTCTGTGAGCCTTCCGGGGAAAATACCCGCCGCGTGACAGAGCGCTGAGGTTTCGCCCGCTCTAATTGATGGCGGGCAGGATCGTCGACAGAGGCAGCAGGTGGCTTGTCGGCTCTGCCGACCCACGAAGAATTCGGCGGCTTTAATCAATGGCCGCCCAATTCGTGTTCTGCCCGGCGGCAGCAGGTGGCCGTCGGCCCTGCCGACCGACCCCTCAGCCACCTTGCGGTGACAGTTCCCCTTTCAGGGGCGCCTTTTGCGCGTCGGAGCCATCCCTGCCTCACCTGAAAGGGGAGGCGCACGCAGCGCGGGCGGTGGGGTTTGAAGACGAAGACCTCAGCCGCTCCAATTGATGGCGGGCAGGATCGTCGACAGAGGCGGCAGGCGGGCGTCTGCTCTGCCAACCCACGAAGAAATTGGAAATTCGAATCTATGATTTCCAATTTCGTGTTCTATCCGGCGGCAGCAGATGGCCGTCGGCCCTGCCGACCGGCAGCAGGTGGCTGTCGGCCCTGCCGACCGGCAGCAAGTGGAACCGGGCCCTGCCCGGCCAACCCACGAAGAATTCGGCGGCTTTAATCAATGGCCGCCAAATTCGTGTTCTGTCCGGCGGCAGCAAGTGGGTGCAGGCTCAGCCTGCCCGGCGGGCGTTTTTGTCGATGGCCTCCCACAGGCCGTTGAGGTAGGCGGCGCCCAGCGCGCGGTCGTACAGGCCGTAGCCCGGCATGGCCTTCTCGCCCCAGATCATGCGGCCGTGGTCGGGACGCATCGGGCCGTTGAAGCCGATGTCGTAGAGCGCCTTCATGATCTCGTACATGTCGAAGGTGCCGTCGCTGGACAGGTGCGCGGCCTCCTCGAACTGGGTGTCGCTGAAGAACTGCAGGTTGCGCACGTGCGCGAAGTGGATGCGGCCCTTGAGCGAGCGGATGATCTCGGGCAGGTTGTTCTTGCGGCTGGTGCCCAGCGAGCCGGTGCACAGGGTCACGCCGTTGTGCGGGTTGTCCACCATCTTCAGCATGCGGTGCAGGTTCTCGCCGCTGGTGATGATGCGCGGCAGGCCGAACACGCTCCAGGCCGGGTCGTCCGGATGAATGGCCATGTTAATGCCGTACCTGTCGCACACCGGCATGATGGCCTCGAGGAAGTACTTGAGGTTGGCGAACAGCGCTTCGTTGTCCACGCCCTTGTAGATCTCAAACAGCGCCTTGACCTTTTCCATGCGCTCGGGCTCCCAGCCGGGCAGGATGTAGCCGTTGGTGTCCGAGCTGATCGAGGAGAACATGTCCTCGGGGTTGAGCGCGTCCACCTTCGCCTGGTCGTAGGCCAGCACGGTGGAGCCGTCCCAGCGGGGCTTGGCCAGGTCGGTGCGCGTCCAGTCGAAGACCGGCATGAAGTTGTAGCACACCATGTGGATGTCCTCTTCGCCCAGCGCGGTCAGGGACTTGATGTAGTTGTCGATGTACATGTCGCGGGTGGGCAGACCCGCCTTGATGTCGTCGTGTACGTTGACGCTCTCGATGCCGCTGATGTGCAGGCCGCCCGCCGTCACCTCGTCCTTGAGCGCCCTGACCGCCTCGCGCGTCCAGGCCTCGCCGGGCTGGGTGGCGTACAGGGTGGTGATCACGCCCGTTACCCCGGGAATCTGGCGAATCTGCTTCAGCGTCACGCTGTCGTAGCCGGTGCCGTACCAGCGCAGTGTCATTTCCATGGGTTGATTCCTCCTTTTATATGTGCTTTTTCAGAAGTACAGGTATCCGTAGGCGGGATACTGGGCGTTTCCCCACCAGCGGAAGCGCTCGCCCAGCAGCTGCCGGAGCAGGAAGTCCTGCCCGCCGTCCGGGAATTTCACGATCTTGAGCGCCTCGGCGTATTTCGCGCCGCAGACGTGGCCTCGAAACGCCGCCGAGACCTCCTTTTCGCGGCACAGGCCGTCGCCCTGGGCGTGCGCCTGATGGTAGGCGCGCAGGCTCTCGCGCACTGCGGGCATGGCCTCGGTCACGTCGATCGCCAGGTCGGGCCGGAAAAAGACCATCGACTGGTTCGGGCCGGCCTCGAAGGCGTACACCTCGCGCACCCGCGTGCCGTGCGGCGCGGCGACCGTCAGCGCGCGCAGGGAGGCCTTCGCCGCCTCGCGGTGCTCGGCGTGGTTGTCCTGCGGCCAGTGGATGAAGGCGATGTCCGGCCTGAAGTCGTGGATCTCTTTCTCGATCGCGCAGACCGTCTCGGGCGTTTCCATCCAGGTGGAGGCCTCCCGGTCGCCGATCACGCGTTTCTCCACGTCCAGCAGCTGGGATGCGCGCGTCTCCTGCCGCCGAGTTTCCTCTTTTTCCGCTTCAGTCAGCGGCGCGTGCCACTGCGCGGCCACGATCAGCGTGCGCACCTGCACGCCGGCCTCCCTGAGCAGACAGGCGATTCCGCCCAGGCCAAATTCGCACTCGTCGTTGTGCGCCCCGATCATCAGTGCCTTGTACATGGCTGTGTCCTTTCTTGGGAGAATGAAGTCATCTGCGTCCCACGCCGCATTCGGGGATGTGCGTTGCTTTAAGGCAATGTGAATGCGGATCAAAGTGTTTTCCGGGAGAGCTCGAGAGGCGCCTTTTGTAAAAAGGCGGCCTCTCGAACGTTCCTCCCCCCTCAGCCCTCGAAGACGCTGCGGATGTAGGCGAGGTTGTGAACCAGCTTGTCCTCGTCGGACTGGACGCAGGTGAAGTCCTCGAAAGAGAGGTAGCGGTCGTAGCCGATCAGGCGAAGCGCGTCGCGCTGCTTCTCGAAGTTGACCGCGCCCTGGCCGATGACCGTCCACTCGGGGACGTAGGCGATTTTGCCGTCCTTTTCGGTTCGGGTCAGGCAGCCGTCCTTGATGTGGACGTGGTGGATGTACTTGTCCAGCAGCTGCATGCCCAGGGAATACTGCTCATAGCCCTCGCGGGTCATGTTGCCCGCGTCATAGACGAAGCCCACATAGTCGGAGTCAAGGCCCTCGACCAGGCGGTAGGCCGCGCTGGCGCTGGGGATGATGGTGTCCATGTGGATTTCCAGGTTGGCCTCCACGCCGTACTGCTTCGCCATCTCGCAGACGGTGCGCATCTCCCGGCGCGCCTTGTTGAACAGTTCGACGTAGCTGTCGCCGTCGCGGTAGCCGTAGGGGAACAGGCGAATCATGCGCGCGCCGGTATCCCTGGCCGCCTTCATGACGCGCTCGATCTTCTCGAACTCGCCGGGGGTCAGGTAGCTGGCCAGGGAGAGCATCTCCAGGCCGCTCTTTTTGCAGATTTCGGCCGCGCGAGGCGCTTCGGTCTCGATCTCGTCCACCTCGAGCGTGGCCTTGTTGTAGTTCCAGTACCACACGTCGCGCGGCGGGATCGGGTCGGGCGTGGCCTTGAGCGCCTTCTGCACGCGCCACTCAACGCCGTCGTAGCCGGCCGCGGCCAGCCTGTCCGCCAGCTCCTCCGGCGCCCAGGAGGGCGTCATCACCGTAAAGACCGAGTATTTCATAGGATATACCTCCCATCCAAGTCTCGTTTTCCACTCTTAGTATACCATGAAACGGATGTTTTTTGTTTGCAAATCGGGCGAATGACATTGCAAATCTCACCATCCTTGGCTATAATAGAAGCAAAGCGCAGGGAACGGAGGTGAGCGCGTGAACGCGTCCTGGGACGACGGGAGGATCTACATCCATCACACGGTCAGCCGCACGCCGACCGGGGAATACGACCTGCACTGCCACCACTCCTACGAGGTGTACTGCTTCCTGGAGGGCGACGCGGAGTACCTGGTCGAGGGCCGGGTGTACCACCCCGCGCCGGGCAGCGTACTGCTGCTGCCGCCCAACGTGTTCCACGGGGTCAAGGTGCTGTCCGACCGGCGCTACGACCGCATGGCGCTACACTTTCTGGGCGAGCTGATCCGGCCGGAGTGCGAGAGCCTGCTGTCCTGCTTCCGCGGCGAGGGCGCGTACTATGCCCAGGCGCAGTCCTACCGGCTGGACGAGTACTTCTATTCGCTGCTGGAGTGCGCGGAAATGCCGGAAGACCTGCGCGCCGTGGCGCAGAACGCCCGGCTGGAGGCGCTGCTGAGCCAGGTGGCGCTGCTCTGCGCGCGGGTCGAGCCCATGCGCCCGCCCCAGACCGACCCGGACGGCCTGGCGGCGCGCCTGATCGAGTACGTCAACGCGCACTATACGGGCGAAATGTCGCTGGACGAGCTGTCCGGCCGCTTCTTCCTGAGCAAGAACCAGCTCAACCGCGTCTTCCGCCGCGCAACCGGGGCGACCGTCATGGCCTATGCCGCCCGCAAACGCATCGCGCTGGCGCGCCGCCTGATCAGCGAGGGGGAGAGCGCCCAGCGGGCCGCGCTCAGGGCGGGCTATGGCGACTATTCAAACTTCTACCGGCAGTACAAAAAGCTGCTGGGCGTTGCGCCGCACCTGCCGGGCAACGTGGCGAAATAAGCAATGCATTGAGGAGGAGACAATGAACACACGCATCGAACGGGACTCCATGGGCGAAATTCAGGTGCCGGCCGACCGCTACTGGGGCGCGCAGACGCAGCGCAGTCATGAGAACTTCCGCATCGGCACGGAGCGCATGCCGGAGGAGATCGTCCACGCGTTCGGCGTCCTCAAAAAGGCGGCGGCGCGGGCGAACCACATTCTGCGGCCCGAAAAAATGACGGACGAAAAGCTGGGCGCGATCGAGGCGGCCTGCGACGAGGTGATCTCGGGCGCGCTGGCCGAGCACTTTCCGTTGGTGGTCTGGCAGACCGGAAGCGGCACCCAGTCCAACATGAACGCCAACGAGGTCGTCGCCAACCGCGGCAACGAGCTGCTGGGCAAAAAGGCGCTGCATCCCAACGACGACGTGAACATGTCGCAGTCCTCGAACGACACCTTTCCCACCGCCATGCACATCGCCGCGGTGCTGTCGATCAGGGAGCGCCTGCTGCCCGAAATCGACCGGCTGATCGAGACCTTCCTTCGCCTGGAACGGGAAAACGAGGGCGTGGTCAAGACCGGGCGCACGCACCTGCAGGACGCGACGCCCATCCGCTTTTCGCAGGAAATCAGCGGCTGGCGCGGCATGCTGGAGGTGGCGAAGGGACAGATTGAGGCCAGTCTTCAGGGCCTTTACCGCCTGGCGCTGGGCGGCACCGCGGTGGGCACCGGCCTGAACGCGCCGAGCGGCTTCGACGAGGAGGTCGCGCGCCAGGTGGCCGCCCTGACCGGCTGTCCCTTCATCACCAACCCCAACAAGTTCCACGCGCTCACCGCCAAGGACGAGCTGGTCTTTGCGCATGGCGCGCTCAAGGCACTGGCGGCCGACCTGATGAAGATCGCCAACGACGTGCGCTGGCTGGCGTCCGGCCCGCGCGACGGACTGGGCGAAATCCGCATCCCGGAGAACGAGCCCGGCTCCTCGATCATGCCCGGCAAGGTCAACCCCACCCAGTGCGAGGCGATGACCATGGTAGCCGTGCAGGTCATGGGCAACGACGTCTGCGTCGGCATCGCCGCCTCGCAGGGCAATTTCCAGCTCAACGTGTTCATGCCGGTGCTGATCTACAACTTCCTGCAGTCGGTGCGCCTGCTGGCCGACTCGATCGCCTCCTTCAACGCCCACTGCGCCATCGGCATCGTCGCCGACCGCGAGAAGATGCGCCACAACCTGCACTCCTCGCTGATGCTGGTCACGGCGCTCAATCCCTACATCGGCTATGACAACGCTGCCAAGACTGCCAAGCTGGCCTATCAGGAAGGCATTTCGCTGCGCGAGGCCTGCGTGCGGCTGGGCTTCCTCACGCCCGAGCGCTTCGACGAGGTCTTCCATCCCGAGCAAATGGCCTAGCCCGGTCGGCAGTGCCGACACCCACTCGCTGCCGGTCGGCAGTGCCGACTGCCACCTGCTGCCGCCGGTTCAGGCGACGACCGGGCAGTGCCCGGTTCCACTTGCTGCCGCGGGTTCTGACACGAAATCAGCCGCCGTAGATTGAAGCGGCTGATTTCTTCGAATCTGAACCCCACCGCCCGCACTGTGGACACCTATCCTTTTCAGGGGAGGCACGGTTGAGTGTGGTCAAGACTCCCATGAAAGGGGAGCTGTCACCGCAAGGTGACTGAGGGGTTGGAAACGGCCTGCCTGGCAAATAAATAATAGCCTCCCGTACTCGCTGCGTGCGAATGCGGGAGGCTGTTTTTAAATCAGTGAAGCAATGCTCAGGCCACGGCTTCCTTGCTCAGGGAGCGGACAAACTCGCCGATGCGGGCGATGCCCTTCTCGATCTGCTCGCGACTGACGGCGTAGCTCAGGCGGACGTGTACGTCGCTGCCGAAGGCCTTGGCCGGAACCACGGCGACGTGCGCCTGATCCAGCAGCAGCTGGGCGAAGGTTTCGCTGCCGTCGATGAGTACGTCGCCGCAGCGGCTGCTGATGAGCTGAGAGATGTTCATCATGACGTAGAACGCGCCCTGCGGCTTTTTCGCGCTCACGCCGTCGATTTCGTTGATCAGGCGGGTGATCAGGTCGCGGCGATGACCGAACTCGGCCACCATGCTGGCGATTTCCGCGCGGCCGTTGCGCAGGGCTTCGGCGGCGGCAGCCTGGGCGATGGAGTTCGCGCCGCTGGTGGCGTGACCCTGGAAGGCGCTCATGGCCTTGACCAGCGCCTTCGGGCCGGCGGCATAGCCGATGCGCCAGCCGGTCATGGCGTAGGTCTTGGACACGCCGTTGACCACCAGCGTCTGCTCCTTGATCGCGTCGGAGAAGGAGGCGATGGAGACGTGTTCCTCGCCGTCGTAAATTAGCTTTTCATAGATTTCGTCGGAGATGACGTAGAAGCCGCGTTCCACGGCCAGCTCGGCGATGCCGCGCAGCACTTCCTTGGGGTACACGCAGCCGTTGGGGTTGTTGGGCGTGTTCAGGATGAGCGCCTTGGTGCGCATGGTGACGTGGGGCGCAAGCATCTCGGCGGTCACGACGAAGGAATCCTCTTCCCTGCCCATGACCATCACCGGCACGCCGCCGGCCATGCGAACCATTTCGGGGTAGCTGACCCAGCAGGGCGCGGGAATCAGCACCTCGTCGCCGGGATTAATCATCGCGCACAGCGCCATGAACAGCGACTGCTTTGCGCCGTTGGACACGATGATCTGCTCAGGCGTATAGTCGAGGCCGTTATCCTCCTTCAGCTTGCGCACGACCTGTTCGCGCAGCTCCAGCGTGCCCGCGACCGGGGTGTAGTGGGTCTTGCCCTCGTCCATGGCGCGCTGAGCGGCCTTGCGGATATATTCAGGGGTGTCAAAGTCCGGCTCGCCCACACCGAAGCCCACCACGTCCACGCCCTTCGCTCGCAGAGCCTTTGCGCGGCTGTCGATGGCGAAGGTGACGGAAGGGGCGATTTGCAGGCAGCGATTTGAAAGAGAGAGAGACATTTGATTCATCCTTTCTATTTTCAGGCGCCGGTTGGCCGGGGAAAATACTCATTTTTGAAGGTATGCCTTATTATATGCTGCAAAAGCCCTCCGTGTCATGTGTGATTTCGAAAAGGGATTGTTAAAAATGAAGCTGATTGGATTTGATCCTGCAAAAATTCCTGCCATAGAGGCAGGAATTGGGTTTTGCGGGATATTTCCTGCAAGAGATGATTATGCTGTTGCCCATAAAGCATCTCGTACAGTCTGTCAGGCAACAACAGAAGACGCCCCGTATGGCCAGTGCGGGCGCAGCGGATCAAAACTTCCCTGTCGCTCATTTTGCATTTTGGGCATTTTCCCGACAGAAGAGGATTAGCACGGCACAGATTAAATATCCAAACAGGGGAATAGCGGAAAAGCAGGCGCGAAAGAAATGTACGATCGCTTCGCTCTGGACAATGATCTGCGTGCTGGATGCGGGCGCAAGATAACCGAAGCGTTCAATCCCGGCAAGCAGCAGCGTCTGTCCAAGTCCCATGGAAAGAGTCTGCAGCAGACTGCTCACGGAGGCGCTGAAGCCGTCTGCGCGGAAACCGTTGGACTGCGCTACGCTGTTGAGTGCGTCGGCAAGATAAGAAGCCATCAGATAGGTCGGCAGCGTGCCGAACGACCTGATCAGCAGGCCGACCAGCACGAGCGGCGTCTGCGTCCCGGCCAGATAAACAACCAGACTGCCCAGCGCAGCAATCAGGAAACCACTCACGGTAACGCGCCGCTTGCCCAGCTTCTTTACCAGCGGCCATAGAATCAAAATGCCGAGCCCCAGCGGAGCCTGCCCAACCATGTTCACGAGGACCTGCTTCGACGCGCCGGAAGCAATAGAGTTGCCAAGCACCCAGTTACAGTAATAGAGCATGACGCCGTTTGAGAGATTGCTGCAGAGATTTATGGTCAGCGTGAACAGCATGATGAGCAGCCAGAAACGGTTTCTTATACAGGCCTTCATCTGAGCATGGAGGGAGGCGACCTTCTGAGCCTGTACTCTGTTCGAAATGCGTTCTCGCGTAAAGTAGTATTCCAGCAACGTGGCGGGAATGGCCAGGACGGACAAAATGCCCATCACGCTGAGCCACGCGCCGTTTCCCACGCCGATAAAGCTGACCAACAGCGGCATGATGATCGTAGTCAGCATGCCCGGCAAAAGGGAGGTTGCCATGGAGGTGAGCATGGCGAGACTGTCACGCTGTTTGCTGTCGTCCGTAGAGAGTGGAACCATCAAAGAGTGGCTCAGTGAATAGAGGTTGAACGCCAAACCGAAAAACAGATTATAGCTGACGATCACCCAGGCCAGCTGCACGGCATAGGAGCTTTTCGGCACGGCATACAGAAGAAAACCGCATACTGCCAGTAAAGCGCCGTCTAGCTGCCGCCGCCACCGGGAAGCCCGTCGGGCGGGTGAGGTGACTGAGGGAGAACTTGGAAGACGGGTTTTGGGCAACGCAAATGCGTGAAAACTCACCCTCCAATGAGCGGCGCGCCTTGCGGTCAATACCGTCGGCTGCCGGTGAAGCGCTCGTCGGTCACGTCGTAGAGGGACAGGCCGGTTTCCTGAAGAAAGCGCTTCTGGTAGTGCTGGTACAGGTCGCGCTGACCGAAAAAGCGGTCGCCCTGCGGGTCGCCATAGCGCGCGCAGAGTGCCTCGAGCGGCGGAATGGCCGCATAAAAGGCATCATCCAGGTGCTCAACCGCCTCGATGACTGCCTCGGGCGGCATGCTTTCGTACTCGACGATGTTTTCGGGAGTCAGCGAGATCAGCAGCAGGCGATTTTCGGCGGGGCGAAAAAACCTGCCGGTGAGCCACTCGCGTTCGGGGCGGTACAGCGTCCGGTTGAAGCGGGACTTGGCGCGGTCGCTGAGCAGCTGCTCGTCGCGCAGAGAGAAGCGCACGTCGTTCAGGCACACACCTCGGCCCTCCTCATGCGGCACGAACAGGCGGCAGTCGGTCAGGCCCCAATGAGCGAGCAGGTCAAGCAGCGCGTCCGTTTCGGGAGCGCTTTGGGCGGTTAGCGGGATACCTGCCGAAACGCCGATACCGGCATTCTGCGCGGCGGCAGCCAGCCTGAGCAGGTTATCGAACTCGCCCGGCCGTTCGGCGAAGCGGTCGTGCGCCTCGCGCAGGCCGTAGAAGGTCAGGTTGACCTGCTCCACGCCGTGCGCCCTGAGGCTGCACATCCACTCGGCGCATTCTGCTTCCGTGCGGATTTTCACGCCGTCGAGCTGCAGAAGGCGGGCGCTGACCGAGCCGATCGAGCGGAGGAAGTCCAGTGCCTCGAACAGCCTTGGGTGCTCCATCGAATAGCCGAAGGCAAAGTTGAAGGATATTTTCGGACGGTTGGCCTGAAGCCAGTCGGCAAAGCGCCGGGCATAGGTCGCGCTGCGTTCATAAGGCGCGCCGGTCAGGTGCCGATCCCAGGACAGCAGGCAGTAGCGGCAGTGGCACAGGCAGGGCACGCACAGCGTCTGCATCAGTATGGATGTGGTTTTCGTGGAAGCCTCCTTATGCGCGCAAAAGCGCCCCGAGAAGCGCGTGCTTTCGGGGCGTTGGAATTTATTCAGGAAGAGCGCTTACGCCTTGGGGCCAGCCTCGACCAGAGCCTTGCCCGCGTCGTTGCCGGTGTACTTGACGAAGTTCTTCACGAAGCGGGAAGCCAGATCCTGGGCCTTCTTCTCCCACTCGGAAGCGTCGGCGTAGGTGTCGCGAGGATCGAGGATCTTGGAATCGACGCCGGGCAGCTCGGTGGGCACTTCGAAGTCGAAGTGGGGAATCTTCTTGGTGGGCGCCTTGAGGATATCGCCGCTCAGGATGGCGTCGATGATGCCGCGGGTGTCCTTGATGGAGATGCGCTTGCCGGTGCCGTTCCAGCCGGTGTTGACCAGATAGGCCTTCGCGCCGCTCTTTTCCATCTTCTTGACCAGTTCCTCAGCGTACTTGGTGGGATGCAGCTCGAGGAAGGCCTGGCCGAAGCAGGCAGAGAAGGTGGGGGTGGGCTCGGTGATGCCGCGCTCGGTGCCGGCCAGCTTCGCGGTGAAGCCGGACAGGAAGTAGTACTTGGTCTGCTCGGGGGTCAGGATGGAGACCGGGGGCAGCACACCGAAGGCGTCGGCGGACAGGAAGATGACGTTCTTCGCGGCGGGGGCGGCGGACACGGGGCGCACGATCTTCTCGATGTGATCGATCGGATAGGACACGCGGGTGTTCTCGGTGACGCTCTTGTCGGCGAAGTCGATCTTGCCGTTCGCGTCCACGGTGACGTTCTCAAGCAGGGCGTCGCGGCGGATGGCGTTGTAGATGTCGGGCTCGGACTCCTTGTCCAGGTTGATGACCTTGGCGTAGCAGCCGCCCTCGAAGTTGAACACGCCCTTGTCGTCCCAGCCGTGCTCGTCGTCGCCGATCAGCAGGCGCTTGGGGTCGGTGGACAG
>CAKUFI010000050.1 GCA_934647305.1 uncultured Clostridia bacterium | reverse complement strand
CTGCGGGGGAGAGGGCGCGCTGCGCCCCCTCCCCCCGAGCCTCCTTCCCCTGCGGGGCGGCCGCAGCCGTCTGTAAAATGCGATTCCCCGCAGGGAATCGCTTCTCTGCGGCTCCATAGGAGCCGTGAGTGGGGTCTGGGGAGGCGCGCGCCGTTCAGGCCGCCCTCCCCAGGGAGCCGATGCGAGGCAGCGCAGCTGCCTCGCATCGGCGTTCTTGCGGAACATTACTCCCACACATCGACCGGCTTGCACGTCTTCTCCTTCAGGAAGTTGAGCAGCGCCTGCCGCTCCTCGTCGCCTGAAAACGCCGATTCGGGCAGGATGAACGCCTGTATGTAGCTGTAGAACACATAGACCGCGCCGCGGCAGAGTATCAGCCTTTCCACCGTATGGTACGGGCAGATGGTGATCAGATCCGGGTTTTCGTCGTGGATGTGCTCCTCGGTGAAGGTCAGCGTGCCGGGTGCCGCCGGATAGAGACGCGACCCGCTTTTTATTTTTTGAAGAACCGCCCGGTCACACCTGCGCAGAATGCTGCTCTTCGCGTTCAGCCAGGCAATGAGGCAGACCGGAATGGCCGCGGCCGCGACAATTGCGGCGATCAGCCAGAGCTCATAGAGCACAGCGATCAGCACAAGGCAGGCAGAGTAAATAATGGGGTTCAGGCGCCTGCTCCTTATTGCCCTTTGCCAGCTCCCGGAGTGCAGCGCGCAGTCCCGGTTGAAGCGGAGATATTCCTCCTCTGTGACGCGATATTGAAACTCAAACATCTTGGCGCATCTTCCTTCCTCGGATTTTTCGGCTGTGAACCCCTCATGTGCGCATTTGTTGCTCCCACACCTCGACCGGCTTGCGCGTCTTTTCCTTCAGGAGGCCGAGCAGCGCCTGCCGCTCTTCGTCGCCTGAAAACGCCGATTCGGGCAGGATAAACGCCTGCATGGCGCTGAAAAAGACGTAGACCGCGCCGCGCGAAAGCACTGTCCGTTCGATTGCGTCATAGTGATAAGCTGCGGTGGACTGCGCGTTTTTCTCGCGGATGTCGTCCTGCGAGAAGGTCAGCGTGCCCGTCTCCGAGTAGGGCAGCTTCCCGTCCCTTTGCAGGCGGCGCACCGACCGGTCGCAGGTGCGAAGCAGCAGCTTCTTTGCGTTCAGCCACATCGCGGCGCAGAAGAGCGCCAGCCCGGCAGCGAGCGCCGCGGCCTTCCGAAGGTCGCCTACAAGCGCCGCCAGCAGCACAAAGCAGGCCGAGCAGATGATCGCGGTCAGGCGGTAAGTCCACAGAATTGTTTTTCCGCCTTTGGAATGCAGCATGAACTCCCGGTTGAAGCGGAGGTAGTCTTCCTCCGTGACGCGGTATCGGAACTCGAGCATGCGTCACACCTCCTCCAGACAGCGGTAGAGTATGTTGCGGATACGGGGCTGAACCACGTTCTCAAAGTTGGGAGAGGACTGCTGGCCGAAGAGCATGACCAGGCGGTATTCCGGGTCGATGAGCGCGTAGGTGCCCGCCGCGCCGCCCCAGCCGAACTCGCCCAGGCCGCCCGGACTGCCGCTTCCCGCGCGGGAGACGAGCGTGCGCACGCCCAGGCCGTAGCCGTAGCCCGCGTACTGCACCCAGTGAAAGTCGCGCATCTGCACGTCGGAAAGCTGGTTTTCCCGCATCAGGCGCACGGTTGCGCTGCCCAGGATGCGGGTATGCGTCTGCTCGCACCAGCCGCCCCGGCACAGGGCGCAGGCGAATCGGGCGTAGTCGTCCAGCGTGCAGCTCAGCCCCGCGCCGCCCGAGCGGCAGTTGGGGGAGCGCTGATAGACGTTTTCATAGGCCTCGCGCACGGGCGCCTTCCCGCGCTCGCAGCCGTAGCGGTAGGCCACGCGGCCCAGCTTGTCCTCCGGCACGAAGAAGTGCGCGTCCTTCATGCCCAGCGGCGCGAAAATGTGCCTCTGCAGGTACTCCTCGAACGGCAGGCCGGATACCTCCTCGATCAGCGCGCCCAGCACGTCGTGCGCCAGCGAGTAGGCCCAGTGTTCGCCCGGGTCGTAGGTCAGCGGCTCCTTCGCCAGCGCCTGCACGAGCTGCCGGGTGGTATACCGCATGTCCGTCTCGCGCATCATGGCCTGCATGGAGGGCGAGTCCAGGTCGTAGGTCAGCCCGGCCGACATGGTGAACAGATTGCGTATCGTGATCGGGTTCCTGGCGGGGCGAAGCGAGTCTCCCTCGCGCACCGTCATCTCGCGGAATTCGGGCAGGTAGTTGCCCAGCGGGTCGGTCAGCAGGAATTTGCCCCTTTCATAGAGCTGCATCGCCGCCGTGCAGGTGATCGGCTTGGTCATCGAGAACATGCGGTAGATCGTGTCATGGGCGATGGGGCGGCGCGTCTCGCGGTCGGCATAGCCCTCCATCCGGCGGTAGACCTCGCCGCCGTCCAGATAGACTGCGCAGTCGTATCCGGCCAGGCCCAGCTCGCCCTCGAGCGTCTTCAGGTATTCAGTCAGCGCGTTGAAATTCATTTGTATTCACTCCTCGTTCAATGTCTCCTCGCTCAGCTCGCCGCACAGGTTGGTCAAAAACAGCTCCTGAATGCGGTGCGTGTCGCTCTCAAAGCTGCACAGCCACATCAGCTTGGCCACGATGGCCTCATAGGTCATGTCACCCGCGCAGATTACGCCCTCCATCAGCGCCTTGCGCCCCACCTCGTAGGTGCTCATGTTGCTGTAGCCGCCCGAGCACTGGGTGGTGCCCACGGAGATGATGCCCTTTTTCTCCAGCATGTGCAGCTTGCCGATCAGGCTGCGCATGGCGATGGGCACGCCGCCAAAACCGAAGCACTCCAGCACCAGCGCGCGGATGTCCATCTGGGCCACATAGTCCAGTATGTGCGGATCCATGCCGGGGATCAGCTTCATCAGCAGCACCTTCGGACACGCGCCCAGGTGAAAGCTCTCCTGTGCAGGCACGGGATCCAGGTGATAGACGCAGATGCGTTTGCCCGCGAACAGCGCCGCCTCGGGCACGTTGATGCTGCGGAAGGCGTCCAGCGACACCGTGTCCACCTTGCTGGCGCGGCAGCCCTTGATAATCCGCCCGCAGAACACCACGTACACGCCCGCAAACCGCGCGTCCATGGCGGTGTAAAAGGCCTGTATCAGGTTCCTTGGCGCGTCCGAGCCGGGTTCGCCGATCGGGCTCTGCGACCCGGTCAGTATGACCGGAATGCGGATGCCGCACAGCATGAAGCTCAGCGCCGAGGAGGTATAGGCCATGGTGTCGGTGCCGTGGGTGATGACCACGCCGTCGTAATCGCGCCGCCGCTCCACAATGCGCTCGGCCAGCAGCGTCCAGTGCTCCGGCTGCATGTTGCTCGAGTCCAGCGAAAGCACCGACTCGATGGTTACGTCCGCCTCATCCAGGATTCCCGGGCAGAAGGACAGGAGCTGCTCGCCGCGCAGCTGCGGAGACAGACCGTCCTCGCTGCTGGCGGAGGCCACCGTGCCCCCGGTGGTCAGCATCAGAATTTTTTTCTTGCGCACAGGCACACCTCGTTTGCTTGATTTGTCGCTCGTCTATTGTAGCATATCCAGATCGGATTCTCAATGCGAAATTGCTTCGGGTATCGGCTCAGCCTGCCCGCGTCGGCAATGCCGACAGGAGTTTTCCGGAGAATTTCGGAAAACCGGAGAAATCAGCCGCTCCAATCTATGGCGGCTGGTTTCGTGTTCTGTCCGGCGGCAGCAGGTGGGTGCAGGCTCAGCCTGCCTGCCGACCAGACAATTGGGCAGATTTGTCGCAATTCTGCGCACCTGCCGCCGCGTGTCGGGATTTTCGGCACGGGGGCGATTCTGTCCGTTGTAGAGTGCCTGAAAACGGGTATAATAAGAGCCATAAGAAACACAGGAGGTCTTGATTATGTATTATTCCGCTGGCAATTATGAATCCTTCGCGCGTCCCGAAAAGCCGGAAGGCGTTGATAAGAAATCGGCATATATCATTGGCACCGGTCTGGCCGGCCTGACCGCGGCGTTCTACCTGGTTCGCGACGGCCAGATGAAGGGCGAGCGCATTCACCTGATGGAGAAGCTTGAACTGGCGGGCGGCAGCTGCGACGGCCGCAAGGACGTGACCAAGGGCTTCTACATGCGCGGCGGTCGCGAGATGGACAACCACTTCGAGGTCATGTGGGACGTGTTCCGCGACGTGCCCTCGATCGAGACGGAGGGCGTGTCGGTGCTGGATGAGTACTACTGGCTCAACAAGCACGACCCGAACTACTCCCTGTGCCGCGCGACGGTCAAGCGCGGCGAGGACGCGCATACCGATAAAAAGTTCGAGCTGGATCGCGATTCTGCGCTGGCGCTGTCCAAGCTGTTCATGACCCCTGAAAAGGACCTGGAGGATAAGAAGATTTCCGACGTGCTGCCTGATTCCTTCTGGAAGACCAACTTCTGGCTGTACTGGCAGACCATGTTCGCCTTCCAGCGCTGGTCGAGCGCGCTGGAGATGAAGCGGTATCTGTGCCGCTATGTGCACCACATCGACGGCCTGCCCGACTTCAGCGCCCTGCGCTTCACTAAGTATAACCAGTACGAGAGCATGATCCTGCCGCTGGTGAAGTACCTGGAGAGCCACGGCGTGACGGTCGAGTACGGCGTGGACGTGAAGAACGTCGTGATCAAGACCGAGGGCGATAAGAAGGTGGCGCGCCAGCTGGTTTACGTGAAGGACGGCAGGGAGCAGGCCATCGACCTGACCGAGGACGACCTGGTGTTCATCACCAACGGCTGCTGCACCGACACCTCCTGCTACGGCGACCAGACCCACGCGCCCGACCTGTCCGGCGTGAAGAACGGCTGCGGCGAGTCCTGGGATATGTGGAAGGCCATCGCGGCGCAGGCCGAGCACGGCGAGTATGGCAACCCCGACAAATTCTGCACCGACGTGGACGCGACCAACTGGATGAGCGCGACCGTGGCCACCTCGAACAAGGAAGTCATTGAGCACATCATGAACGTCTGCAAGCGCGATCCGCGCAGCGGCAAGGTGACCACCGGCGGCATCGTGACCGTCAAGGACAGCACCGACAACTGGTACCTCTCCTGGACGATCAACCGCCAGCCGCAGTTCAAGTCCCAGGACAAGAACATGGTGCTCGTGTGGCTGTACTCCCTGAACACCAATAAGGAAGGCAACTACGTCAAGAAGGCGATGCGCGACTGCACCGGCGAGGAGGTCTGCCGCGAATGGCTGTACCACATCGGCGTGCCGGAGGATCGCATTGAGACCCTGGCGAAGGAAGCCTGCAACACCACCACCTGCTTCATGCCCTACATCAACGCCTTCTTCCAGCCCCGCAAGGAATCCGACCGGCCGAAGGTTGTGCCGGACGGCGCGGTGAACTTCGCCTTCATCGGCCAGTTCGCCGAAACCCCGCGCGACACCATCTTCACCACCGAGTATTCGATGCGCACAGGCATGGAATCGGTGTATACGCTGCTGAACGTCGACCGCGGCGTGCCCGAGGTCTGGGGCAGCAAGTATGACGTGCGTGAGCTGCTGCGCGCCTGCTACTACGCGCTGGACAAGAAGCCGCTGACCGACGCGAAGCTGTCGCTGATCGAGAAGGAAGCGATGAAGATCCTGCTCAAGAAGGTGCACGGCACGGACGTCGAGCTGCTGCTGAAGGAAAGCGGACTCATCGAGTAACACAGGTCGGCAGGGCCGACTGCCGGTTGCTGCCGCCGTTTCTGGCGACGAATTCAGGAAGCATAAATTGGACTTCTCGAATTCTGTGGGCAGGCTAAGCTTGCGTGCACTAGCTGCCGCCGGGCAAGCAGAACATGAAACCAGCCGCCATAGATTGGAGCGGCTGGTTTCTTCGGTATTCCGGGGAGTCCCGGAAAACACATGTCGGGCAGCGCCGACTACGCTGCTGCAGGTCTGGCTGAATCTGCTCCCTGATTGCTGTCCACGAGGACTGCAGTCACCGTGCCTGCTGTCCGGCGGCAGTTATTCAGGGCGAAGCGCATCACCCCGGGAGCCTCCGCTGCAGGGGCAAATGAAAACACCAGCTTCGATTGAAGCTGGTGTTTTGTGGTAGCGGCGACTGGATTTGAACCGGTGACACTCCGGGTATGAACCGAATGCTCTAGCCAACTGAGCTACGCCGCCAAATGGTTGCGGGGGAGGGATTTGAACCCCCGACCTCCGGGTTATGAGCCCGACGAGCTACCGAGCTGCTCTACCCCGCGATGTGCGTTGTGGCTGACAACGAAATGTATTCTACCATGTTTCCAGCGCTTTGTCAACCCCTTTTTTCAAAAAAAGTTTTGAGGCAGGGCGGAGCGCGTTCGGGCTGGCCTGGACATACGACTCTCCGGCGGTCTTCAGCGACAGCGCCGACTATGCCTATCCTGCGAGGAAAGGTGTCTGCTCAAGCCTGGACCGCGGCATGTCATACCTACATATTCCGGGGGAGCGACTGCCCCCGCAAGGACTATGAATCCCTCGGCCGCTTTCAGGAGAGCCTTACGGCGGAGCAACGGGGCATCCCATGGGAAGGTCGGTCGTCGATCGGAGAGGCGGCAGCCAGTGGCAGTCGGCCCTGCCGACCCGGCGGAAGCAAGTGCGCAGTCGGCAGTGCCGACATACGTTTTCCGGGGAATCCCGGAAAACCGGAGAATTCGGGAAGTTCAATGTATGCTTCCCGAATTCGTCGCCGGAATCGGCGGCAGCCAGCGAATGCAGACTCGGTCTACTCGGCGGCAACGTAAGTCGGCAACGCCGACCGGCAATCAGCGCAGAATTGCGCGGATTCGAAGACCTTGGCCGCTTCAATTTATGGCGGCCAATGGTCGTCGTCAGACCCGGCGGTAGCCAGTGCGTGCAGGCTCAGCCTGCCCGGTGGAACCCCGGGGGCCTGGCGCGCGTCCAACAGACAAAAGAAGATTTTTCGCAAAACTCACCGCAATGTCTGTAATTTCCAATGAAAAGCGGCCATGCTTGTGTTATCATGAATATGGGCCTTTTGAGGCACTGGAGGTTGATCTGATTGAAGAAACGATGGATACTGAGTATTTTCCTGGCGGCGCTCATGCTGCTTGCGTACTCCTTTGCCTCCGCGGAGGGGGAAAAGCGTACCGACGGCGCGCTGAGGGTATATCTTAAATCGCTGGGCGAGCCGGCTGAACTGAACGTACGCCTGGCGGGCGACTACAGCCTGGACGGCGACGCGGGCATGCGCTTTGACCGGGACACGACGCTGACACTGCTGGCCCAGCAGGACGCGGTGTTTATGAAGGTGGGCGGCTTCACGATGCGCCTGGGCAACAGCGTGACCTTCGCCCGGCACCCCTCCGAGGGCGAGACGGGCGCGTACATCGAGGGCAGCGCCAAGGGCGGATTGTACATGGGCGATCTGACCGTTTCGGCGCAGGGCGGCGCGCTCAGGTGCGTGCTGACGATCGACATAGAGGATTACCTGTGCGGCGTGGTGCCCTATGAGATGAGCGATTCCTTCCCGCTGGAGGCGCTCAAGGCACAGGCCGTTGCGGCGCGAACCTATGCCCTGCAGCGCCGGGAAAGCGCCTCGCTGCGGGATTACGACGTGGTGGACACCACCGCCGATCAGGTATTTTACGGCTACAACGCGGACTATCAGAACGCGATCGACGCGGTGAGCCAGACGCGCGGCCTCGTCGGCCTGTATAACGGCCAGTACGCCAGCTGCTTCTATACCGCCAGCAACGGCGGTCAGACCGCGCTGCCCGGCGACATCTTCGGCTCGGGCGACAGCAGCGCCTACGGTTATCTGGACGTGCATGACGACCCCTACGACCTGGAAAACCCGAGCAGCCTGGTCAAGTCGCTGACCATCCGCCCGGACGGAAGCGGCGTGCCCGAGCTGCTGGCCGGCTGGATGAAGGCCGCGGCCGCTGAGGAGCTGGCCTCGCTGGGCTATGACGACGACGCGCAGAACATCTTCCTGGACACGGTCGTCTCCGTGACCGGGCACGATCCCAAGTTCGCCGAGCCCAGCCGGATGTATACCAAGCTGCGCATCGAGTATACCCTCAGCGCCTGCCCGGTGACGGTCGAGTACGAGGAGATTCCGATTGAGGAGCTGCTGCGCGCGGCGGTCAACAACCGGACGGTCAGCCGCACGATTCGCGGCGAGACGCTGGGCGAGCCGGAGGTGGTCGACCGCACGTTCGCGTATGAGCTGGACGTGTACGATCAGCTCAAGGATCAGCTGGGGCTGTCCCTGAACGGCGGCGACTATGAGATCGTGTCGGTTGAGACCCCGACGGGCGACGACGGCGCGGTCGAGGGCTTTATCCTTTCGATGCGGCGCTTCGGCCACGGCGTGGGCATGAGTCAGCGCGGCGCGCAGTGGATGGCCGGGGAGTACGGCAAGAGCGCGCAGGAGATCCTGGCGTTCTACTATCCTGGATTGACGTTTGAGACGCAAAACCTGACCACCGCGCAGCGCGCGCCCCTGGGCGAGCTGTTCGCCTCCCAGCAGGCCGACCTGCCGGAGCTGGCCGAGGGCGAGGTCTACGCCACCGTGCGCCTGGCCACCGCCTTCTCCACGCTCAACGTGCGCTCTTCGCCCTCGACGGACGGCGAGATCGTCGCGTCGCTGCCCAGCGGCGCCCGCGTGATTGTCGTGCGCGAGGAGGGCGAGTGGAGTTACATCCGCACCGCGCGGGTTGAGGGCTATGTCGCCGGAAGCTATCTCACGAAGGACTGATTGATTTGACCAAGGGCCGCCTGTACCGCCTGTTCGCGTTCGCGCTGCTGTGTTCGGCAGCGCTGTTCGCGTTTCATCCGGCCTGGGCGGAGGAGGAGAACACCGCCTCCAACGTGACCCTGTTCACCAACACGCGCCAGACCTGCGTCGAATCCGTGCAGCCCATGCCCTACCTGTTCACCCCGGCGCAGGACGGCGTGTATCGCTTCTATGCCTTTTCAAAGGACGTGCTGGTCGAGCTGGAGCTGCGCCTGCCCGAGGAGGAGTACCCCCTGCGCCGCGCGGGCGGAACCGGGCGGGTATGCGTCGAGTATGAACTGACCGCGGGCCAGACCGCGATACTGTACGCGCTGTGCCCTTCGGGCCGGGAGGAAGAGGTTACGCTCGAGGTCATGCTGCAGAAGTACGGCCAGTGCATCGACCTGCCCATCGACCTGCGCAGCGAGAGCGCGGTCTATTCCCGCACGCTGCTGCGCCCCCGCGACACGCACTATTTCCGCTTCGTCGCGCCCTCCTCCGGCTGGTACACGATGCGCACCGAGAGCGTGGGGGGCGGCGTGCTGGACACGCAGGGCTACCTGCTCTCCTCGACCGGGCTGACATTGCAGGTGGACGACGACCTGCTCTTCCCAAGCGACCCCAACTTCAGCATCACGGCCTACCTGACCGCCGGAAGCACCTATTACCTGCGCGTCAACGCCTTTTCGAACAACACCGGCTCCTACCGCCTGGTGCTCAGCATGCCCGAGAGGAATATGTCCAGGCCGCGTTCGGTCTCGATGTATCCGGTCAGCGCTGTGCTCGCCGTGGGCGAAAAGCAGCAGCTTGCCGTCAATCTGGAGCCGTCAAACGCCCTGCCCGACGTGGCCTACTCGAGCGCCGACCCCAGCGTGGCCGTGGTCTCCTCAAGCGGCACAGTGACCGCCGTGAGCGCGGGCAGCACGCAGATCTTCGCCTTCGCGAGCGGCGCGCGCGCGGTGATGACCGTCATCGTCAAGCCGGTCGCGCTGAAAAAGCTGATCGCCGTCACGCCCGAGGTGACGCTCCATCTGGGCGACACGCAGGCGCTCGACGTGCGCTTCTCCCCCTCAAACGCCACCAGCAGGCAGCTGACCTGGACAAGCTCCGATCCGGACGTGGTTCAGGTGGACGGAAGCGGCCAGGTGCAGGCGCTTTCCACCGGCGAGGCCACCGTGACCGCCGAGAGTGCCGACGGTCTGACTGCCGAGTTCAGCGTGTCTGTCCTGCCGCCCCGGGCGGTCTACCGCGCGCTGGTGCTGGGCGAGGAGAACTACGTGGACGGCCGCGTGCGCGAGGGAAACCGAAACACCACGCAGGGCATTGCCGACCTGCTCATGGCCCAGTCGATCGAGGGCGCGGCCTATCAGGTCCGCATGCAGATCGACAGCACGATGGAGGAGATACTGCGCGGCGCGAGCCTGGCCTTCTACGGCGCGACCGAGAACGACGTGTCGCTTCTGTACATCAACTGCCACGGCGACGCGGACGACAGCGGCGCGTTTCTGGAGCTGCACGACGGTACGCGCATCTACCCGGAACAGCTGCGCAGCCTGCTTGAGGATATTCCCGGCCAGGTGGTGGTCATACTCGACTGCTGCCAGAGCGGCACGTTCATCGGCGCGGGCGAAGGCGCGTTCGACGGGCTGAGTCAGGGGCGGTTCCTGGTGCTGACCTCCTCAGCGGCCGGTCAGGACAGCTACCGCCTGCGCTTTACCGGCGGCGCGGACGAGAGCGGCGTGGCCACCGTGCTGGCGCGCAGTCTGGCCGAGGGCGCGGGCTGGGACCTCATCCGCGACAAGAAGACCCAGCTCAAGGCCGACGCGAACGGCGACGGGCAGGTCACCTTCGCCGAGATCTATCAGTACACCGCCCGGCGCGTCGAGTACTACCTTTCCGGCTCGGAGGTTCGCCAGAGCGTGCAGGCCAGCGACCCCGCCAGCCAGCTCGTGCTCTTCGCGAACTAGGGGCGTCGGAAGACAGAATAATCCTCCCCCGGGACGTGTCCGGAGGAGGATTTTCGTATGGAATGGATTACTTGACCGTGAAGGCGACCTGGTTGAGCACCAGGTTATCCACCCAGCGGAAATAGGGCTGCAGCGTGTGTTCGCGGCCGCAGTGGGGGCCGACCTTCTCGTCCGGGATGGTCGAGCGGTCGATCTGAGTGAAGTGGCAGTTGGTGAAGTAGACGTTCTGCACGTGGCAGTTCTCGCGGCCGATGATGGCGGGCATGTGCGCGGCGAAGGCATGGATGTTGCTGAAGTACAGGTTGCGGACGGCCTCGCAGCGGTTGTATTCGCCCAGGTTGATGTAAACCGGCTCGTAGAACACGCGATCCATGGTGATGTCGGAGAAGCTGAGGTTCTCAACCAGCGTATCCTCGTCGCCCTGGTCGCTGCCGCGGCCGCTGTCGGGCAGGAGGCCCCGTCCGTAGGCATAGAAGTCCGCTTCATTCTTTCCTGTGGCGGCGAGCACGGCGGTGGGGGTGTTGGGCAGGCGCAGGTCGATGCCGACGGTGGAGTCGGTGATGTTGAGGTTGGAGAAGGTGCAGTTGCGGATTACGCCGTCGTCATACCAGCCGATGCGGATGCCGCCCGAGTGGCTGGTGATGTTGCAGCCGGTCACGGTGACCTTCTCGCAGGGCTTGTACTGGTGCAGCGGTGCGGAATAGGCGCGCACCACGATGCCGTCGTCGCCGCAGGTGA
The DNA here is from genome assembly GCA_934647305.1 of uncultured Clostridia bacterium. Taxonomy (GTDB): domain Bacteria; phylum Bacillota; class Clostridia; order Christensenellales; family Aristaeellaceae; genus CAKUFI01. The sequence goes on along the minus strand of CAKUFI010000050.1, from coordinate 7,807 downwards.
TGTTGCAGTCGGACACGGTGACGTTCCGGGAGCAGTTGATGTGGATGCCGTCGTTGTTGGGGTAGAGCACGGAGGCCAGAATCTGGGCGCGGTGGAAGTGCACGTTGTCGCAGTCGCAGATCCAGTAGCTCCAGCCGGCGGGCTGATTGCGCATGGTCACGTCCTCAATCAGCACGTTTCTGCACCCGATGAAGAACACCACGCGGCCGGGGGTCAGGCTGACCGTGCCCGGATCGTGGGCGCGGCCGTCGATGTGCACCAGGCCGTCGGGGCCAGTCGGATGGGGCTTGCGGGCGTAGGGCCACATGGCCTTCATCGCGCGCTCCTCGGGGAGCGGCTCCATGAAGTTCTCACCCTGGCAGTCGATCGCGCCGCGGCCGGTGATGGCGATGTCCTCGCAGCCCTCGGCGTAGATGAAGCAGCGCTTGTTGAAGCGGGGGGCGTACTCGGTGCGCCAGAAGTCGGTCACGATCTCGGGATAGTCGTTGCCGTCGGTCGAGCCCAGCAGCACCGCATCGCGCTCGATGCGCAGCTCCACGCCGTCCTTCAGGCGGATCATGCCGGACAGGAAGCGTCCCTCGGCGAGGGTGACGCGTCCGCCGCCGTGACTGGCGCAGTCGTCAATGGCGGCCTGAAGCGCTTTGGTGTCCATGGTCACGCCGTCGCCGAGTGCGCCGTAGTCCTTGACAAAGCAGTTGAGCATGGGAAAATCCTCCTTACAATATCTGGGATGGGGTTGTGTGCCTTGAGAAACTTATTTTACCGCACGGTGAAGTCGGTGCCGGAGAGCGACAGGTTCTCCACGCAGCGGAACAGGGGCGGCTTCTGCTCGGTGTTGCGCCTGGCTAGGCGGTCGCCGAACTTGTTGCCGAACTGGTCGTAGGGCAGCTGGGTGAAGTGACAGTCGGTGAAGTAGATGTTCCTGACCAAGCCGCCGGGCCGGCCCTCGACGACCGGGCCCTGGCCGCTGACGGCGCGGATGTTGGTGAAGTAAATGTCCTCGATGGCCTTGCACAGGTTGTGCTCGCACACTTGGATGCGCACCGGCTGATAGTATATCCTGTCCATGACGATGTTCGAGAAGCTCAGGTTCTGCATGTGCGTGGCCTCCTCGCCCTGATCGCTCGAGCGCAGGGGAGAATCATTGCCGGGCAGGTACAGCCCCAGGCCGATGTTCGACTCGGTGATGGTCAGGTTGGAGAAGGTGCAGTTGCGCATCACGCCGTCGTTGATCCACCCGATGCGGATGCCGCAGGCGTGGCTGGTGATGTTGCAGCCGGTCACGGTGACCTTTTCGCAGACGGTGTTTTTGTACAGCGGCAGCGAGTAGGCGCGCACCACGACGCCGTCGTCGCCGCAGGTGATGTTGCAGTCGGACACGGTGACGTTTCGGCAGCAGTTGATGTGGATGCCGTCGTTGTTCGGGAACTCGACCGAGGCCAGCACCTGCGCGCGGTGGAAGTGTACGTTGTCGCAGTCGCAGATCCAGTAGCTCCAGCCGGCGGGCTGATTGCGCATGGTCACGTCCTCGACCAGCACGTTTCTGCACCCGATGAAGAATACCACGCGGCCGGGACTCAGGCTGACGCGCATGGGGTCGTGGGCGCGGCCGTCGATGTGCACCAGACCGTCCTCTCCCGCCGGGTGCGGCTTGCGCGAATAGCTCCAGAGCGTCTGCTTTTCCTCAGGCAGCGGGTCGACGTAGGCCTCGCCCTGACAGTCGATCGCGCCGCGGCCGGTGAGGGCGATGTCCTCGCAGCCCTCGGCGTAGATGAAGCAGCGCTTGTTGAAGCGGGGGGCGTACTCGGTGCGCCAGAACGTGGTCTCAAGCTCCGGGAAGTCGTTTCCGTCGGCCGAGCCCAGCAGCACCGCGTCGTGCTCGATGCGCAGCTCCACGCCGCTTCTCATGTATAGGGTACCGGACAGGAAGCGGCCATCGGCCAGGGTGACCCGTCCGCCGCCGCACCTGCCGCACTCGTCAATGGCGGCCTGAAGGGCGACCGTGTCCATCGTCACACCGTCGCCGACCGCGCCGTAATCCCTGACGTTGCAGTTGAGCATGGTTTCATTCCTCCTTTGCACACGAAAAATTTTTCGAAAACAGTTTAGCACATTCAACACTACATGTCAACAACAAACCTTGCCCGAATCCGTTTTTCTTTGCGCGGTTCTCCGGACGGAAAAAGTTCTGCATTTCGGGCGGGAATCTCTTGCGCGGGGAGAAGGAATGTGTTAAAATGACGGCGTGACAGACTGTCAAAAAACTCGGGAGAGCTCGAGAGGGCCGCAGCCCGCTCGAACTTTCAATCGTGCCCAGCGGCATGTACGGTGGGCACGGGGCGATTTTTGCGCCGGAAAATTCCATTTTCCAGAGCAAAAATCGTTTCCCTGCAGGCTCCGCGCCCGAAAAATCTTTGATTTTTAGCGGAGACTGGAGAGGGTGGCAGTGGCGGGGGAGCTTGCTTCCCCGTCCACCAGCTTGTCAAAACTTTTTTGACAAGCTGGTAAACGAACGCGATTCATTACAGGAGGAAATCACCGATGATTCGAGTTACCGTATGGAATGAAAACTGGCACGAGCAGGTTGACGCGAAGGTCGCCGCCCTTTATCCCAAGGGCATCCACGGCTGCATCGCCGACTTCCTGGGCAGGGAAGAGGACATGGAGGTTCGCACCGCGACGCTGGACATGCCGGAGCACGGATTGACCCAGGAGGTGCTGGACAATACCGACGTGCTCCTGTGGTGGGGTCACTGCAAGCACGAGGCGGTCGCCGACGAGATCGTGCAGCGCGTGTACGACCGCGTGAACGCGGGCATGGGCCTGATCGTGCTGCATTCGGGCCACGGCTCCAAGATTTTCCGCAAGCTGATGGGCACCAACACCGGCTACCTGCGCTGGCGCGAGGACGGCGAGATGGTTCGCCTGTGGGTCATGGATCTGGCGCACCCGATCGCGCAGGGCCTGGGCGAGTACTTCGAGCTGCCGGCCGAGGAAACCTACGGCGAGCACTTCGACATCCCGGCTCCCGAGGAGCTGGTGTTCGTGAGTTGGGTTCCCGGCGGCGAGGTGTTCCGCAGCGGCTGCTGCTGGCACCGCGGTCAGGGCCGCATCTTCTACTTCCAGCCCGGCCACGAGACCTATCCCGCCTACTACGACGCGAACGTGCAGAAGGTCATCCGTCAGGCCGTCCGCTGGGCCTATCGCCCGGTCTCCTGGACTCGCCTTGCGGATACCCACACCACCCGCCTGCCCGACATCAGCACGGGCAAGAAATAATCGCCACTTCACCCGGTCGAAGCGCTCGGCCGGGTGCTTTTTTGCCCTGAACGCGCCCAAATACCAAAATGTGCAGAATATGATCACGCGATACCGCGAATGTTCAGAATATGATCGTGACTTTTCGCGGCGGGCGAAAACGAGGACTACATCTATCGCTGCCTGCGCAAGTCGCTGCAGGAGGGCACGATCTCCAAAGAACAGGCCACTGCGTTTGGCGACTGCGGCATACTGACGGATGCGCACTGGGCAAATCTTGCCGAGGAATTCGGCCTGTAAACCGGGTGACCTTATCATGACCCGCTCTCCTTTTTGGAGGGCGGATCTTTCTGTACGGAAACCCGGCCTGCCCGGGTCGGCAGCAGACAAACTTCGGTGGGGGTCTGGGGGAGCGCGAAGCGAATGCGGAGCCTCCCCCAGCCCGCGGCGGACAGCGTCCGCCCCTGCAATCCGCAGAGGATTCTGCGGATTCGAAGAACCCAGCCGCTCTGATTTATGGCGGCTGGGTTCGTGTTCTATCCGGCGGCAGCAGGTGGAACCGGGCACTGCCCGGCGAAGAACCCAGCCGCTCCAATATATGGCGGCTGGGTTCGTGTTCTGTCCGGCGGCAGCAAACGGAACCGGGCACTGCCCGGCCGGCGGCAGCAAGTGGCAGTCGGCCCTGCCGACCGGATTGTGCGCAGCGGGGAGCAATTATGCAAAATCCGTTCTCAAGTGAAGGGCGGAGATAGTTTCCGGTTGCGCGAGAAAAAGCTCGAGTGTATAATGAGCTTACCGAGAAAAACACGCAAGGAGGGTTCTTATGAAACTGGGAGTCAATACGGTACTTTTCAAAATGCTGAATGCGCGCGACGCGATGAAGGCGGTCAAGCTGGCGGGCTACGACGGCGTGGAGCTGTCGGCGATCGCGGGCATGTGTGAGCACCTGGTGCTTGACGCCTGGGAGACGCAGGCCCCGCTGATCAAGGCCTGGGCGCTGGAGGCGGGCGTGGAGCTGCTGTCGATGGAGGTGGCCTCTCTCGACGAGGCGCGCCTGACCAAGGCCTTCAAGGCGGCGCAGTACCTGGGCATTCCGGTGGTCAACGTGGGCCCCGGCGGCAAGATGGACGTGGAAGAGGACGTGGTGAACTCGATTGCCACCCTGCGCGCGCGCGCCGAGCTGGCCGCGCAGTACGGTGTGACCCTGTGTACCAAGGCGCATGTGGGCAACGCCATCCACGACACCCCCACCACCCTGCGCGCGATGAACGAGATTCCGCTGGACTCCTTCGGCGTGGACATGGATCCCAGCCACATCTGGCGCGCGGGCGAGAAGCCTGAAGAGGCGCTGCCCCAGGTCATTTCCCGCGTGAAGCACATCCACATCCGCGACTGCAAGGGCGAGGGTCCGGCCCCGGGCGTTCCGGCGCTGCAGGCCTGCGGACGCGGCGACATCGACCTGGCCGCCTATTTCAAGGTGCTGGTCGACGCGGACTATCAGGGCCCGGTCTGCCTGGAGGTCATCGGCCCCGAGCTGACCGTGCAGCAGGCGCAGGCCATCGCCAGCGAGAGCTACGGCTACATGAACGCCATTTTGAAGGGCATGAACGCCCGCTGAGGAGCCTGAGATGATCAAGCTTGCGATACTGGGCTTTGCCCACGGCCACATCGGCGCCATTGCCCGGCAGTGGCTCGATCACCCCGCGATGGGCGTCGCGCCCGTGTGCGGCTGGGATCACGACGAGGAGCGCGGGCGGAAGAGCTGCGCGGACTTCGGCATCGAGTTCGTGCCCGGGCTGAACGATATTCTTTCAAGGGAGGTCTCCGCCGTGATCATCACCTCGGAGACCGACCTGCACGCCCCGCTGGTCGAAGCCGCGGCCGCCGCGCACAAGGACGTCATCCTCTACAAGCCCATGGCGCTGACCATGGACGAGGCCGACCGCATCGTCAAGGCCGTCCGCGATCACGGCGTGCGCTTCACCATGGGCTGGCAGATGCGCACCGACCCGCAGAACCAGAAAATCCGCGAGCTGGTGCGGAGCGAGGCGCTGGGCAAGACCTGCCTGTTCCGCCGCCGCCACGCGCTGCCCACCCAGGTCTGGGACAACTTCGAAAACACCTGGCACGTCGACCCGAAGCACAACCGGGACATCTTCGCCGACGATTCGGCGCACCCGATCAACCTGATGCTGTGGATGTTCGGCATGCCTGAAACCGTCTCCTGCGAGATGAGCACCATGCTCAACCCGAAGATCGTCAACGACAACGCGGTGGCGCTGTTCAAGTACAAAAACGGCCTGATCTGCGAGATCAGCTGCTCGTTCACCTGCGACGCGGCCGAGATCACCACCGAGGTCTACTGCGAAAAGGGCTCGATCCAGCAGTACTTTGGCGACAACCCCTCCACCCGCCTGCCCCGGCCGAGCATGCCCGGCCTCAAGTGGTACAGGGAGGGCGACGCGGACTGGACGGACAGCGGCCTGGAAAGCCCGAAGGCGCACGGCGCGCGGCTGGGCTGGCAGGCCGAGCCGATGGCCAAGTTCCTGAAGGGCGGCGCGCCGATCTGCACCGCCGAGGAGGGCCGCGACACGCTGCGCCTGGTGCTCGCCTGCTACCTGTCCGCCCGCGAAGGAAAGCGCGTCTCCGTGTACGACCCGCGCGTCCAGGGAATCTGAATAAACGACCTACACAGGAGGAAACCGATATGAGCAAAAAACCGAACCTGCTGTTCTTCGGCATTGACAGCCTGCGCCGCGACCATATGAGCCACTACGGCTATTCCCGCCTGACCACTCCCCACATCAGCAGGTATGCCGAGGGCGGCGTGACCTTCAACCACTGCTTCAGCGCGCACATCCCGACCACCCCCGGCTACTCCAACATGATGACCGGCCGCGACTGCTTCGGCACCGGCGTGGTGGGTCTGTCCCAGCCGGCGATCGTCGAGGGCGTGCCGGTGCTGGCCGAGATCCTGCGCGACAACGGCTACAACACCACCTGCGTGGGCTTCGAGGGCAACGCGGCCGGCCGCGGCTATGACAAGTACATCGGCTTCTCCGGCTGGGGCCCCGACCACGAGGACGGACGCGCCCACAAGGCCGAGAACCTGAACGATGTGGCCATTCCCGAGCTGGAGCGCCTGGCGAAGGAGGACAAGCCCTTCATGCTGTTCCTGCGTCACATGGATCCCCACTCCCCCTACCTGGCGCCCGCGCCCTTCAAGGACATGTACTTCCAGGGCGACGCGTGCGACCCGGCCGACAAGCGCATGCAGAAGGTGTACGATTTCCGCCCCTTCGGCGACTACATCAAGAGCTGGGTGCCCGAGGGCTGCACCAATCCCGACTACGTGATCGCCCAGTATGACGCGGCCGTGACCTACATGGACACCTGCATCCAGCAGATTCTGACCAAGCTGCACGACCTGGGTCTGGAGGAGGACACGATCGTGATCTTCGTCTCCGACCACGGCGAGACGCTGTACGACCACGACTGCTACTTCGACCATCACGGCATGTACGACTGCACGCTGGTCGTGCCGCTGATCCTGCGCTGGAAGGGCCACCTGCCCGAGGGCAAGCGCTACGACGACTACTGCCAGCTCAAGGACGTGACCCCCACCCTGCTCGAGCTGATGGGCATTGAGAACAACCTGCCCATGGAGGGCCGCAGCCTGCTGCCCCTGGTGCGCGGCGAGGAGCGCGAGAAGGAGCCCGAGTTTTACATCACCGAGTGCACCTGGATGCGCAAGCACGGCTGGCGCACCCCCGAGTGGAAGCTCATGGTCGCGCTGGAGCCCGACTTCCACTTCAAGCCCGAGGTCGAGCTGTACAACCTCATCAAGGATCCCGAGGAGAACCACAACGTGGCCGAGGAAGAGCCCGAGGTGGTCGAGGCGCTCAAGAAGCGCATGTACGCCTTCATCGCGAAGCGCGAAAGGGAAACCGGCCGCCCCGCGCCCATCTACGTCAACTTCCTGCGCCCCGAGGGCCCCTTCAAGACCAGCGAGGAGGCCTACATGGGCAAGTACATCGGCGGCATCGCCGACGCGGTCAAGCTCCAGAAGAAATAGGCAGGTCGGCAGTGCCGACGGCCACTTGCTGCCGCGGAGGCCACGCGAATCCTTCGGCCACAGATTAAAGCCTCAGGATTCTTCGCGGTCAAAAAACTCGAGGATAGTGCCCCACAAGAGCTGCGGGTCGGCAGGTCGGCAGGCTGAGCCTGCACGCACTGGCTGCCGCCGGACAGCACACGACCATCGGCCGCCATAGATTGAAGCGGCCGAGGTCTTCGAATCCGCAGGAGCTTCCTGCGGATTGGTGCCCGGCGTTGCCGGGTCGGGCAGGTCGGCAGCTACCTGCTGCCGCGGAGGCCACACGAATCCTTCGGCCACAGATTAGAGCCTCCAGATTCTTCGCGGTCAAAAAACTCGGGGATAGTGCCCCACAAGGGCTGCGGGTCGGCAGTGCCGGCAGGCTGAGCCTGCACGCACTGGCTGCCGCCGGACAGCACACGACCATCGGCCGCCATAGATTGAAGCGGCCGA